>JADBJL010000067.1 GCA_014874455.1 Thermomicrobiaceae bacterium
TCCCGTGATCGACGTGCCCGATCGTCCCTACGTTCACGTGCGGCTTCTTCCGCTCAAACCGCTGCTTGCCCACGGTATCCTCTCCTCCTACCGTCCTCGATCACCCGACGATCATGCATCCCGCTTCGTTCGCCTCTACCGCCCATTTCGCGCCGCGAGCTCCGCGGCCAACGACTCCGGCACCGGTGCGTAATGGTCGAACTCCATAGAATACGTTGCCCGCCCCTGAGTCATCGACCGCAGGTCGGTGGCATAGCCGAACATCGTCGCCAGCGGCACGAGAGCGCGCACCACCTGCGCCCCGGCACGGATCTCCATTCCCTCGATCCGGCCACGCCGGGCGTTCAGGTCACCGATCACGTCACCGGTGAACTCCTCCGGGGTGACGACCTCGACCCGCATGATCGGCTCGAGAATGACCGGCTGGCCACGGCGCACGCCCTCCTTCAGCGCCATCGACGCCGCGATCTTGAAGGCCATCTCCGACGAGTCGACCTCGTGGTACGACCCATCGACCAGAACCGCCTTGATATCGACGACCGGGTAGCCCGCGACACCGCCGGTCTCCATCGCTTCCCGGATCCCGGCTTCCACGGCTGGGATGAACTCCTTCGGCACAACGCCGCCGACGATCCGATCCTCGAAGACGAAGCCGCCTCCCCGCGGCAACGGCTCCAGCTCCAGCCAGACGTGCCCATACTGGCCGCGACCACCAGTCTGCCGGACGAAGCGCCCCTCGACACGCACCGGCCGGGTAATCGTCTCCTTGTACGCGA
The DNA here is from genome assembly GCA_014874455.1 of Thermomicrobiaceae bacterium. Classification (GTDB taxonomy): domain Bacteria; phylum Chloroflexota; class Chloroflexia; order Thermomicrobiales; family Thermomicrobiaceae; genus Thermalbibacter. Next base: position 777 of record JADBJL010000067.1, read on the forward strand.
CCTGCGGTCGCCCGATATTGGCGCCGACGCGGAACTCGCGCAGCATCCGGTCGACGATGACCTCTAAATGCAGCTCGCCCATGCCGCTGATGATCGTTTGGCCACTCTCCGGGTCGATGCGCACCTGGAACGTGGGGTCTTCCTCCGACAGCCGCTGCAGCGCCATGGACAGCTTGTCCTGATCAGCCCGGGTCTTCGGCTCCACGGCCACCGAGATGACCGGCTCGGGGAACTGGATCGCCTCGAGGAGGATCGGCCGGTCAGGGTCGCACAGCGTATCCCCGGTGAACGTCTTCTTCAAGCCGATCACCGCGCAGATATCGCCAGCGCCGACCCACTCGACCTCCTCCCGGTGGTTGGCGTGCATCCGGAGCAGTCGCGAGACGCGCTCGCGCTCGTTCTTCGTGGAGTTGTACACATAGGAGCCGGACGTGAGCTTGCCGGAGTACACCCGCACGTAGGTCAAACGGCCAACATGCGGATCTGACTGGATCTTGAACGCCAGCGCTGAGAAGGGGGCCTCGTCGTCTGCCTCGCGAACCTCTGCTTCCCCGGTCGCTGGGTTGGTTCCCCGTACGGGTGGGATATCGAGCGGCGACGGCAAGTACTCGACGATCGCGTCGAGCAGCAACTGGACGCCCTTGTTCTTGAGCGCTGACCCGCAGAGCACCGGCACGAGCTGGCCACTCACCGTCGCGGCGCGGAGCCCTGAACGGAGTTCCTGCGGCGTAAGCTCCTCGCCCTCGAGATACCGGAGCATCAGCTCTTCACTGGTCTCCGAGATCTGCTCGACTAGCCTGCTCCGCCAGAGCTGAGCAATCTCGCGGTACTCGTCAGGGACGTCCGCGTCCTCGATGTGCTGCCCCAGCTCGTCATGGTAGATCCGCGCGCGGAACTCGATCAGGTCGATGATGCCGCGGAAATCCGCCTCGAGACCGATCGGCCACTGAATGACGGCGGGCTTCGCCTTCAGCCGCTCGCGGATCATCTCGATCGCCCGCTCGTAGTTCGCGCCGACCCGATCGAGCTTGTTGATGAAACAGATGCGCGGCACGTGGTACTTGTCGGCCTGGCGCCACACCGTCTCTGACTGCGGCTCGACGCCATGGACGCCATCGAACACGACCACGCCGCCGTCGAGCACCCGTAGCGAGCGCTCGACCTCGACCGTGAAGTCGACGTGCCCCGGCGTATCGATAATGTTGATCCGGTGGTCTCGCCAGAAGCACGTCGTCGCAGCGGCGGTGATCGTGATACCGCGCTCCCGCTCCTGGATCATCCAGTCCATCGTCGCCGAGCCCTCGTGCACCTCGCCTGGCCGATGGACTCGGCCGGTGTAGAAGAGGATGCGCTCGGTCGTGGTCGTCTTGCCAGCGTCGATGTGCGCGATGATCCCGATGTTCCGGGTTCGCTGCAGAAGGACGCGCCTTGCGTCAGTGACCTGTGTCTGTACCGTACTCATGCTCTGTCCTGATGTACCTCTCGTCGCCAGTTGTCGAAGCGCCAGCGCCCTACCAGCGGTAGTGGGCGAAGGCGCGGTTCGCTTCAGCCATCCGGTGCGTATCGTCCCGGCGCTTGATCGTCGCCCCGGTGTTGTTGGCCGCGTCGATCAGCTCGGCCGCGAGCTTCTCCGACATCGTTTTCCCCGAGCGCGCTCGGGCGGACTGAATGAGCCAGCGCATCGCCAGGGAGACACGCCGGTGCGGCTCCACCTGCACCGGTACCTGGTAGGTAGCCCCGCCCACTCGCCGCGGCTTGACCTCGAGCAACGGCATCGCGTTCTGCACCGCCCGCTGGAAGACCTCGAGCGGGTTCTGCCCGGTCCGGCTGGCGACGATGTCCAGCGCGTCATAGACGATCCGCTCAGCCAGCGACTTCTTGCCGCGCTGCATCACCTTGTTGATGAAGCGCTGCAGCAGTTCGCTGCCGTACCGCGGATCAGGTGGTATGCTCCGCCGCTCGATCTTCGCTCGCCTCGGCATGGCTGGCTCGCCTCCCTATACCGGTTTCCGCCCTGAGCACTGGTTGCCGACCGCTTCACCCACTGTTGGGACACGAAAAAGCGGCCAGCACGAGATTTTACGTCGTGAGTCCGCTTTCCGTACCAGACGATCTGTCAGCGCCGGGCGGTGAGGTCTCCCGGCGCCCCACAAACTAGCTCTTCTTCTTGGTCCCGTACTTGGATCGCCCCTGTTTCCGGTTCTCCACGCCGCGGGCATCGAGCGCGCCGCGGATAATGTGGTACCGCACGCCAGGGAGATCCTTGACACGTCCACCCCGGATCAACACGACCGAATGCTCCTGGAGGTTGTGCCCCTCGCCCGGGATGTACGCTGTCACCTCGAGACCGTTCGTGAGCCGCACGCGGGCAATCTTCCGCAGGGCGGAGTTCGGCTTCTTGGGCGTCATGGTACGCACCTGTGTGCAGACCCCACGCTTCTGCGGCGAGCCCTTCGGCAGCGCACGAAGCCGACCAGCATTGCGGCCGACGCGGCTATTGATGAACCGCAGCGCTGGCGCCTTCGGCTTCTTGCGCGGCTTCTCGCGGCCCTTGCGGACGAGCTGATTGATCGTCGGCACGATCCACTCCTGTCCAGGCAACACGTGCCAGGACTGCTTCAAACACGACTTCACCCTTGTGACCCGTACGGGTCACAAGGGTGAAGTTTACCAGTCGTTCAGCCCGGCGTCAACTCGTGCCTGCGCCCGTATGCCCGCGGCCACAGGCGCCTCGACGTCGCCTACTCGCCGCCAGCGATCCGCTTCTTGTCCAGACCTTCCCCTCGCTCGACGTCGGTGATGTCCTCCATGCCCTCGGCCGTCAGCTCCCACTGCGACTGCTCGGCAGTCTCGGGCTCGAGGACATCCGTCGAACGATCGAGTGGCTCGACGATATCCGGCGACAGCGCGGGGAGTTCTTCGGCTACCGCTGGCAAGGGCTCCCCACTGACCAGCCCGCGCAGCATGACCTCGTCGAGGACGCCGAGCGCGGCCGCTTCCCGCTTCTTCTTCCGCTCCCAGAATCCGGAGCCCGCCGGAATCAGCTTCCCGATGATGACGTTTTCCTTCAGGCCGCGCAGGTAATCGATCTTGCCCTGGATCGCAGCCTCGGTCAGCACCCGGGTCGTTTCCTGGAACGACGCCGCCGACAGGAAGCTCTCGGTCGCCAGCGATGCCTTGGTGATCCCCAGCAAGACCTGTTGCGCCGTCGCGGGCACACCACCCTGCGCCACGACTTCCTCGTTCACTTTCAGGAGCTGGGTGCGATCCAGCATCTCGCCGACCAGCAGGTCGGTGTCGCCCGGATCCGTCACCGCCACCTTGCGGAGCATCTGGCGGATGATGATCTCGATGTGGCGGTCGTTCGTCACCACTCCCTGGGACTTGTAGACCTTCTGCACCTCGTCCAGGATGTAGCGCTGCACCTTGTCACGGCCGAGCGTCTCCAGCAGCTCTTCCGGGCTCAGGCTTCCATCGGTCAGCGGCGTACCGGCTGTGACCTGGTCGCCGTCCGCCACCAGCAGGTGGGCCGCCGCCGGGATCGCGTACTCGACCGACTCGTGCTCCTCGCGGCGGACGATCAGCACGTCGCCGTCGACGAAGACCTGACCCGCCATCGTCGCGACCACCGGCTCTCCGCCGGCACCGTTTGTGGCCAGCACCTGGCCGACCACGACGTCCGCCCCGTCGCTGACCAGGAGCTGATAACCCGCCGGAATCCGGTGCTCTTCCGTGAGGAGACGCTCCGATGTCACGACGACCTTTCGCCCCAGGTCGTCCTCGACGACGTGGACGACCCCGTCGTTGCGGGCCAGTATCGCCTTGCCTTTCGGTTCCCGCGCCTCGAACAACTCTTCGACGCGCGGGAGACCGGTCGTGATGTCCTCCCCTGCGACGCCGCCAGTGTGGAACGTCCGCATCGTGAGCTGCGTGCCAGGTTCGCCGATGCTCTGGGCCGCGATGATGCCGACCGCCTCACCCAGCTCGATCAGCTCACCAGTGGCGAGGTTACGGCCGTAGCACATCCGGCAGACGCCGTAGTCAGCCGTGCAGTAGAGCGGCGTGCGGATCATCACCGCTTCGACTCCACGAGCCAGCAGTTCGTCAACGACCTCCTCTTTGAGCTCCCGGTTGCGCTCCACCAGCACCTCGCCGGTGCGCGGGTCAAGTACCGGAAGAGCGGCCACCCGGCCGACGACGCGCTCGACGAACGACTCCCGGTCTGGCATGTCGGCCAAACGCACCCACATGCCTTCTTCCGTGCCACAGTCATCGATCGTCACGATGACGTCCTGGGCAACATCCACCAGCCGGCGAGTCAGATAGCCAGAGTCCGCGGTGCGCAGGGCTGTATCGGCCAGCCCCTTGCGGGCCCCATGCGTCGAGATGAAGTACTCGAGCACCGACAGCCCCTCGCGGAAGTTCGAGCGGATCGGGAGCTCGATGATGTTCCCCCGGGGGTCGAGCATCAGGCCTCGCATGCCCGCCATCTGGTTGATCTGGTTGATGTTGCCCTTGGCGCCCGACTTCATCATCATGTACAGCGAGTTGTTCTCGCCCAGGCGATGCTCGACCACCTGGGCCAGCTCGTCGCGTGCCTCGTTCCAGATCGTCACGATCTCGCGATGCCGCTCAGCATCGGTGATCAAGCCCCGGCGGTACTGCCGTTCGACTTCGACCACGCGCTGATCGGCCCGCTGGATGATCTCGGCCTTCTCCGGCGGAATGTGCACATCGGTGAGGCCAATGGTCAGTCCGCCCTTGGTCGCGTAATGGAAACCGATATCCTTGATCCGGTCTGCCAGCTTCGCTGTCTGCTCAGGGCCGAGCTGCTTGTAGCAGGCAGCGATCAGACGTCGCAGCGCTTTCCGATCCATCGTCTCGTTCCAGAAGCCGAGCTCCGGCGGGATCTCCTCATTGAGGAGTACCCGACCCACTGTCGTGTCGACCAGCCCCGGCCCCTGGCCGTTGCGCTCGACGCGCACCTTGACCGGCGCCTGCAGATCGACCAGCCCGGCCTGGTACGCCAGCACCACCTCGTGCGGGCTAGCGAAGACCTTACCGGCACCGCGCGCCTCCGGGTTCGGGAGCGTCATCGCGTAGCAGCCGAGCACGATGTCCAGCGTGGGCGCGATGACCGGCTCGCCGTCGGACGGATCTAGGAGGTTGCGCGTCGAGAGCATCCGTTCGCGCGCCTCGCGCTGGGCCTCAGCCGACAGCGGCACATGCACGGCCATCTGGTCGCCGTCGAAGTCGGCGTTGAAAGCCGCACAGACCAGCGGGTGCAACTGGATCGCGGAACCCTCGATCAGCTTGACCTTGAAGGCCTGGATGCCAAGCCGGTGCAGCGTCGGCGCCCGGTTGAGCAGGACGAGGTAGTTCTGGATGACCTCCTCGAGCACGTCCCAGACCCGCGGATCGACCCGCTCCACCAAGCGCTTGGCCGCCTTGATGTTGTGCGCGTGGCCGTGTGCTACCAGCCGCTGCATGACGAACGGCTTGAAGAGCTCTAGCGCCATCCGCTTGGGGAGACCACACTCATCGAGCCGCAGATCGGGGCCGACGACGATCACCGAGCGGCCGGAGTAGTCCACGCGCTTGCCGAGCAGGTTCTGGCGGAAGCGCCCCTGCTTGCCCTTCAGCATATCCGAGAGGCTCTTGAGCTTGTGGCGGCTCGTCCCGGACACGACGCGGCCGCGCCGACCGTTGTCGATCAGGGCATCGACGGCTTCCTGGAGCATCCGCTTCTCGTTGCGCACGATGATCTCCGGTGCTCCCAGCTCGATCAGCCGCTTGAGGCGGTTGTTCCGGTTGATCACCCGCCGGTACAGGTCGTTCAGGTCGGAGGTGGCGAAGCGACCCCCATCGAGCTGCACCATGGGCCGAAGATCCGGCGGGATAACGGGCAGCACCGTCAAGATCATCCACTCCGGCCGGTTACCGCTCTTGCGCAGCGCCTCGATCAGCCGGAGGCGCTTGGCGATCTTCTTGTGACGCTGGCCCGTGGTGGCCTGCAATTCGGCGCGAAGCTGTTGGGATAGGGCGTCGAGATCCATCTTGGACACGACGTCGTACACCGCCTCCGCACCCATGCGCGCCTCGAACGCGCCCGGCGCGAGTTCGGACAGCTCGCGGAACTGCTGTTCGGTGATCACCTGCATCGGCCGAATGTCCGAGATCTGCCGGACGATATCGTCGGCCTCCTTGCGCAGATCAGCCTTCTGCTGCTCAATCTGTTGTTCGAGCTTGCGGAACTGCTCCAGCATCCGCGACTGCGCCTGGTCGTACTCCGCTTCAGCCAGTGCCCGGCTTCCGCTCACCTCGCGCTCGATAGCGGCCTCGAGCGCTGCCAGCGCCTCGCGCTCGGCCTCGTCCAACGCCCTTAGGCGATCCTCGTTGATCGCCTCACCAGCCCGAACGATGAGCTGTCCACGGAACTCGATATCCTCCGGCGCGGCCTGGTGCATATTGCCCTGCAGGCGCTCGCGCACCCCCGCTGCATCGCGCTGGATCTCCTCGGCTTCGCGCGTCGAGCGCTCTCGGACATGCTGCTCCAGTGCGTCCAAGCCCGCCTGGAGCGCCGAGGACTCCTCCGCTCGCTCCCTCTCCAGCTTCGTCCGCTCTTCCTCGAGCTTGCGGTCGAGCTCCTCGATCTCAGCGGCCAGTTCCTGATGCACGCTCTCGATGAGCTGGCGCTTCCTCTCCTCGTCGACCGAGGTGATCAGGTACGAGGCGAAGTAGAGCACACGCTCCAGGTTACGGGGCGTGACATCGAGCAGCAGGCCGAGCCGGCTCGGCGTCCCCTTCACGTACCAGATGTGGGCGACCGGCGCAGCCAGCTCGATGTGGCCCATCCGCTCGCGGCGCACCTTGGAGCGCGTCACTTCGACGCCGCACTTGTCACAGATCGTGCCGGCGTAACGGACGCGGCGATACTTGCCGCAGTAGCACTCCCAGTCCTTCGTCGGCCCGAAGATCCGCTCGCAGAAGAGGCCACCGTGCTCGGGCTTCAGCGTCCGGTAGTTGATCGTCTCCGGCTTCGTCACCTCGCCGTACGACCAGCTCCGGATGGCCTCCGGCGAGGCCAGGCCGATCCTGATCGCGTCGAAATTGTTGACGTCGAGCGTCTTCTGACTGCCACGCTGTCGCACTATCGTGCTCATGTGCCTTCCTCACCGGTAGAGTAAACGATCGAGCACGACCGTCAGTCCTCGGTGCGCTCGAAGCCGCTCAGGTTGATCCGGTCGAGGTTCGAGAGGATCTCCCGGGACGTGTCTTCAGCGAACTCGATCGGCTCCTCGTCCTCGTTGACCACCTCGACCGAGAGCCCGAGACTGCGGAGCTCCTTGACCAGCACCTTGAACGACTCCGGCACTCCCGCTTCGACGATCGGCTCACCCTTGACGATCGCCTCGTAGGTCTTGACCCGGCCCACGACATCGTCAGACTTCACCGTCAGCATCTCCTGCAGCGTGTGAGCCGCGCCGTAGGCCTCGAGCGCCCAGACCTCCATCTCGCCGAAGCGCTGCCCGCCGAACTGGGCCTTGCCACCGAGCGGCTGCTGGGTCACCAGCGAGTAGGGCCCGGTCGAGCGGGCGTGGATCTTGTCCTCCACCAGGTGGACGAGCTTCATCATGTAGATGTAGCCCACCGTCACTGGACGGTCGAACTTCTCGCCAGTTCGGCCATCGTACAGCTCGACCTTCCCATCGAGCGGCAGGCCCGCCTTCGCCAAAAGCTCGCGTACCTCGTCTTCCTTCGCGCCATCGAAGACCGGGCTCGCGACCTTGATGCCCAGTTCATGAGCCGCCCAGCCGAGATGCGTCTCGAGGATCTGCCCCAGGTTCATCCGCGAGGGCACACCGATCGGGTTCAAGATGATATCGATTGGTGTGCCGTCAGGCAGGTAGGGCATGTCTTCGATCGGCACGATCCGAGAGACGACTCCCTTGTTGCCGTGCCGGCCAGCCATCTTGTCGCCCTCGGAGATCTTCCGCTTCTGGGCGATCAGGACGCGCACCATCTCGTTGACACCCGCCGGAAGCTCGTAGTCGTTCGCCTCGTCGCGGCGGAAGCGCTTCACATCGATCACGATCCCGTGCACGCCGTGAGGAACCCGAAGACTCGTGTCCTTCACCTCGCGCGCCCGCTCACCGAAGATCGCGCGCAGCAGCCGCTCCTCAGCCGACAGTTCGGTCTCACCTCGCGGCGTCACCTTGCCGACAAGGATATCGTTCGGCCGAACTTCGGCTCCGATCCGGACGATGCCGTCGGCGTCCAGGTCGCGCAGGCTGTCCTCGCCCACGTTCGGGATATCGCGCGTGATCTCTTCCGGGCCGAGCTTGGTATCGCGTGCCTCCACCTCGTACTTCTCGATATGAATCGAGGTGAAGACGTCCTCGCGTACCAGCCGTTCGCTAATCAGCACAGCATCCTCGAAGTTGCCGCCCTCCCACGACATGAACGCCACCAGCACGTTCTGCCCGAGCGCGAGCTCGCCGTTCTCGGTGCTCGAGCTGTCGGCAATGATGTCGCCCGCCTCCACGCGCTGGCCTTTCTGGACGATCGGCCGCTGGTTGATGCAGGTGTCCTGGTTCGAGCGGACGAACTTGCGCAGCCGATAGACGCGCTCGTTGCCGTCGTCCTCTCGCACCACGATCCGCCGCGCCGTCACCGAGGTGACGATCCCGCCGGCCTGGGCCACCACGACTTGTCCGGAGTCGCGCGCCGCCTGGTATTCCACACCGGTTCCGACGATCGGCGCGCGCGGGCGGAGCAGCGGCACCGCCTGCCGCTGCATGTTCGCGCCCATCAGCGCCCGGTTCGCGTCGTCGTGCTCGAGGAACGGGATCAACGACGCGGCAACCGAGACGACCTGCTTGGGCGAGACATCCATATAGTCGATCCGTTCCGGGCTCTCCAGTACGAACTGTCCTGCCCGCCTCGCCTCGACCCGCGTCTCGGCGAACCGCACCCCCTCATCGAGGGGCGTGTTCGCCTGCGCGATGGTGAAGTACTCCTCCTGGTCAGCCGTCAGGAACTCGATCTCATCACTGACGAACGGCACGATCGGCACCTGGCGCACGCCCGCATCGAGTAGCCGCTGCCGCAACGCCTCATCGATCACGGTGCCGGACGGCACGATCACTTCGCCGGTCGCCGGATCGGTCACGTCTAGGCGCGTGATCTGACCCACCAGGAGGTCAGCCCGCTCGGGCAGCGTCAGCTCTCGGTACACACGGCGGTATGGCGTCGTGATGAAGCCGTACTCGTTGACCCGTGCGTAGGTCGCCAGCGAGCCGATCAAGCCGATGTTCGGGCCTTCTGGCGTCTCGATCGGGCAAATACGCCCGTAGTGCGAGTCGTGCACGTCACGGACGTCGAAGCCGGCCCGCTCGCGGTTGAGCCCACCCGGGCCCAAGGCCGAGAGTCGCCGCTTGTGCGTTAGCTCGGCGAGCGGGTTGGTCTGATCCATAAACTGGGAGAGCTGGCTTCCGCCGAAGAACTCGCGGATGGCTGCGCGCACCGGGCGAGTACTGCTGATCAGCCCACTGGGCGTCACCGTCTCGATGTCCTGGATCGTCATCCGCTCGCGGATGCCGCGCTCTAACCGCTGCAGGCCGGTGCGCAGGTGCATCTGGATCAGCTCGCCGACCGTCCGCACCCGCCGGTTGCCGAGGTGGTCGATATCGTCCTCGTGATCCAGGCCCCGGTTAACCCGGATCATCGTCTTCACCAGAGCGACCAAATCCTCTCTCGTCAGCACCCGCGTGGCCGGATCGACATCCACCCCGAGCCGCTTGTTCAGCTTGTAGCGCCCCACTTTGGAGAGGTCGTAGGTGCGCGGGTTGAAGAACAGCCGGTCGACCAGCGCCGCTGCGTTCTCCCGCGTCGGGGGATCGCCGGGCCGCAGGTTGCGGTACAGCTCCATCTGAGCGTCTTCCATCGACTTGGTTCGATCGCGCTCGATGGTGGCCGCGATGTAGCGGTGATCCGGGTCAGTGTCCACATCCGCGAACAGCTCGCAGAGTTCCTCGTCACGGCCGTGACCGACGGCGCGCAGCAGCACGGTCACCGGCAGCTTGCGCTTGCGGTCGACCTTCACGTACAGCGCGTCCTTGTTCGAGGTCTCGAATTCCAGCCAGGCCCCTCGGCTCGGGATCAGTTTCGCGGAGCAGAGCAGCCGCCCTGTCGCCGGATCTGGTTCCAGCTCGAAGTAGGCACCGGGCGAGCGCACGAGCTGCGAGACGACGACACGCTCAGCCCCGTTGATGACAAACGTGCCCGTCGACGTCATCATCGGGAAGTCGTCAACATAGACGTCGCTCTCCTTGACCTCGCCGGTGTCGCGGATCACGAGCCGCACCCGAAAGTAGAGGGGAGCGGCGTAGGTCATGTCACGCTCGAGGCACGTCTCCACCGGGTAGCGGGGCGGCTCGAACCAGTGACGCAGGAAGTAGAGTTCGAGCTTCCCCGAATAGTCGATGATCGGAGATATCTCCTCGAGGAGCTCTCGCATCCCCTCCGTCGTGAACCACTCGAACGAGCGGAGCTGCAGCTCGACCAGATTCGGCATCTCGAGCACGGTGGGGATACGGGAGAACGAAACGCGATCGATACCAAGGTTCGACCGCACCTGGCGGAAGCCCGCCGTCGAGGCGCGTGTGCCGCTGGTCGTCACGGCCATGAATCGCTCCTTCACTGCGTCACGAGAGACCAGGCCTGCCCGAAAAGCGCCACTGTGGCAGGACGTTGTGTCAGGAGGCTTCTGCGCTCAGCCCATCCGGAAGGATGGCCGTTTTGGACATGCTCTCCTGTAGACTGCGAGTGAGAAACCACAAAGGACGCCGCGAGGTGCAGTACCACCGTCCGCTCCTCGGGCGTATCAGACACTGCGTCTGCGATCGATGAGGCCTCAGCATGCGCGAGCGCCACCCCTCAGCAAAACCCCAGTATACCCCAGCTACCTGCAAGCGTCAAGCTTGCAGCCAAGGCTCGCAGCGTGCTATAGTTGCATGCGACGCCAGCGCGCGCCCGTAGCTCAGAGGATAGAGCGTTTGCCTCCGGAGCAAAAGGTCGCAGGTTCGAATCCTGCCGGGCGCACCACGCCCCCGAAGTCGAGTGATGCTGCAGTGCCTCGTCGAGTGGCGTTCGCGCTCGAGAAGCCAGAAGCGGCTATCGAGAGAGCGTGTGCGAGTCTTCGACTTCCCATTCCGATCGGATCAGCTCACGTCGCCGGGCGCGCAACCGGATCAGCCGTAGCCAGAAGACTACCGGCCCCCAAACGAGCACTGCCCCCACCACGACCCAGAGCACATGGTTCGCTAGCAAGAACCGGACGGTGGCCCAGTTCCACGAGTAGAGAGCGATCAGCAGCACCGTCCAGAGCTTGAAGCCGATCAGGATCAGCGCGAACCAGATCGCAACCCGCCGCGTCGCTCGTTCTTCGTCCATGCACGCAGTGTACCCCAGGTGACGATCAGCGGCCACCAACGCCGTCTCATCCTACCCCATCTCCGACGACTCAGCAGCCGGCCCCAAGCATACTCTCCACCTCGTGACCAGCCTGGACACCGGTGTCCGTTCAATCGAGACGATGTACCGGAGTCATCGCCCTCCGGTGGTCGCGCATCCTCGGCCAACGGAGTACAATGCCCGGTATAGGATCGAGGCCGGCCATGAGCGCCCACTCAGGCCGCCGCACGTTACCCGGCAGCCACTGTCTCCGAAGGCCGGGCGACGCGTGTCTCTCGAGGCAGACGAAGGCCCGACGGAGTCGGATCACGCTCTGGTACCTCGGGCCCGGCTGAGACAGGGGAGCAGACCACAGGAGGTGGGGGACATGATTTTCCGCAGAGAGACCCGTGGCGACGCGTTCCATCGCCAGATCGCCAGTCTGCGCCAGCAACTTGAGGAGTCCGCGTCCCAGTCCGAAACTACTGTCCCAGCGCCGCTCGGTGAGAGCGACGACACCTCGTTCTCGCTGGATATCCCGCCCGAAGCCTTCGCACCGGCGCGTCCTATCGGGGGCCGAGTCGCTCCAGCGGACGTCGAGCCGTCCACACAACCGGGACGTATGCCGGCCCTGACCGATGCTGCGGCAACTGTCCTTTCGGCACATGACCACTGGGAGGGCACGCTCCGCAGCGAAGGTTCCGTCACCATCAGAGGCCGACTCGAAGGTCAGGTGCATGCCACGAAGGACGTCACCATCGACGAGGGGGCAGAGGTAGAAGCTGAGATCTTCGCGCACAACGTCTTGATCCACGGCACGGTTCGCGGCCGGGTCGAGGCGAATGGGCGGCTGGAGATCTTTCCCACTGGCAAGGTGATCGGCGATGTGAAGGCTCCTTCGCTCGTTGTCCACGAGGGCGCAAAGTTGTCGGGCCAGCTCCGAATGGATCGCGGAGGTGATCCATCGCGTCCGGATTCGAGCTCCTAGTCACCTGTTGGCTCGGGCGCGCTGATATTCTCCGATACCTGCGCGAAAGGAGTGCGCATGAGCTACAACTCGCCGGGAGTGTCCCGTGTTTCGCCGCCAGCTTCTGTGCCAGAGAGCCTCAGCCTGATCGACCGCTACAGCTCGGTTGACGGGACGTTCACCACCACTCGCGATGTGCGCATCGAGGGCGAACTTCGCGGCACCCTGCGTTGCGATGGTTACGTCCATGTGGCCGAAGGGGCCACTGTGGAGGCGACTGTCGAGGCAGCGAACATCACCGTCGCAGGGCAGCTTCGCGGCTCGATCTCGTGTCGTGGTAAGCTGACGATTCTCGCTACCGGTCAGGTTCAGGGCACCATCTCGACCCAGTCGCTCGTCGTCAATGAAGGAGGCCGTTGCGAAGGCGAGCTTCACATGGATATGGCCGACAGCGCTGAACGTCAAGTCATGGCCGCCTCCAACCGAGTCGCAGCGCGGCGACCGGGTCGACAGACCCAGGACAATCGAGGCGAGGACGAGAGCAGGACAGTCCCGCTCCCGAGCCAGTGAGCGACTGGATAGGGACGGCCCGGTCACCCGCCGGGGACGGCTCTGGTACTTTATAATCAGCAGCACCCCACGGGTGTCGTGGCTCGAGTCGAGAATGCGGGAAGCTGCCGCCGATGCAGCTCGCCGCGGTTCGGCGGGAGTGTAGTAGCGCTGATGACTGAGCGGAAGTGTGGGACGTGCAAGTACTATGAGCCGGCCCCTATCTGGCGAAAAGGATGGTGCCGCAACCCGCTCCTCTATGCGCCCCACCAGAGCCACCTGGTCAGCGAAGACGATTTGGACTGCGATCGTGGGATGGGGAACTACTGGGAGCCGGCTGACGAGTCCGCTCAGGAACCGGTTGAGGGCGGGCAAGCGATCGTAATCCGGAGCGAACCGACAACGCAGAAGTCGGTCATGGCTCCGCTCCGGCTCTCCGACGAGTTGGATCGTGATGCGGCCAAGCGACAAGGAGGGTTCATGGATCAGTACACCGGATCGGGTAGCTCGCGAGATCCCGAACCGGAGGACGAGTACCAGCATGTTCCCCCCTTCACCAGCCGTCCGTCGGGAACGGGCCCCTTCGGCAGCGAGCGGCAGTTCACCTATCAGACCGATGAGCGCTACTGGACGGACTATATCCGGATCGCTGCGCCGGTACTCGGCGTGATCTTGATGCTCGGTCTCGCCTGGTTCTGGATCAGCAGCTTGCTTGCAGACCGGGCTGCGAGCCAGCCGACGCCTGAAGCCGGTAGTCTCCCCACCGTCCTCACGGGGCCTACTCCGACCGCCGAGGTGACCCCTGCCGGGCCCATCATCATTACGACCGTGTCACCGGGCGCCACCCCGGCAGCGACCCCGCCGAGCGGAACCGTCGGGCCGGGAGCCACAGTCATCGTCGCCAATACCGACGGTGCCGGGGTTAACCTGCGTACGGCGCCCAGCACATCCGCCGAAATCGTCCAGACGCTCCCCGAGGGGACAGAGCTCACCGTGGTGGGGGAGTCCATCTCAGCCGAGGGCTATGTCTGGTGGCCGGTGAAGTTCGGTGACCTTTCCGGCTACGTCGTAGCAGACTATCTCCAGCCGGTGACCCCGACCCCGTAAACCGCCCATCGGCCGCTCAAGCCGCTCGTCATGGTATACTGGGCTACGCTGGCGTGCAGCCGGCAAGTTAGCACGTGCTTGGACTGCGCAGGGTGTGCCGCCACACGCGGTCTGTGCGCAGGATGAAGGGCACGGGTGCCGAACACCAATCAGTCGAAAGGATTGCGCTGTGGCGTCGGTGGCCGAGTTCCAAACCGAGCAACTCCCGCTGAAGGCCTTACTGGAAGCCGGGGTGCACTTTGGACACCAGACCAAGCGGTGGAACCCGAAGATGCGCCCCTACATCTTCGCGGAGCGGCATGGCATTCATATCATCGACCTGCGCCAGACGCTTCGGCTCCTTCAAGAAGCTGAAGCGTTCGCACGCGACCTGGCGGCACGAGGCGGCATCTTCATTTTCGTCGGCACCAAGAAGCAGGCGCAGGAGACGATCCGCCGTGAGGCCGAGCGCTGTGGGATGTACTCGGTGACTGAACGCTGGCTTGGTGGAACGTTGACGAACTTCGTGACGATCCGGCAGCGCCTCCGCTACCTTACCCAGCTCGAACAGGAAATCACCACGCCGCTGTTCCAAAGTCTGCCCAAGAAGGAGCAAATGCGTAAGCTGCGCGAGCTGGACAAGCTCCAGCGCGTCCTCGGCGGGCTCCGCGGTCTGAACCGGCTCCCCGACGCGCTCTACGTCGTGGATCCCAAGCGCGAAGCGATCGCGGTGAGCGAGGCGAAGCGGCTCGGCATCGTCACCATCGCTATGGTCGACACCAACTGTGACCCGGATCTGATCGACTACGTGATCCCAGCGAACGACGACGCCATCCGCTCGATCCGCTTGATTACCTCCCGCATTGCGGACGCCATTCTCGCCGGCCGCACGCAGTTCGAGTCGGCCATGGCCGAGCAGGCGCTGCCAGCGGAAGAGGTGCCGGTGGAAGAGTACGACCTGTACGCAGAGGAATACGTCGGGCTTCAGGAGGAGTTCGACGAGGAAATCGTCGAGGAAGTCGAAGAAGAGCGCGAGGCGAGGCTACCCAAGCATGCGTTGTAATGCGTGAGAGAGACGCGGCCGGCAGGTCTCTGCCGGCCGGATCGTGCTCAGGGTGAGGATCGATCGGGAGGGCAACACGTGACCGTCACGGTGCAGATGGTGAAGGAGCTGCGTGAGCGAACCGGCGCTGGCGTCATGGACGTGAAGCGCGCGCTCGAGGCGGCTGAAGGCGACATGGAGCGGGCAGCGGCGCTCTTGCGCGAGCAGGGTCTGGCCCGCGCCGAGCGTAAGGCCGGGCGGGCCACCTCGCAAGGCCTCGTCGACTCCTACATCCATGGTGGTGGGCGAATCGGGGCGCTCATCGAAGTCAACTGCGAGACCGACTTCGTCGCTCGCACGCAGGAGTTCCGCGACCTGGTACATGACCTTGCAATGCAGGTGGCCGCGACAGCGCCTCGCTACGTTTCCGCAGAGGATATCCCGGAAGAGGAACTCGCCGCCGGTGCTCGCCAAGCCGGCAGCCGGGAAAAGTATGTCGAGCAAGTCGCCCTCCTGGCACAACCGTTCATCAAGGATCCCTCTCGGACGGTAGAGGAGATCATCAAGGAAGCGATCGCCCGGCTTGGGGAGAACATCCGGGTACGTCGCTTCGCACGTTTCGAGCTTGGCGCCGATGAGTGAGGTTGGCGGATCGGTGTCCATGAGCGGCGCTCATGCTCACGGACACCGCCGCGTCTACCACCGAGTGTTGCTTAAGGTCTCGGGCGAAGCCCTCATGGGGAACGCCGGATACGGCATCGATCCAGAGGTCGTACACAGTGTCGCTGCCGAGATCGCTCGCGTTGCCGCGCGTGGTGTCCAGATCGCGATCGTGGTCGGTGGCGGCAACATCTGGCGAGGACTCGCCGCCAGCGCCCGCGGCATGGATCGGGCGACGGCGGACTACATGGGCATGCTTGCCACCATCATCAACGCGCTTGCCCTGCAAGACGCTCTCGAGCACCACGGCGTCCCGACTCGAGTCCAGACAGCGATCGAGATGCACCAGGTCGCGGAGCCGTATATCCGTCGGCGGGCCATTCGCCATATGGAGAAAGGGCGAATCGTCATCCTCGCTGGCGGCACCGGCAACCCATACTTCACGACCGACACCGCAGCCGCGCTCCGTGCCGTCGAGCTGGGTGCCGACGTGCTGCTCATGGGCAAGAACAACGTTGACGGCGTCTATGACGACGACCCCCGGCAGAACCCGAACGCCCGTCGTTACCGGGTCATCTCGCATCAGGAGGCCCTTGAGCGTAACCTGCGCGTGATGGATCAGTCGGCGCTGGCACTCTGCCGTGAAAACGACCTCCCAGTGATCGTGTTCGACCTGCTCAAGCCGGGTAATATCGAGAAGGCTGCACTGGGCCAAGAGGTCGGCACGCTGGTGTGCTAACGAGGGTTACTGCGGGGCCTGCGCCGTGCGTTGGCTAGGAGGTGAGCAACCATGCTGGAAAACATCTTCGCCGACGCAGAGCAGCGGATGAAGAAGAGCCTCGACCTCCTCCGGCACGAGCTCGCTGGCATCCGGGCAGGGAGAGCGTCGCCGGGCCTGATCGAACATCTCGAAGTCAACTATTATGGAACCACCATGCCACTCAACCAGCTCGCCACCATCACCGCGCCAGAACCGCGCATGCTGGTCGTTCAACCGTGGGATCGCAGCGCGGTCAGCGCGATCGAGAAAGCGCTGCGCTTGTCAGATCTCGGCCTGAACCCGTCGACAGACGGCCAGCTTATCCGGATCAACCTGCCACCGTTGACCGAGGAGCGTCGTCGAGCGCTGGTCAAACTCGTGCGCGAGCATGTGGAAGAGACGAAAGTTGCCATCCGCAAAGTGCGTCGCGATGCGCTCAGCCACCTGAAAGACTTGCTGCGTAACAAGCAGATCGGCGAGGACGATGAGCGCCGTGCCGAGGAGCGGTTGCAGGAGCTGACGAACCGGTACATCGCTGAGGCAGAGAAAATGGGGAAGCAGAAGGAGCATGACATCCTCGAAGTCTAACCTTTCCCTCGGCACAAACTCCGCTCCGCCAGGTTCCCCGCCCACGTCCGGCCCTGCGGTCCTCCAGCAGACGGTGACGATGCGCCGTCCTGTTCCGCGCCATGTTGCCATCATCATGGATGGCAACGGCCGCTGGGCGACACGGCGGGGCTTGCCTCGACTCGCCGGGCACCAGGCTGGTACGGAGAATATCCGCCGTATCACCTACAAGGCGGCAGAACTCGGCGTCAAGTACCTGACACTCTGGGCGTTCTCCACCGAAAACTGGCGACGCCCCCGTGAAGAGGTCGAGGGGATCCTGCAGATCCTGAGCGAGGCGATCGTTCGCGAGACTGGAGAGCTGCACCGCAATGGCGCGCAGTTGCGGCACATCGGTAGCCTCGAAGGGCTCGACCCTCAACTCCAGCGTCAGATCCACGACGCCATCGAGCTGACCAAGAACAACGACCGGATCGTCCTGACGATCGCGTTCAACTACGGAGGTCGAGCCGAGCTTATCCAGGCGATCCGCCGCATGATCGCCGACGGGATCCGACCAGACCAGGTCACCGAAGAGCTCGTCGAGTCCTACCTTTACACCGCTGGGATGCCCGAACCCGACCTCATCATCCGAACGTCCGGCGAGCTCCGTACCAGCAATTTCCTCCTCTGGCAGGCAGTCTATTCGGAGTACTACTTCACGTCGACACTCTGGCCCGACTTCTCCCCTGAAGAACTCGAGCAGGCGATCATCGACTACCAGCAGCGAGAGCGACGCTTCGGTGGCCTCGATGCTTCGCCGCCTTCCGGCTCTGCCGGATGACGTAGCCGACTGTGCTGTGGCGTCGATCGGCCAGCGCTGTCGTCGTCGTTCTCGTGGCGGTCATACCCGCGCTCTTCGGCGGGTGGGTACTCATCGCCCTTCTCGTCACTGCTGGTCTCATCGGCTTGGAAGAGGTGGCACGGGCCCTCGGCCACAAGGGGTATTCGGTGTACCCCTGGTTAAGTCGCCTGCTGCTCCTGACCGTCCTGCTGGCAACCGTCGCGCGCTCCAGCACTGTGCTCCTCCTCTGCCTCAGTGCTGTCGTACTGGTTCCGCTCGCTCGCGGCATTACCAGTGACCGGCATGCCGAGGCACTCGCGAATGCGGCGATGACGAGCCTTGCCGTCCTCTACCTCGCCCTTCCCCTCGGCGCGGCCGGTCTCTTACGCGGGATGAGCGGCGAGGCGCTGCGAGGATGGCTGCAGGCGGTCGCCGAGTTCGTGGGATCGCGAGACACGAGTCTCGGGCTTGCATGGTTCCTCTGGGGTCTCAGCGTCACGTGGCTGACCGATACCGCGGCCTATCTCTATGGATCGCGCTTCGGCCACACGAAACTCGTGCCGCGCCTCAGCCCGGGTAAGACGAGGGAAGGAGCGCTTGCCGGTCTCTGTGCTGGTTCCCTCACCGGAGGAGTGGGGGCTGCCCTCTTCGGGTTACCGCTCTCCCCCTGGCTAGCACTGGCAGCAGGGCTGCTCGTCAGCCTGATCGCCCAGATCGGCGACCTGGCCGAGTCACTCATCAAGCGTGCCGTCGGCATCAAGGATATGGGACACTTCATCCCGGGTCACGGTGGCCTCGTCGATCGCATCGACGCGCTGCTCTTCACGCTTCCCCTCACGCTTGCCCTTGCTACACTCGTAGCGGAGGTTCCGTCGCCGTGAGGACGCGACTCGCCATTCTCGGCTCGACCGGCTCCATCGGTCGGCAGACACTAGACGTCGTGCGCGCCCACGCTGATCGCTTCGAAGTTGTGGCGTTGGCTGCAGGCTACAATGTTCGTCTCCTGCAGCAACAGGTCGACCGCTTTCGCCCGCGACTCGTCTCCGTGGCGCGCCCTGAGGATCGCCAGCGCGTCGACGCCCCCACCGTGCTTGCCGGCGCGGAGGGCCTGATCGCCGTCGCCACTGTGCCAGATGCCGACCTGGTCGTGATCGCCACAGCCGGCCACGAGGCGATTCGCCCGACGCTGGCCGCCGTCCTCGCTGGCAAGACGATCGCGCTGGCGAACAAGGAGACGATCGTCTGTGCTGGCGAGATCATTATGGCCGAAGCACGACGACGCGGTGTGCAGATCAGGCCGATCGACAGCGAGCACAGCGCGCTCTGGCAATGCCTCTCCGTGCACCACCGCCGAGAGGAACTCGAGCGGGTAACCCTGACCGCTTCAGGCGGGCCATTTCGGGATACACCCCTGGAGCAGCTCGCGCACGTCACGGCTGCTGAAGCCCTTGCCCATCCCGTCTGGAAGATGGGCAGCAAGATCACCGTGGACTCAGCCACCTTGATGAACAAGGGCCTCGAGGTCATCGAGGCCCACTGGCTCTTCGACCTCCGCTTCGAGCAGATCGACGTGTTGATCCACCCGCAGAGCGTCGTCCACGCGCTGGTCGCCTTCCGCGACGGTAGCGTGGTCGCACAGCTCGCCTATCCCGACATGCGCTTGCCGATCCAGTATGCGCTGGGTTACCCGGAGCGGCTTCCGGCGGCCTGCCCGCGGCTCGACCTTACGGCAATCGGAAGGCTGGAATTCGAACCCCCGGATCTCGAGCGTTTTCCTGCACTCCAGATTGCACGAGAAGCGGGGCAGGCCGGAAGCACCTACCCGACGGTACTCAGTAGCGCCGACCAGGTCGCAGTCGAGGCATTTCTCCGCGGCGAACTGCGGTTCATCGAGATCCCTGCCATCGTGCGCGCGGTTCTCGACCGGCACCACGCGCCCAGCGGGCCGCTCACGCTCGAGCTGATCGCCGAGGCCGACACCTGGGCTCGTGCCGAAGCACGCCGCCACATCGCGCTGGCCAGCCTCAAGCGCTGAGTTCTCGGTTACGGTTCGCGCGCCAACGCCAGGCCGATGACGCCTGCTGCCCCCGCCGACGCCAGGGTACGCGCGGCCTCCCCGAGCGTGGCTCCCGTCGTCACCACGTCGTCGACCACAAGGACGATCGCCCCGTCCAGGCGTCGCCCTGACCAGCGGAAGGCACCGCTCAGGTTGCGGCTGCGCGCTTCACGGCCGAGCCCGACTTGCGGTCGCGTCGATCGCGCTCGCTCGAGGTCGCGGACGAGCGCGAGACCGAGCGCGTCTGCCACCGGGGCCGCCAGCAGTTCAGACTGGTTGAATCCGCGTTCCCGCCGACGGCTGGGGTGCAGGGGAATCGGAACGACCAGGTCGGCACCACGCAGGACGGGAGCGAACTCGGACTCCGCGAATGCGGCTAGCCGGCGCCCCAATTCGCGAGCCCGAGCATGCTCCCCGCGGTACTTCGCCCGGTGGAGAGCCGCGCGTACTGGCCCATCGAAGACGTACGGGGCGCGCACCAGCACCAGTTCCGGCGGCCAGGCTGAGCAACCCTGGCAGCGCAACGCGGGTACAGCCAACGGGGCGTCGCAGCGAGAACAGCGCGGTGTGGGCTCGCGGCGAACGTGCTCCTCGCAGGCGGCGCAGAACCACGCGCCCCGTCGCCCGCAGCCACCACATGTCGGCGGGAGAACCAGGGTCTCGATGATCGAGAGCATCCGCCTCGCGCTGGCGCGCAGGCCGTCTGTCCTCATCGATCGCCGTCATCGCTCGCTGAGCCGCCAGCCGGCTGCCAGCTCAGCCGATCGCCGGGCGCGACTCCAACCTGTCGCGCGGTGCCTGCTGCGAGTTCGACCACGTAGGCCGCTCCGGTAAAGAGCGGCCCGATTCTCCAGGGCCGCATCGCGTGGTCTACACGGCGAACCACGTGATCCGGCCCCACATACACGACATCGATTGGGAAGCGCATCAGGAAGGTATGGATCGAGGAACATGGGTCGAGCAGGAGGCCCTCCCCGGGTCGCAGCCCGCGTCGGCCCATCAACCCGAGAAATCGCCGCACAAAGGAGCGAGCAACCCGCACGCGTTCGGCGATGACAACGCCGCGGGTCTCGTCGCGTAGGGAGATTTCCTGGGGCCACCGCCTCCGGTTCCAATCGAGCGCCACGATCACTCCCGAACCGCGCACCGCTTGAGATCGCGCGTCGGTAGCCTACCATACCGTGCCGGCGGTTCACCTGATCGATCAACCCCGTCGTAGGATCTGCCACAGCGGAGCTCCACCCATCCGGCCCGCTGCTTACCGCGTATCACAATCGGGTCTCTTGCTATCCTCGGGAGAGTGGCAGCGCACCCGAGTGCCTCCAGCTCCGGCACTCGAGTGCGAGGTAGACGAATGCACGATGCCCGAGGCGGAGAGCGATGCGTGGAGGTAGAGGCCCCGTCGGCAACCGATTGATCGGCGCGGTTTTCCTGCCACGAGGCCAGAACCCAACACAGCCGGCTGTAGAACGGTTTCCCGGCTCGGCCGCGAAAGCAGGAAGGCGAGGCGCGGTGGCACGGTGGCTCGCGTGCCTGATGGCCCTGCTGGCACTGTCGATGTGGCCTCAAGTCGCTTCAGCCCACGCGACGGTGCTCCGTGTGGAGCCAGGGTTCGACGAGGTTGTCCAGCAACCTCCCACAGAGGTGCGCATCTACTTCTCTGAGCCGGTGGTGCTCGCCACCGACGGGCTGATCGTTCTCGCCCCCAGCGGCCGTCGTGTTGACCTGCGGGATGCCCGGATCGACGAGCAAGCGCCGACCATCGCACGCGTCGGGATCGAGGCGAACGAGCCGGGAACCTACCGGGTGATCTGGCGGGCCGTCTCCGACGATGCGCATGTTGTTGCCGGCAGCTACACCTTCAGCATCGGCTCTGCTTCGGAACCGCCACCGGAGACGCTTTCGACCGTTCCCACCGCGTGGTATTGGCAGGCGCTTCCCCGCTGGATCCACCTGCTCGCGCTGTGCCTCGCAGGTGGGCCGATCGTCATCAGCCTCCTGCTCGGAGGCCGCCTGGACTGGGGCAATGGGGATCGCTCACCCTGGTCGCTCGCCTGGCACGCCTCGTTACTCGGGATCGTCGGCTCCATCTTGCTCCTGCTGGTGCAGGCCCTCGCGCTCGCGGGCAACCTGGCCGCCGCCCTCGATCCAGTGGCGCTTCGCGCCACGTTCAGTGGGAGAACAGGGCAGTTGATCGGTGTGCGGTTATTGCTCTACTGGGTACTTTACTTCGGCTTCGCCTATCTTTCGATGGCCAGAAAACCCAAGCGCGCCGTCCTGCTCGGAATGGCGCCAGCAGCGGCAGCGCTCGTCGTCGTCACCAGTTTGACAGGCCACCCGGCAACGACTCCACCGGTGCCTCTTTCCGTCGCAGTCGATGCTCTCCACCTGCTGGCGACCGTCACCTGGCTGGGCGGGCTGCTAACACTGGTGCCGCTCGTCATCAAGACCCGGCAAAGCGCACGAGGGGCCGAGTTGCCCACGCTTCTGCGACGGCTGCTTCCGCGCTACTCCGTCGCCGCGCTCGTCTCGTTCGATGTCTTGCTCCTCACCGGAGCCTACCAGCTCTGGGTGAACGTCGATCGGCCAGCGCAGCTTGTCGATACGAGCTACGGCCAGGCACTGCTCGTCAAGGGACTGCTGGTGGCGATATTGGTCGCGTTCGGAGCAGCCACGGCCTGGACGCTCAGGGATGTCGGGCGTGCCCAGGACGCCGCCCTCCGAGCACAGAGCCGCGGCACGCGATTGGTGACCATCGAGGGAGCGATAGCCGTTCTGCTTCTAGCATCTATCGGCTTGCTCACGGCGCTACCTCCAGCACGGACATCCGGGCTGGCCGCCGAATCGGTACCTCGCCCGCTCTCTGGCTTGACGCTGGCAAACCATGCTGGCCCGCTCCTGGCGACCCTGACCCTTTCTCCGGCTAAGCCGGGCGCGAACCAGGTGAGCGTGCTCGTTCAGGACAGCCGCGCTCGCCCTATCGATGATGCCGAGGTCTACGTGGAAGTCACGCAACTCGGCGCGACTAGCAGCACACCCACGCGCGTGCGGCTGGAGCGGGCGTCGCAGGACTTTCGCGGCCAGGTCGTCCTCTCATCCAGCGGGCGCTGGTCGCTCCAGGTCGCCGTACGCCTGCCCGCAGCGTCGCAGGAGCAACGGGCGAAGTTCGAGTTCGAGGTTCCGGTGCCTGGAGCACGCCTCATCCTCGAGCAAGCTGACGCGGCGATGAACCGGTTGAAATCAGTCGTCGAGTACAGCGAGCTTACGAGCGGCGGCCCGATCGTGCGCACCACTGCCGCGTACCAGGCCCCGAATCGCCTCCGCTACGTCGTGGAAATACCGGGGCGAGAGCCGTCGACGACGGTGGTCGTTGGCAACCGGCGGTATGACCGCGTCGGCAGCGGGCCCTGGAATGTCAGCCCCTGGCCGGGAACCGAGCCGTTCCGCTGGCCCGATTACCGGTTCGCTCAGACCGCGAGCGCGATCGTGCTTTTGGGTCGGGAGTCCGTCGATGGGATCGAGTGCTACGTGGTCTCGTTCCTCGACCCACCCTCAGGAGCCCGCTACCGTCTGTGGGTCGGCACGACAGACTACCTGATCCGCCGCTACGAGATGATGGCGGTCGGCCACTACATGACCGCGCGCTTCGACTCCTTCGACGACCCGACCGTCCGGGTCGAGGAGCCTGAGAGCGCCACGCGGTGAGGGCGGTTAGCGGAACGCTTCGACAATACGGGGGATCGCCGGGCCGAGAATCACGATGTACAGCGCCGGGAAAATGAGGAAGATCATCGGGAAGAGCATCTTGATCGGCGCCTTGTGCGCCAGCTCCTCGGCCCGCTGGCGCCGACGCTGCCGCATCTGGTGCGACTGGACGCGCAGCACTTGCGTGATGCTGACACCCAGTTGATCGGCCTGGATCAGCGAGGAGATGAACACGCTCAAGTCGTCCACATTGACGCGCTCCGCGAGCTCACGCATCGCCTGGCGCCGAGACATTCCCATGCGCGTTTCCGACAGCATCCGCCCGAATTCACGAGTCAGCGCGTTATCCCACTTGTCCACGACCCGCGAGAGCGCCTGGTCGAACCCTAACCCTGCCTCGACACTGATCGACAGGAGATCGATCGCATCGGGCAGCGCCCGGATGATCTCCTTCTTCCGTGCCGCGATACGCCGGCTGAGCCAGAGATTCGGGAGAACGAACCCGATGACGGCAGTGAGCACCGGGAAGCCGAGCTTGTAGAGCGGGTTGACACTCGCCGGCAAGAACAGGAGAAAGAAGAGGCCACCGAGGAGCAGCGCGGCGAACAGGCGGATACCGACGAACGTGGTCGCGCGCAGGTTCCCCGGCGAGCCCGCTTCGATAAGCCGCTGCTGGATACGCTGCAGGTTTGCCTGCGGCGTGAGCCTCCCGACGATCGCTGCCAGCCGCTCCAGCATCGGCAGCAGCACGCGCTCGCGGAAGGGGAGCTGGAGCTCGAGCTCTTCCAGCGATGGCACCCGGTGGCCGAACTGCGCAAGGCGCTCTTCGATCACCACGTCTCGCCTGGTGCGGCGCACCCCGACCACAACCAGCAGCGCGCTGGCCAGCGTGAGAATGATTGTCATGAAGGCCATCAGGGTCGGGCTCATAGTTGCCCACCTGCTACCACTCTAGACCTCGATCGCGACGATGCGCCGCATGACGATGAAGCCAATCACCATACAGATAACCGCGACGATCGGCATGCAAATCCACGGCCACGAGAACAGTGTCGACATGTAGTCGGGGTTCAGGAGGAACAAGATGACCGCCAGCCCCACCGGCAGCGCCGAGATAATGTAGCCGGACAAACTCTGCTGCGCCGTCAACACGCGGATCTCTCCCTTGATCCGCACGCGCTCCCGGATGGTCTCTCCGATGACATCGAGGATTTGCGCGAGGTTGCCGCCGACTTCGTGCTGGATACTGATCGCCGTCACCAGCAGATCCAGGTCTTCACTGGGGATTCGACGCAGGAGGTGTGCCAAGGCCTCCTGGGTCGGGATCCCGAAGCCCACCTCCCGCACCACGCGGCGGAACTCATCCCGCATCGGCGAAGGGGCCTCGCGAGCCACGAGCTCCATCGTCTGCAACAGACTGTAGCCAGCTCGTAGCGAGTTCGCCATCAGGGTGATCGCATCTCCCAACTGGTTGACGAACGCGTTCATCCGCCGCCGGGCTCGGATAAGGACATACCAGTGCGGGACAAACCATCCGATGATCGCGCAGACCAGCCCCACGAAGATCCCGAGCAAGGGGCGGCTTGGCCCGCGACCGAGCACGAAGCCCACCAGAAAACCGCCCATCGCGCCACCCGCTCGGAGCATGAGAAACTCGCCGACCGTCAGGCGCAAGTCAGCTCGCGCCAGGTTGGTTCGAATTACCTCCGTGAAGCTCCGGCCCTTGACGGCGCGGTCGATGCGCTGGGCCACGATGTTCGGGCCGCGCGACGGCGTGTACTCCTCGGCGATCTGCTCGCGGCCGGCAAAGTACTCCAGGCGCTCTTCCAACTCCGGACTCGCCGGGCGCTCGCGCAGGCCGACCAGGCCGGCGACGATGAGCGCAACCGCGGCCGCGAGCAAGAGAAGTGAGACGGACAGAAACGCGGAATCCACCGGTCTGCTCCCTGGCCTCTCGTTACTCCCGCTAGAACGCCCGTGTGAACGTCGCGCCGAAGATCGACGGTGGCAGATAGATATTGGCCGTCTCGAACTTCTCGACGAACTTCGGCCGCACTCCGGTCGGCTTGATCCGGCCGATCACGCGGCCGTTCTCGATCCCGGTCTGCTCGAACACGAAGACATCCTGCATCACGATCACGTCGCCTTCCATCCCCTGCACTTCGGCGATGGCGACGATCTTGCGCGAGCCGTCCTTCAGCCGGGCAGTGTGAATGATCAGGTCGAGCGCGGATGCGATCTGCTCGCGGATGGCGCGCACGGGGAGTTCCATGCCGGCCATCAACACCATCGTCTCCAGGCGATGCAGGGTGTCGCGCGGGCTGTTAGAGTGCACTGTCGTCATCGAGCCCTCGTGACCGGTGTTCATCGCCTGCAACATGTCGAGCGCCTCACCGCCGCGGCACTCACCCACCACGATCCGGTCAGGTCGCATGCGCAGCGCGTTGATCACCAGATCACGGATCGTCACCTCACCACGTCCTTCGATGTTGGGCGGCCGCGATTCCAGCGTCACCACATGCTCCTGCCGGAGCTGGAGTTCGGCGGCGTTCTCGATGGTGACGATACGCTCATCGGCCGGAATGAACGACGACAACACGTTCAACAACGTCGTCTTGCCGGAGCCGGTACCGCCGGACACCACGATGTTGAGTCGAGCCTCAACGCACGCTTTCAGGAAGTTGGCGATCTCCGGCGTCATCGTGCCGAAGCGGATCAGGTCTTCCACAGTCAACGGGTCGCGCGAGAACTTCCGAATGGTCAAGCACGGCCCCACCAAAGAGATCGGCGGGATCACCGCGTTGATTCGCGAGCCATCCGGCAAGCGGGCGTCGACCATCGGTGAACTCTCGTCGATCCGGCGGCCGAGCGGCGAGACGATCCGGTCGATCACGCGCATGACATGGTCGTCGTCCTGGAACGTGATGTCAGTCTTTTCGATCTTGCCGTTGCGCTCGATGTACACCTGCTTCGGCCCGTTGACCATGATCTCGGTGATGGTGTCGTCCTTGAGCAGTGGCTCGATCGGCCCATAACCGAGGATCTCAGCGGCTATGGCCTCGAACAGCCGCATGCGCTCTAACCGGCCCAATACGATGCCTTCGGCATCGAGGACGGCAGCGAACGTTTCCTCGACTGTCCGCCGAACCTCGTCTGGGTTGCTGAAATCCATCCGCGGGTCGAGTTCAGCAATCAAGCGATTTTGGATGCGGTTCTTCAGCTCGGTAAACGAGTCGCTGGTAGGACTGATTGCGGCTGTGCCGCCCAGACCAGGGCGCCTGAGCGTGGTGCTCAGCTCCCCGCTGCCAGACCTTCCCGGTGGCGCGGAAGCACCGGCAAGCGGCGGCCGCAGACGTGAGGTCGTCGATGTATGCGCGCCGGTTTCTGACGAGGAAGTCGATGAACCGGCCTGTCCATCGGACGGGGTTCCGAGGCGCCGAAGCAATGACATAGCGTATCCTCCACCTGCCTCATAGACTCTAGGCGGCCGGGCCTAAAGCGCCGGCGAACCTATGGCATGACTCAGGGTGTCACACCAGTAACCCAATCCCGCCCAGGTGATCTCCGCAGTTCGGCTCCCCTGGAGTATACGACATCCCAACACGCGACGAAACATCGTCGTCGATGTCATACCGGTCGCCGTCCTAGCCTGGGCCATGGAAAGGCACGGCGTCGCCCTTCACGCGGTTGCGATACGGGAACCGGGGCTTCCTGATCGGCCAGGATACCGGCAAGGCGCGTGATCTCGGCACTGATCCGGTGCTCGGGAACCATGTCGATGAACGGCGTCCCCTCGTTGATGCTTCGGAGCACCGGTGCCGGGTCATCTGGGATGCGCACGACGAGCTCCTGCTTGAGGTTCTCCTCGATATCGGCCACCGGGATGCCCGAATACGTGTTCATGCGATTGAGGACGAGGAACAGCCGCTTGTTCCGATACCCGAGTAACTCGGCGACCTCGAGAAACTGTCGCGCATCCTTGATGGCCGTCATCTCCATGGTCAGCACGTACAGGAGGCAATCGGCACTGTCCATGACCGCGAGCATCAACTCGTCGAAGCCCGGGCGGGTATCGATGACGACGAAGTCAGCCATCCGCCGAAGACAGCTCATCGCCATTTGGAAGTGTTCTGGTGTCACAATCTCTGCGTCTTGCGGTTTGAACGGAGCCAGCAAGAGCTGGATGCCGCTCGAGTGCTCCGTCAAGATCTCTCCGAGTACCTCGGCATCGAGCGACGATCCGAGCTGAGCGACATCGACCCAGGTCTTGGCCTTGGTGACGTTCATCAGCACGGCGACGTCACCGAAGGCGAGATCGGCGTCGACGAGGGTCACCCGCTTTCCCGTCCGCTGGCGGAGTGCGATCGCCAGGTTCGTGGCCAGGAACGTGCGTCCAACCCCTCCCTTCGTGCCCAGCACAGCGATCACGCTCGTGTCCCGGTCTGGGCGGCCCGCCTCTACGGCCGGTGCCCCGGCGGTCGCAGCCGCTGGTGCCACCGGGATGGGGCGCGCAAGCTGCGCTACCCGCCGCACAGCCTCGATCAGCTCCTCGAAGCGGAAGGGCTTAACCAGGAACTCACGGGCACCGGCGAGCATCGCCTGGCGCAGCAACTCAGGATCGCTCTGCACCGATAGCATGATGACCGCCGAGCCCGGCGCTTGAGCGGTAATCTCCATGGTCGCCTTGACGCCGTCCATATCGGGCAACGTCATGTCCATGAGAACGACCGTAGGCTGGAGCCGCACCGCGAGATCGATGCCTTCCTGCCCACGGGATGCTTTGCCGACGACCTGGATGTCAGGCTCGAAGCGCAGCAAGCGCTCGATGTTGTCCCGGCTTTCGGGGACATCGTCGACGATCAGGACGCGAATGGGTGAAGCGCTCGTCACTGTGGGCCTCCTGGCAGGCGGACGGTCGTTGGGACAGGCAGGCCATACTGGCTCACCAGCCGGTCATAGGTTACCCCAGCGGTCGTCGCGGGCTCGCTGTCGGCACGTGACCGCAGCACCACCTGGTAGCGGGCCTCCTGATCCAACATAAACGTGATCATCTCCGCCTGCTGCGGATCAACCTCGATAATCAAGAGATCCACTTGTGGGAGCGGAGTCCCGACTTGACCGGCAGCCTCGGGAGCCGGGGTCGGCGTCGCTTCTCCAGCTTCCTGAGCTGCGGCGCCGGCCGTGCCGGGCGTAACCGTCTGGCTACCGGCGATCACCTGGAGCACACGGATGTTTTGCAGCACCAGCTTCGCGACTGGGTTTCCACCGGCATCGTCAGTGACGATGAAGCGCGAGCCGGGCTCGCCCGGAAACGGATACGTCGGCCCCGCTGGCGGCTGCCCGTACGGGGGGAGTTGCAGGTCTTCCTGGCGGGCAAACCCTTGGGTAGCATCCACGACTTCGAGCGGCTCGCTCGGCACTACGCGGGTCAGAGTGATCCGAACCGAGTACACAATGTCGATCACATCGTTCGGCTGGATAAGACCACCGAGGGCGCTCACCCGATCGACCGGGAGGGCAACTGCTCGCTTACCCGGTTGAATCACGTTGCCCAGGCTAGGGGCGATGAGGTTGGCCATCAAGAGCCTCTGCCCTTTGACCAGCGGCCCGCTCGCGACCAGGCCGATCACCTGATCAGCTCGCTGCACTGTGCCCGGAGCGACCTCCTCCTGAGGAACCTCGGTTATCTGGATGTCCTCTGCCGTAATCACGGTGTTCGCGGGGATGTCGCGCGCAGCGACCACAACGGGGACGCGGGCCTGTTGTGGAGCTGGCGTTTCAGCGGCCTCCCGTCCTGAGCGACTGAGTGCGAGGATGCCGAGCAAGACCGCAGCCACCGCGAGGATCACACCCAGAAGAATAAAGACCCGACCACCACGTAGCATCCTTGCCCTCGCTCTCGCGCTCCGAGGCCGTGGCCTCACGCGGGCACGTCGATCCGTCCTTGGCCGTACCGTCGGCAGTGTAGTTGGGATCGGTACGAAGCACAATAGTACGATAGTACATACCAGGAAGCCGCGGCTCGAACGCTGGTCAGGTGCAAAAACGAACCGCGCCCCAGGGATCGCCCCCTGGGGCGCGGTCTCGGTGGTAGCGGGGGTGGGATTC
>JADBJL010000039.1 GCA_014874455.1 Thermomicrobiaceae bacterium
AACCGTTTGCATCCACCGCACTATAACATGGTCATGTGGGGAAGTGATACGACGCCTCCGCGAAGAGCCTCTAGTAGAGGAGCAACCCCCGACGAACCTCAGGCGTTCGTCGCCCACCACGCCCGCACAGCGCGGCGGAGGAGCTTGCCGGTCGCGTTGCGGGGAAGCTCGCTGACGAGCCGGATCTCCTTCGGCACCTTGTAGCCCGCCAGTCGCTGGCGGCACCACGCCTGAAGCTCACCCTCGCGCACAGCAGCCCCGGCCGCCGGTCGTACCGCGGCAACGACCCGCTGACCCCACTCGGGATCGGGCACCCCGACGACGGCGGCCTCGGCCACTGCCGGGTGCGCCAGCAGCGCCGCCTCCACTTCGGCCGGGTAGACGTTCTCGCCCCCGCTGACGATTAAGTCGTCACGCCGGTCGACGACGTAAAGGTAGCCCTCCTCGTCCAGGTAGCCCAGGTCGCCAGTGCGCAGCCAGCCGTCGCGCAGGGTAGCGGCCGTCGCCTCGGGTCGGTTCAGGTAGCCGGGCGTCACCACCGGCCCACGCACCAGGATCTCCCCCACCTCGCCCGGCCGCGCCTCCTCGCCCTCAGCAGTCACGATCCGCACCTGGTTGGGATAGAGTGGTTTGCCCGCCGACCCCAGCTTGCGCAGCGCGTCCTCCGGCGCCAGCGTCGCCACCTGTGACGCCGCTTCGGTCAGCCCGTACGTCTGAGCGACCCGCAGGCCGAGCCGGGCACACGCCTCCAGCAGCGGCCGGGGTGCCGGCCCCCCGCCGAGCAGCACGCAGCGCAGCGTCGCCGGGTAGGGTCGCTCGCCCCGCGCTTCCAGCATGCGCCGCAGCATCGTGCTCACCACCGAGAGCAGCGTGACGCCGTCCTCGTCGATCGCCCGGTTGACCGCCACCGGGTCGAACCGCTCGTGCACCAGCGCGGTGAAGCCGGAGATCACGCTCCGGAAGAGGATCGAGAGCCCGCCGACGTGGAAGAGCGGCAGGCAGGCGAGCCAGCAGTCACCCGCGAGCGCGCCGAGGTTCAGCGCCGAGCCGAGCGCGCTCCACCAGTGGTTGCCGTAGGTCAAGAGCGCGCCCTTGGGCCAGCCGGTCGTCCCCGAGGTGTAGACGATCGTGTGCACCTGGCCTAGATCGATCGCTCGCCGCAGCGGCGCCTCCACCTCGGGCAGTTCGGCCAGCGCCGGCACCGCCAGGTCGACCAGCTCCGTCGTAACTAGCCGGCAGCCGGCGACGCGCTCGACCGCCTGCCGGGCCAGCGCGAGCGTCGGCGCGGCAGCGAGCAGCCAGCGGGCGCCGCAGTCAGCGAGCTGCCAGGCGAGCTCGCCCGGAGCCAGCCGCACGTTGAGCGGCACCAGCACCAGGCCCAGCCGGCTGACCGCGTGTGGCACGACCGCCGCCTCCAGCCCGTTGGGCAGCAACGTCGCCAGCCGGTCGCCCGGTGCCAGGCCGAGCGCGGCGAGCCGGCGGGCCATCCGGTCGGCCTCGGCCGCCAGCTCGGCGAACGAGAGCCGACGCCTCCCGGCGACCAGCGCCAGCCGCTCCGGCGTGACCAACGCCCGCCAGTGCAGCCACTCCGGTAGGGGCGAACGAGCGTCCGCCTCCAACGTCGCCTGCCCTACCGGTTCGCCCATCGCTCCGCCTCCCCTAGCTCGGGCCGAGGCCGAAGAGCCCGAAGACGAACGCCATCACGAAGGGCCAGAGGAAGATCGAGTAGCCGAGGAACAGGGCGAGGTTGGTCTGGCTGAAGTCGGTCTCCCAGGGGTTGACGAGCACGAACCCGGTCGTCCAGAGGGCGCCGACGGCGACGTACAAGGTAGCCGCCAGCAACGCGCCGCGCCGGGCGCTGCCTCGCGGCCGCAGCCCGGCCCCGACCAGTACCCAGCCGAGCGCGAAGAGCCCGACGCCAGCGAAGAGGAAAAGACTCCCCAGCAGCGGGCCGAGCTGCCGGGCCGACCACCTTGCCAGCGCTGAGAAGAGCATGACACCGCTGACCATCAGCGTCAGCGCCAGTGCCAGCACACGTCGATCGGGGACGGCCCCCCAGCGCGCGGTCATCGCTCCTCCCCCTCGCGGCGCCAGCGCGCGAGCGCCGCCGTGTCGAGCGTAACACCTAAGCCCGGCCTCGCTGGTAGGCGCAGCTCTCCTCCGCTCGGCAGCAGCGGCTCGTCGACCAGCGTCGCGGCCAGCAGCTCCGCGGTCGCCAGCCCGCAGGCCGGCAGCGGCCCCGGCAGCGAGGCGGCCAGGTGCAGCGCCGCTGCCAGCCCCACCCCGGCCTCGAACGCGCTGGTCACGATGACTGCGCAGCCGCGCTCGGCCGCTAGCTCGGCGATCTTCCGCGCTCGGGTGATCCCGCCAGCGACCGGCAGCTTGAGCACCAGCGCGTCGGCCGCCTCCAGCTCCAGGATGCGCCGCGCTGCCTCCAGGCCGGTGACCGCCTCGTCTGCCGCGACCGGAACCGGCGCGCGGCGACGCACCTCCGCCAGCCCCTCCAGGTCACCGGCCGGCACCGGCTGCTCGACCAGCTCGATCTCCTCGCTCGCCAGCCGCCGCAGCAGGCGGACGGCCCGATCAGCCGTCCAGGCGCCGTTGGCGTCCAGCCTGAGCCGCACCTCCGGGCCGATCGCTGCCCGCACCGCCGCCACCCGCTCGACTTCCGCCGCCTCGGTCTCCGCTACCCCTGCCTTCAGCTTCACCGTCCGGAAGCCCGCCGCCACGGCGGCCCGCGCCTCGTCGACCGCTCCCGCGACCGGGGCAGCGGTCACGACAGCATTCACCGAGACCGTTACCCTCGCCTCCCCCGACAGCCAGCGCGCCAGTGGGAGTCCGGCACGGCGCGCCCGCGCCTCGAGCAGCGCCGTCTCCAGCGCTGCGCAGAGGGCCCGGCCCGCCTCGGTGCAATCGGGCCAGTCATCCAGCAGGCATTCGAGCTCCGGCTCACCGCGCTCGATCTCGCTTCTGAGTTCCTCCAGCAGCGCGAGCGCCCGGGGCAGCTCGCGCTCGGCCAGGTGAGGGAGCGGTGCCACCTCGCCCAGGCCGCGCACGCCGTCTGGCCCGTCGAGCCAGAGGATCGCCCCGGCGCGATGCTCCAGCCAGCCGTGGGCCGTCGCTACCGGCCGGGCGAAGGGCATCCGGTAAGCTGCCCAGCCGAGCGCCAAGCTCACCACAGCAGCCCTCCGGCCAGCAGCGAGCTATAGAGTAAGAGGAGCTGGCCGGTGCGCTTGAGCACCGGGTTCAGCGCCGGCCCAGCGGCGCTGCCGAGCACCGCCCGGCCCAGCCGCCAGGCCAGCGGCAGCGAGAGCCAGGCCAGGAGGACTCCCGGCCCGGCCAGCCCGGCCAGCCAGAGCACTGGCGGCACGGCGTAGGCCACGGCGAGGAAGACCGCATACTGCAGCCGCGTCGCCCGGTCGCCCAGCCGTACCGCCAGCGTGCGCTTGCCGGCGGCGCGGTCGGTGGGGATATCCCGCAGGTTGTTGATCACCAGGATATCGGTCACCAGCAGGCCCACCGGTACTGACGCTGCCAGCGCCAGGGTGCTGAAATGACCGGCCTGGAGGTAGGCGCTGCCGGTCACCGCTACCACGCCGAAGAAGACGAAGACGAAGAGGTCGCCTAGCCCCAGGTAGGCCAGGGGCCAGGGGCCGGCGGTGTAGAGCAGGCCGCAGGCGATCGAGAGCAGGCCGATGGCGAGGATCGGCCAGCCGCCAGCCCACACCAGGTAGAGCCCGACCAGCACCGCCAGCCCGAAGGTGAGGACGACGGCCCGCCGCATCTGCTCCGGCGTGACCAGCCCCCGGGCGGTGACCCTGGTTGGGCCGGCCCGCTCGGGGGTATCGGCGCCCTTGAGGAAGTCGAACAGGTCGTTGGCGTAGTTAGTACCCACCTGGATCAGCAGCGCGGCCACCAGCGCAGCCAGGAACGGCAGCGGCCGGAAGCTCGCCTCGCGCGCGCCGGCTGCGGTGCCGACCAGCACCGGCGCCACCGCCGCCACCAGCGTCGGTACCCGCGCGGCGAGCACCCAGACGCGCCAGCCCGCTGGGCGGTCGGAGCGACCCCCCGGCAGGGCGGTCTCGGATGCCTGGGCCGTCATGCTCGGCACCTCACTCGCCTACGGGAAGCGCGGAAACTTCGAGAAGTCCGGCTTGCGCTTCTCCAGGAAAGCGTTCTTCCCCTCCTTGGCCTCGTCGGTCAGGTAGTAGAGCAGCGTCGCGTCACCGGCGAGTTGCTGCAGACCGGCCAGCCCATCGGTATCGGCGTTGAAGGCTGCCTTGAGGAAGCGGATAGCGGTGGGGCTCTTCTCCAGGATCTCGCGCGCCCACTGTACCGCCTCCTCCTCCAGCCGCTCGTAGGGCACCACCGCGTTCACCAGGCCCATCTCCAGCGCCTCCTGCGCCGTGTACTGGCGGCAGAGGAACCAGATCTCCTTGGCCTTCTTGTGCCCCACGATCCGGCCGAGCAGTGTCGCGCCGTAGCCGGCGTCGAAGCTGCCCACCCGCGGCCCGGTCTGGCCGAAGATCGCGTGCTCGGCGGCGATGGTCAGGTCGCAGACCACGTGCAGCACGTGCCCGCCACCGATGGCGTAGCCGTTGACGACCGCGATGACCGGCTTGGGCAGGTAACGGATCTGCTTCTGGAGGTCGAGCACATTGAGCCGCGGGATCCCCTGGTCGTCGACGTAGCCACCCTCGCCGCGTACCTTCTGGTCGCCTCCGGCGCAGAAGGCTTTGTCGCCCGCCCCGGTAAGCAGTACCACGCCGATGGAGGCATCCTCACGGGCGTGGGCGAAGGCGTCGATCATCTCGGCCACGGTGAGCGGGCGGAAGGCGTTACGTACCTCCGGCCGGTTGATCGTGACCTTGGCGATCCCCTCACCCTCGGCCCGCTCGTAGAGGATATCGGTGTACTGCTTGATCGGCACCCACTTGACCGCGCCCATAACACCTCCCGGTACCTCCTCCGCGCCGCCGGCCCCAGCCGGTGCGGAACCCTGTCTCTCAACTATAGACCTGCTCTCCCGATTCCGGGATCGCTGCCCCTCGATCGTCCGACCTCACTCCGCTTTCGGCCGACCCTCTCCGGTAATGTGCGGGAGAAGGTGGAAAACCAGAGTGAGTCTTCGGACAAGCGCTCGTTCGCCCGCTGGCCAGCGTCCCAACCGGCCAGCGCGCTGCAGCCCGGCGGACGCCGACGGCGCCTTTCGCCTGGCCAGGGCTCGCGCGACCACCACTCGTTCTACGAATCCTCTCCGCGCAGAGCTACACCCCGGCTCACTCGCCGGACGGCGGCCGCTCGCTGAGCCCGGGCCAGACCCGCCGAAAGCGGCCTGGATAGTCGACGACGAGCCCGTCGCGGTCGACCACCAGCTCAGCCACCAAGCCGCGAGCCGGCGATTCGTAGCGGTAGCGGCCACCGTCCGGCCGCGCTTCGAGGCAGGTGTAGCGCTGGCGAACCGTCTCCAGCCGCAGCTCAGGGACAGAGATGTAGGCGACGGTTAGCTCGGCCGACTGGCCCGGCTTCAGCCCGAGCCGCCGGATCGGCAGCGTATTGGTGAACGGTGTGGCCGAGAGATCGACATCGACCGTGCCCTGGATCGCCGAGACGCCCTGCCCGTCCGGCGTACCCCAGCGCCCCTGGCTGTCGGAGACCAGTGCTAGCTCGACTTCACGCGGGCCGAGCAGGCCGACCGTGACCTCGAGCGCCCGCCAGCCGGCGTCGCAGCGGATGCGGTAGCGGAGTCGAAACGGACGGCCACTGTTGAGTCCGATAGCAATGCCGTCGGCCAGGATGCCGTTTGCGTCTTGCCGGAGATGGAGGTGCTCCAGCCCAGGGCCTTCCCACGGCACCCACATCACGTCGCGCTCCATACCGGCCTCCTTCCCTCGTGGACACTCGGCGCCTGGTTCCCTACCGGGCGAACGGCTCAGGCGACACGCTCGAATGGCACACTGCCGGAGATACCAGGAGTCGCACCGGTCGGTCTGTCCGGTCAGCGAGCGGTGCGACCGATGTCCAGTGCTTCGCGCCGATCGTACCAAAGCGGGCGCTCGTCGCGCGGCCGGTGTACTCCCTGCGGGCGGGCCCAGCGTGTGCCCGTGTGGCACCTCACGACATCTGCAGCACCTGCTCGAGCTGCTCGTCCCGCCCGGCGATGGTCAGCTCGTCGCCGAGGCGCAGGCGTTCCTCGCGGTGCGGGTTCATGGTCACGTGGTCCCCCCGCCGCAAGAAGAGCGGGGTGACGCCGAAACGTCCCCGCAGATCTAACTCCTCCAGCGTCTTGCCAGCCAAGCGCGAATCGACCAGCACCTTGGCCAGCCCGTAGCCAGGCCCCACATCGAAGTAGTCCTTCGCCAGCGGCATCGTCAGGCTGTGAGCGACCCGGATCCCGGTCTCGCGCTCCGGGTAGACCACCCGGTCGGCGCCGACCATGCTGAGGATATCGCCGTGCAGCGCGTTCTGGGCCTTCGCCAGTACGAACTTCACCCCGAGCTTCTTCAGCAGCACTGTCGCCATGATGCTGGAGCGCTCATCGGTACCGATCGCGACCACCGCAGCGTCGAAGTCTTGGGCGCCCAACTCGCGGAGAGTCTCCTGGTCGGTCACGTCGGCGGTGACGGCGTGCGTCACGTAGTCGGCCACCGCCTCGATCGCCTGGCTCGAGCGGTCGATCGCGAGCACCTCGTGGCCGAGCCGCTCGAGCTCGATCGCCACCGCGCTGCCGAAACGCCCGACACCGATGACGATAATCTGCCGCCTCATCGTGTTCCCCTCTCGGCTGTCTATCCCAGCCGGACAGTCTCAGGCGCGTAACGAACTGGGCTGGGCCGGGCTCGCGCGGCCAGCGCCAGCGCCAGGGTCAGCGGCCCCAGCCGCCCGATGAACATCGTGACGACCAGCACCAGCCGTGCTGCAGCGTTCAGTTCCGGCGTGATGCCGGTGCTGAGCCCGACGGTACCGAACGCCGAGGCTGTCTCGAACCAGACATCGATAAAGCGCGTCTCGATCGTGAGCGCTAACGTCAGAGCCGTGATGAAGACGACTGCAATCGAGAGCAGCGCCAGCGCGAGCGCCCGATACACCTGGACATGCGGCACCTCGCGCCCGAAGGCGACGACCCGGGTATGGCCCCGCACGCTCGCGAGGATCGCGAAGAGGAGGAGGCTGAAAGTCTGCACTTTGATGCCGCCTGCTGTCGAACCGCTGGCGCCCCCGATGAACATTAGCGCCGTGAGGAAGAAGAGCGTCTCCTCGCGCAGCGCCGCCATATCGACCGCGTTGAAGCCGGCCGTGCGCGGCGCAATGCTGTGGAAGAGGGCGTTGAACAGCCGGGCGTCCCAGTCCAGCCCACCGAGCGTCGCCGGGTTGCCGCCCTCGAGAAACAGGATCACCACGGTACCGAAGGCGAGCAGGAAGCCGGTGGTGGTGAGCACGATCTTGCTGTCGACAGTCAGGCGGCGCCAGCGCCGCTCGGCCACGATATCGCCGATCACGACGAAGCTGAGCCCACCGAGCACGATCAGCAGGCCGATCGTCAGCAAGATCCAGGGGTCTCGCTGGTACGGCGTCAGACTGCGGTAGCCTCCAGTGATGTCGAAGCCGGCATTGTTGAAGGCGGAGACGCTGTGAAACACGCTCCACCAGACAGCCTGCCTGGGCGGCTGGAAGCTGAGTGCACGCGGGAGAAGGAGTAAGGTACCGGCCAGCTCGACCAGCAGCGTCAGGAGAGCGAACCGGCGGACGAGGCGCATGCTCTCGCCAGGGGCAACCGTGTCCGCCCCGAGACTGAAGCCGGCCGCCAGCCGCTCGCGCAGGGTCGGCCGGTGGCCGATGGTGACCAGCAGCAGCGTGGCGCTGGTGGCGAACCCGAAGCCGCCGGCCTGGATCAGCAGCAGGATGATCACCTGCCCGAAACGGCTCCAGTAGGTGCCGGTATCATGCACCACCAGACCGGTAACACAGACAGCCGAAGTCGCCGTGAACAGCGCGTCGACCAGCGGAGCCCGCTCTCCCGAAGCGGTCGCGATCGGCAGGCTCAGAAGCAGCGTTCCGAGCGCAATCAGCCCGATGAAGCCATAGACGAGCGTCAGCGCCACGGGGCGCCCGCGGCGAGGCATGCGCGGTGCCCGGAGCTTGACGGTCTCCGTACGTAAAACTGCCCGGCGTACCACGCGGTCGCCAGGCCGTCGAACTGCCTGTGGTGGACGGATCGGACGAGTGGGCTGGCTCACTGGTGGTCGATCTCGATCCTCAGTCCATGCCCTCCTCGAGGGAGATGGGACTCGCGCGCTGTCGAGGATCGCCCGGCGCGGCCGAACGGCCGTTCCGATCGGCCGTTAGCCCCGGGCTGAAGCGTACGCTGGCATGAGACAACTGTCAACGTTCGGCCTGCGCGAGCGACCCCGCTTCCGTCTCGCCCCTCAGGCCGAGCCTGTGCCATAACGGTCGGCAGTGAGGAGCGAGCTCCGAGGGGGAGCCATGACGCTCAAGCCGGTGTCATCCGCTGGATGGCTGAAGCGGCCGGCCGTTCGGATCACTGCCATTGTGGCGATCGCCGCAGCGACGCTCGCGCTCAGCTTCTGGGCAGCGCTCCGGCCGCCACTTCCTGGCGATGTGATCGTCGCCCGCTGGGTGCAAGCCCATCCGTTCCCGTGTGCCTACGAGGTCGCGCGGTTGGTCAACGCGCTCGGTTCCGCACCCGGCGCGATCTTCCTCTCGGGCACGCTCGCTGGCTACCTCGCCTGGCGAGGGTTCCCTCGCCAGGCAGCCGTTATCGTCCTGACCCTGCCGATCCGGCTCTTGCCAAGCGCGGTCAAGGAGCTCGTCGCTAGCCCGCGGCCCACTCCAGAGCTGCTCACTGTGCTCGAATTCCGTTCCGATCCGGGCTTTCCCAGCGGCCATGCCTTCGGTGCGGTGCTCCTGTTCGGCCTCGTCTGGTGGCTCGCGCCGTTGCTGGCGAGGCGGCGGCTCGCCCAGCACGCCGTCCGCGCGCTGGCCCTCGGCCTCGTCCTGGCGACCGGCTACAGCCGGGTACTGGTCGGCGCGCACTGGCCCTCGGACGTGCTCGGCGGCTACCTCTGGGGGCTGCTTATCCTGCTCGCGCTCCTCAGGATCGCGTCGGTCTGGCTCGGCTGCACCCGGCTACAGGATACAAAGCGGAGCGGCGGGCCAGAGGCCCGCTGAAGGGTGTAGGCCAAAGGCGCCTCAGTCGGCCGCCTCCTCGCGAATGACGCCTGCCAGCCGCGCGATCCCCTCGCTGATCTGCTCGGTCGTCACGAACGAATAGCAGAGCCGGATCGTGTCGTCACCGGAGGAGTGGAAGAAACAGGCCGAACCGGGCATGACGTCGACGCCACGCTCGCGCGCTCGCTCGGCGACCCTGGCCGCGCTCACCCCTGGCGGCAGGGTCAGCCAGACGAAGAAGCCACCCTCGGGACGTGTCCACGCGGCGCCCTCTGGCATCGTCTCGGAGAGGGCTCGCAGCGTCGCGTCGCGCCGCTCGCGGTAGATCTCGCGCAGCTCGGCCACGTGCTCCAGCAGCGCGCCGCTGGCGCAGAACTGGGCCGCCACCGCGCCAGCGAACGGGCTGGTGCCACCTTCCGGCTTTACGCCGGCGACCGCTGCGATGAGCGACGGCTCGGCGACGATCCAGCCCAGCCGCATACCGGCCGCCATGATCTTGGAGAACGTGCCCAGATAGGCGACGTGCTCCCGTGCATCCAGCGCCCGCAAGGGCGGCACCCGCTCTCCCTGGTAGCGCAGATCGAAGTAGGCGTCGTCCTCGATGACGAGGAGCTGGTGCTCATAGGCGAGGTCGAGGAGCCGGCGGCGTGCCGCCAGTGGCATGGTCACCCCCGTCGGGTTCTGGAACGTCGGGATGAGGTAGAGGAACTTGGGGCGGCGACCTTCGGCGGTGAGCGCCTCCAGCGTCTCCGCCAGAGCGTCCAGCTCGATCCCCTCGGCACCGACCGGCACCGGCCGCACCTCAACTCCGGCAGCGCGGAAGATCCGCACTGCGCCCATCCAGGTGGGCTGCTCGCTCAGCACGACGTCGCCCGGGTCGCAGAGAGCATCGACCAAAAGCCCGAGCGCCTGAGACGCGCCAGTGGTGACCAGAACCTGCTCCGGCCTCGCCGTGATCCCCTGGTCGCGCCGGAGCTTGACCAGGAGCTGCTCGACCAGGAACTCGTACCCTCGGGTGGCCCCGTACTCGAGTGCCCAGACTCCGTCTCGCTCCAGGGCGAGCCGGACGCTCTCGAGGATCTCCTCGCGAGGCAGGCTGAGCGGATCGGGGAAGCCGCCGAGGAGAGAGATCCGCCCCTCGGCCGAGCGCGGTGCCCCGAATGTGCCAGAACCAGCACGCCGAGCTTTGCTGCTCAGCAGGCCCGCTACCTCGAGGCCGGTCGTGCCCGTCATTTCGCCCTCCTAAGCGTATCCGGCCGCTCGACTCAGGCAGCGGCAGTGTATAGCAGCCCGCCTGGAGGCTCAATTGCTGACGGGCCTCTTCCCCTTCCGTGCACGCTCACGGCGCAGGGGCGCCGCAGCCAGCGCGACACCGCAGCGCAGCGCAATGCCGGCGTAGACCAGCAGGTTGAGGAGGGGTGGTGACCGCTGCGCGTAGTGCTTGCGGTAGAAGAGGTACATCGCGCGGTAGAACTCGACGATGATACGCGCCTTGCGGCGGCCACCCGATCCGCCTTTGATGTGGGTCGCTCGCGCCTCGGGGTAGTAGTACACCTGCCAGCCATGAGACTTGATCCGGTAGGCCCAGTCGAGATCCTCTCCGTACATGAAGAAGTCCTCGTCCAGCAGGCCCGCCCGCGCCACAGCCTCCAGCCGAACCAGCATGCATGCGCCGGTGACAGCGTCCACGGCCAGTGTCTCATCCGGGTCGAGGTAGGTGAGGTTGTACCGAGCAAACCGGCGGTGGTTCGGAAACCAGCGAGCCAGGCCGGTCAGCTTCCAGAGCGCGCTCGCCGGGGTCGGGAACGAGCGGCGGCAGGCGAGGTCGAGCTGCCCATCCGGCAGCAGCACCTTGGGGCCCACGATTCCCGCCTCCGGATGCGTGTCGAGGAAGCGCGCCAGCAGCCGGAGCGTGTCCGGCTGGACGAAGCAGTCGGTGTTGAGCAAGAGCACGTAGTCGTGATCCAAGCGGCCCTCCTTCGCGGCCTGGGCCAGGATCGCGCGCAGCGCCAGGTTGTTGGCGCGAGCGAAGCCGAGGTTGGCACCCGCTTCGATCAGGCACGCCTGCCGGTACCGGGCGCGGAGCAGCTCCGGGCTGCCGTCGGTCGAGCCGTTGTCGACGACATAGACCTCGAGCGGCCGATCGGTCTGGCTGGCCAGCAGGTGCTGCAGGCAGCGGTCGAGGAGATCGGCCGTGTTGTAGTTCACGACGACAGCCCAGATCCGGCCTGTCGCGGCGGATCCAGTCACAGCCGCGCGTGGACGCACGCCGCCTGCCGGTTCACCCTCCATAGCGCCAGAGGACGTAGTGGCGGCCGACATTGCCCATCTCCACCTTCCAGCCAGCGGGATTATCCGGCGTATAGGTCAGGCAGCGTCGTTCGAAGCACTGGACGAGCACGTCTTTCTCCTGGCCACCAACCTTCACCCGTGCCCAGTAGGCCTCGGTGATCGGGAAGCCGGTCGCGAAAAACGTTGGCTCGAAGAGGCGGCCGGGGACGAAGCCGGCTCCGTCCCAGACGATGCTCTCCGCCTGGAGGTAGGCCCAGAAGACATCGGCGATCGTGTGGTTCGTCTCCGGTACGTGATAGGCGGCGAAGACGCCACCGGGGCCGTCTTCCGTGACCGAGCCGTCACGGTGGACGCGGGCGCGGATCTCCGCGCCGACCTGCCTGGGCGGCGCGGCCAGCAACACGCGGAGCGTCGCGTAGGTCGGCCCGCTCCGGTCGTCGAGGTCGCCCGCGACCGGGATCTCGGCCGGCTCGCGCTGGACGAACTGGTTGTCACCGGTCTGGAGCTGGCCGGTGATCAGCTCGCGCGCGAGCAAACCGTTGGTGACGAACCAGCGGCTCGAGCGGTCGCCGGCGGGCCAGTTCACCTCCATCCGGCTCTTGTCCCAGTACTGGACAGCGCGCCGTCCTCCGGCGGCATCGGTATACGGCTCTTCGACCGTCAGCAACGGCTCCGGGCCCCAGATCCAGGTTCTCGCCACCGCGCCAGCCGCCACCGGCCGATCTTCCCGATCCCAGACCGCTGTCCAGGCCCGCACCACCACCGGGCTGATCGCCGGTGGCTGCCAGGCGGCCCAGCCGGCCTGCGCGAGGCTGGACGTCTCACCGCTGCGGAGGTCGCGAACCACGACCTCCGGCGGCTTCCCATGAGGGGTGTCGAGGAAGGCGAGCCGGTTTCCGTCAGGCGAGGTAGCCAGCAGCATCCGGTAGTCGTCTGGTACGAGCACCGTTCGCTCGCCACTGCCGAGGTCGACCCGGGTCACCATCGTCGGGTAGCTACGGGCCACGTAGGCGAAGCGTCCGAGCGGGTCGACCCACAGGTAGCTCCGGGGCAGCGTCTTGGAGGGATAACCGATCGGCAGGTCGGCATAGACACGCTCCTGCAGGGTATCGAGATCGAGCACCACGAGATCGTCGCCGCCGCTGCGGAAGTCGAGGAACAGCAGGCGGCGCCCGTCCGGGGTGACCCGGAACGGCCCGCGGCACGGGTTCGGGAAGCGGTTCGCGATCCGCCGTGTCGTGCCGCTGAGCACGTTGTAGCTCCAGACGGTCGCGTCCGCGGCCGAGGCATAGAGCAGCCGCACGCTGTCGCCGGCCCAGGCGAAGTCTCCAAAGGAACGCCCCGCGATCTTGATCTGACCGCTGGCCAGGTCGACCCAGCCGAGCTCGAGCACCGGGCAGTCGCTGAAGTCCGCTACACCAGCGGGGCGGGTGAAACCGAGGTAACGCCCGTCAGGAGACCAGAGCAGGCTCGTCGCGCCCACCTGGTATTGACCGGCTAGCTCGCCCTCGCGCTCGACGACCACGACACTCCCCTGGTCCAGGTAGGCGAGCCAGCGCCCGTCCCATGACCAGACAGGGTGATCGCCCGGGCCGAGCTCGCGGGTCACCGGCTCGGGGAGAAACCGGGCGAGGGCGACGACGTGACGCCCGTCACGCAGGAAGGTGTAAGCGAGCCGGTCACCGTCGCCCGACCAGACCACGCTGGTGACGGCGACCCCGCTGGTGAGCTGTTGTCGCCAGCCTCCGCGGTCGTCACCGATCCAAAGCGTGCGGTCGCGATCGATGAAGGCGAGCAGTCGCCCCGGCTCGGCCGGCGCGGCGGTCGCCTTCGGGCTCGGGACTGACGCGAGCGCGAGTGCCAGCACCAGCAGCGGTATCCACCGGGGTTGTCGCCGAGCGCTGACCACGATCCCTTCCCTCGCCCCTGCCACGTTCCCGGAGGGCTATGGCCCGGCAGAGGATGATACCCCAGCAGGGAATCGGCCCGACACCGCGCCCGGTCTCGGCAGCTCCTTGACGCCGCCGTTCCGGCTTGTTAGGCTAGCGCCGGTGCGGCACTGGAGGCCGCCGGAGGAGGACAGGCGACACCATGCTCTACCGGATGCCCGGACGCGCCAGGTACAGGTGATGGCAGCCAGGCTGGCTGCACGTTCGCGCTGTCCTGGCAGGCGCTGGGAACCGGTTCGGCTCCAGGCGCGAGACCTGGAGTCGCGATGGGAAAAGAGGAGCATGGTGCACATGGTCGAGAAGATCCCGGTCAAGAAAGTCGTCCTCGCGTACTCTGGTGGACTCGATACCTCGGTCATCCTCAAGTGGATCAAGCAGACGTACGGCTGCGAGGTCATCGCCTTCACCGCCGATGTCGGCCAAGGAGACGACTTCGCCGCCGTCGAGGCCAAGGCGCTGGCCACCGGCGCCTCGAAAGTCTATGTCAAGGATCTCAAAGAGGAGTTTCTGACCAAGTACGCGTTCCCCACCCTGCGAGCTGGCGCAGTCTACGAGCGCAAGTACCTGCTCGGCACCAGTTTCGCCCGGCCGCTGATCGCCGCGCACCAGGTCGAGGTCGCCAAGCTGGAGGGAGCCGACGCCGTCGCGCACGGCTGTACCGGGAAGGGGAACGACCAGGTGCGCTTCGAGCTGACGTACAAGGCGCTGGCCCCCGAGCTAAAAGTCATCGCTCCCTGGCGCCAGTGGGATCTAGGCGGGCGCGAGGA
Source organism: Thermomicrobiaceae bacterium (assembly GCA_014874455.1). Taxonomy (GTDB): domain Bacteria; phylum Chloroflexota; class Chloroflexia; order Thermomicrobiales; family Thermomicrobiaceae; genus Thermalbibacter. The sequence goes on from JADBJL010000039.1 coordinate 14,198, forward strand.
TCTGCTCGAGTACGCCAACGCGCACGGTATCCCGGTCAGCCAGTCGAAGCAGAACATCTATAGCCGCGACCAGAACCTCTGGCACCTTAGCCATGAGGGCGGCGAGCTCGAGGATCCCTGGCAGGAGCCCAACGAGGCGATGTTCCAGCTCACGGTCAGCCCGGAGGCTGCGCCAGACAAGCCGCAGGAACTGGTCGTCGGCTTCGAGGAAGGCTATCCGGTCAGCATCGACGGCCAGGCGATGGGCCCGGTCGAGCTCGTGGCCGCGCTGAACGAGATCGGCGGCCGGCATGGGATCGGCCGGATCGATCTGGTCGAGAACCGGCTGGTCGGCATGAAGAGCCGGGGTGTCTACGAGCAGCCGGGCGCCACGATCCTGGCAACCGCGCACAAGGAGCTCGAGTCACTGGTGCTCGACCGAGAGACGCTCCACTACAAGGATCTGGTAGCTCAGAAGTACGCCGAGCTGGTCTACTACGGGCTGTGGTTCACCCCGCTGCGCGAGGCGTTGGACGCGTTCGTCGACGTGACACAAAAACCGGTGACCGGGGAAGTCCGGTTAAAGCTGTACAAGGGGAACTGCATCGTCACCGGGCGGAAATCGCCGTACTCGCTCTACAGCGAGGCGTTCGCGACGTTTAGCAGCGATCCGATCTACGACCACGCCGATGCGCAGGGCTTCATCAACCTCTTCGGGTTGCCGCTCAAAGTGGCCGCTCTTCTGAAGCAACAGGGCACCGCCGCCCAATAGCCTGGGCGATAGCACGACGCGGGCCGGGATACCAGCTCCCGGCCCGCTCGCGTCTTTGCCAGCTCGACGGCATGTTTCAGAACCGGGCGCGGCCGCTCCGCGTGCTCCGAGACGACCCGGCAGTCTACAGGTACATGATGCCGAGGATCATGCCGACGACGAATGCCAGCACGCTCACGCCGACCAGCGCGACGAAGGCGAGAAAGCCGAAACCGTAGCGATACTCGTGGTCGAGTAATCCCGCGCGCGGTACGCGCTCGACGCGCTCGGCGACCAAGACCCGTGCATTCTGTCCGTTCGCCACTTCCGATCGCACTCCTTCCATAGCATGCCAGGTCGCCACCAAAGTGCTGGAGCTAAGCCTACCAGATCGCGCCCTGGTTTGCGATACCTCTCACGAACCATGCCCCCTGCGGACTGGGTGGAACCCGCGCCGCTTCGTTCAATGGAAGTCGTGGGCGCGGAGGGGGCGCTCGGCCGGTGCCGGAGCGCCCGCCGGCCGGCCCAGTGTCCGCACCTCGTCCGCCACCACGCTCACCAGGCCTTCCTCCCGCTGCAGCCGCCCGTCGACCAGCAACACCGGCGCCCGCAGCGTCGCCCGGAACTGCGCCCGCACGGCCGGCCGCACGATCACGTTGGCCAGCCCGCTCTCGTCCTCCAGCGTCAGGAACAGCACCCCCTTGGCCGTCGGCGGCGCCTGCCGGCACACCACCAGCCCGGCCACCCGTACCCGTGTCCCGTGCGGCTGCCGCCCCAGCTCGCCGGCCGGTGTCACCTTCAGCACCTGGCGCTGCCGGGCATAGAGCGCCAGAAGCTGGCGATCCAGGCACAGCCCGAGCAGCGCGTAGTCGACGAGCGTCTGCTCCCCCGCCTCCAGCGGCGGCAGCGAGGCCGGCTCCTCGGCGCCCAGCTCCAGCGCCGCCTGCTCGACCAGCGCGGCTCGCTCCCCGCCCGCCGTCGCCAGCGGCAGCAGCCGCCAGAGGAGCTGGCGCCGCTCGACCCCGGGCGCCAGCGCCGCGAACGCCCCCACCAGCACCAGCGCGCGTACCGCCTCCGGCCCCAGCCGCGCCCGGCGCACCACCTCCTCCGGCTCCCGGAACGGCCTCGCCGCCCGCGCCGCCACGAGCCGCGCGGCAGCCGCCTCACCCACTCCCTTGACCGCCCGCAGTCCCAGCCGGATCGGCCCGCGCACCGCGTCCCCCTCGAGCGTATAGCCGGCCGCGCTCCGCGTCACGTCCGGCGGAAGGAAGCGCACCCCGTGCCGTACCGCGTCCCACAGCACCACCTCGGGTGGGTAAAAGCCCATCGGCTGGTTGTCCAAGAGCGCACAGTAGAAGGCCGCCGGGTAGTGGGCCCGCAGCCACAGCGTCTCGTAGGCGGTCTGGGCCAGCGCCGCCGCGTGGCTCTTGCAGAAGCCGAACTCGGCGAAGGCCGCCATCTGGGCGAAGATCTGCTCAGCTGTCGCGCGGGGCACCCCCTGGCGCGCGGCCCCCGCCAGGAACGTCCCCCGCAGCGCCTCCATCGCCGCCCGCGAGCGGCGGCTCCCCATCGCCCGCCGGAAGGCGTCGGCCTCGCCGGCCGTCATCCCGGCGATGGCCATCGCGACCTCCAGCACCTGCTCCTGGTAGAGGATCACGCCCAGCGTCTCAGCCAGGATCGGCTCCAGCTTCGGGTGGAGGTAGCGCACCGGCTCCCGTCCCTGCCGCCGCCGCAGGTAGGGGTGCACCATCCCGCCCTGGATCGGCCCTGGCCGGATGATCGCCACCTGGGCGATCAGGTCGTCGAAGCAGGCCGGCGCACTGCGGGGCAGGCTCTGCTGCTGCGCCCGGCTCTCCACCTGGTAGGCGCCGAGCGTGTCGGCCGTCTGGAGCTGGCGGTAGACCGCCGGGTCATCGAGCGGCAGCTTCTCCAGATCCAGCCGTACCCCGCTGTGCCGCTCGACGAGCTCCACCGCCTGGTGCACCAGCGAGAGCGCCCGGATGCACAAGAGGTCGGTCTTGATCAGCCCGGCGTCCTCCACGTCCCGCTTGTCCCAGCCGACCACCACCCGCCCGGGCAGCCGCGCCGGCTCGAGCGGCACTAGCTCCACCAGCGGCCGGCCAGTGATGACCATACCCCCGACGTGAATCGAGAGGTGCCGCGGGATGTCCTCGAGCTGGGGCGCTAGCCGCACCAGCCAGCTCACGCGGCGTCGCCCCTCGGCGTTGAGCCCGGCCGCCAGCCGCCGGGCCGCCGCGCTCAGCTCCTCCCCCAGCCGTCCCTGGGAGGCGGCCAGCTCGGCGACCAGCTCCGCCGGCAGGCCGAGCACCCGGCCCAGGTCGCGCACCGCGCTGCGCGCCTGGAAGGTCACGTAGTTGCAGACCATGGCCGCGTGCTCGGCGCCGTAGGTCTGGTAAACGTAGGCGATGGCCCGCTCGCGGTCTTCGACCCCGAAGTCGATGTCGATGTCCGGCATCGACGGGCGCTCCTCGTTGAGGAAGCGCTCGAAGAGCAGCCGGTGGCGCAGCGGGTCGACCTGAGTGATCCCCAGGCAGTAGGCGACCAGCGAGTCGGCCGCCGAGCCGCGCCCCCGCCCCCGGAAGCGGTTGGCGAGGTCGGCGCAGATCAGGAAGAACGGGGCTACCCCCAGCCGGGCGATCACCCCCAGCTCGTGCTCGAGCTGGCGCACCACCGGCGTGCTGAGCTCCCCGTAGCGGCGCTGTGCTCCTTCGTAGGCCAGCCGGCGCAGCGTCTGGTCGGCCGTCTCCCCGGGCGGCACCAGGTGGGGCAGCGGCGGAAAGCGGACGGCCCGGAAGTCGAGCGCGACCTGGCAGCGCTCGGCCAGCCGCAGCGTGTTGACTACCGCTTCCGGGTAGCGCGCGAACCGCCGGGCCATCGCCGCTGGCGGGCGCAGGGCGTAGGCGCTCGAGCGCTTGCGCGCCGGGTGCGGGGTGTCGAGCGTGCACTGCTCGCGGATGCAGACCAGGACGTCCTGCAGCCGCCAACTCTCGGCGTCCAGGTAGTGGACGTTGTTGCTCGCCACTAGCGGCAGGCCCACCGCGCCGGCCAGCGCGGCCAGCTCGGCGCAGCGGCGCCGGTCGCCCGGCAGCCCGTGCTCCTGGAGCTCGACGAAACAGCGCTCGGGGCCGAAGACCTGGCGCAGCCGCCAGGCCAGCGCCAGCGCCTCCGCCCGCTGCCCGGCCGCGAGCGCCCGCGCCAGCGGCCCCTGGCGGCAGCCGGTCAGCACGACCAGCCCCTCGTGCTCCTCGAGCAGCCATGCCCAGGGGATGTGAACGACCCGGCGCATGGCCGTCGCCCCGGTCGCGGCCTCGGCACCGGCGCGGGCAACCGGCCGGCGTGGGCTCTCCCAGCCCAGGTGCGCCGCCGAGAGCAGCCGGGCCAGCGTGGCATAGCCCGCGTCGTTCTCGGCCAGGAGCGTCAGGTGGCTCCCGTCGTCCAGCGTGACCTCGGCCCCGATGACGGGGTGCAGCCCGGCTTCGGCGCAGGCGCGGGCGAACCGCACCACCCCGTGCAGCCCCTGGTGGTCGGTCAGCGCCAGGTGCTCGTACCCCAGCTCGGCCGCCCGCCGCGCGAGCGCTTGGGGCTGGCAAGGGGCATCGAGGAGCGAGAAGCAGGAGTGGGCGTGCAGCTCGGCGTAGGGGGCCGCCATCGCCCTGCCTCCGCGCTCAGTCCAGCCGGCCCAGCAGCGCCCAGGCACCGGGTGGGCTGTCCCAGCCCAGGAGCAGCCGCTGGCCGTCAGCCAGCTCCACCCAGACCACCCGGCGGTGCCGCTCGCGTGGCCACCAGAGGTCGACCCGCTCGACCAGCCCCCCGGCCACCACCCGGAAGCGCCGCCCCTCGAGCTCCAGCTCACGCACGCGGCCCCGCCGCCACAGCCGGGCCGGCCGGCGCGGCACCGCGGCGTCGAAGCGCCAGCGCTCCTCGGCCAGCGCCGCCGCCGGGACGACCTCCTGCAGCCGCGGCACCTGGCCCGGGTAGCGGCGGCGCAGCTCTCCCCACACCCGCTCCCGCTCCGCCCAGCCAGTTTCGGGTTCCTCCAGCCCTGGCAGGTGCGCCTGGGCCACGGCCGGCGGCGCGATCCCGGACAGCCGGAGCCAGACCTCGCCGATCCCCTCGGCCGCCGCGCTCGGCCCCAGCCCGGCGCCGAGCATCGCCTCGACCAGGACCTCGAGGTGCGGCAGGAGCTCGGCCACCTCGCTCACCGGGGCGGGCAGGTGGCGCACCTGCTCACCGCGCCGTCCTCCGGCGCTCGCCAGCCCCAGCGTCACCGTGCGGGCCGTCTGCCCGCGCTGGCGCAGCTCCGCCAGGCCGCCCGCGGCCAGCCGGGCGAGCGTGCCTCGGAGCTGCCCCCGCTCGACCACGGGCGGCTCCGGTGCCGCGCGCACCAGTACTGCCGGTTCGAGTGTCGCCCCGACGAGGGGACGGGGATCCTCCCCGCAGGCCAGCCGGTGCGCTGCCACTGCCTGACGGCCGAAGCGCCGTCCCACCTCCGCTCGCGGCAGGTCGGCGAACTGCCCCATCGTCTCGATTCCCAGCAACCGGAGCGTCGTGAGCGCTGCCCGCGGCAGCGGCAGCCACTCCAGCGGCAGCGGGCGTAGGAAGGCGCGTGTCTCCGCGTCGTCGACGACGGTGACCTCGCCGGGCTCGCCGAGTCGGGCGGCCACCGCGGCCACCCACTTGTTCAGGCTGATGCCCAGCCGGGCTTGCCCGCCGGCTGCCGTCACCGTCGCCAGCACCGCCGCCCCGTAGGCCGCCTCCGAGCCGAGAGTGAGCCGCACCCCTGTCGCGTCGAACCAGGCGCCGAGCGGCCCGTCCGGCTCCACGACGGGGCTGTGGGCGGCCAGCAGCTCAGCGGCCGACACTGGTAACGGGCCAGTCAACCGGAGATAGCCCACGCGCACGGACTTCCTCCTCCACTCGCGCCCACAGTGCCGGTTCCGCCTCCAGGCGGGCGAGCGCCGCGCTCCGTGACCGCCCCAGCACCGTCTCTGCCCCCAGGAAGCCCAGCGGGTGCCGCGTCACCACGCCCAGCCAGCAGGCCAGGTCGAGCAGTTCGGCTGCCCGCCGCAACCCAGCCCGCTCGTCCAGCTCCAGCGCCACCGGACTGTCCACCGGCGGGGTGAAGGCACTGCGCAGCACGCGCGGGCGGACGCGCAGTCCAGCGCGTACCCCGTCGCCCAGCCAGAACTCCCCCTCCGGAACCAGCCGTAGCCGGAGCGCCGCCCCGCCGAGCCCGGGATCCTGCTCGGGAAGCAGAAGGTCGCGCACCACCAGCAGCGCGGTCGGCGCCCGGCGCAGCAGCGGTCGCAGGCGGCGCACCCCGCGCGCCAGCAGTCGCTCCGGCCAGCCCGGCCGGACATCGAGCACCACGAGATCCAGCGCCCGCGTCCGCACCAGGAGCTGGGCCATCTCCAGCGCCTCGGCGAGCGAGCGGGGCAGCGCCCACAGCAGGTCACCCACGTCGACCCCCAGGCCGCGCCAGCGGTCGGGGTCGAGGCTCGCCGCCCCGTCGAGGTAGGCGGCCCAGCCTCGCTCGCACTGGGCCTGGGCCACCATGTGGGCAGCGAGCGTCCGCTTGCCGGAATAGGGCGGCCCGGCCAGCTCGCTGAGGCGACCGCGGGGGAGGCCGCCGATCCCCGTGAGCACGTCGAGGACGAGCGAGCCGGTGGGGAGGGCGCGGACGCCACGCTGGGGGCGGGCCGTCTCCCAGCGCAGGAGGACGTGCTCGCCGAAGCGAGCGGCGAGCTGGCGACGCAGATCCTCGAGCAGGGCCTGGCGCTCCTCAGGACTCCGCGATCGCATGGGGCGGCCTCCTCTCGCTCCTGCGCCCAGCATAGTAGAACATATGTTCGCAATCAAGAGTTGTCCCGTAGGCACAGGGAGTTGCAGGGGGAAAGCTGCGCCGATCCGGGGGCAGCAGGATCTCGGGATCGGCCCGGTCACTCCGGGTTGCCTTGTGAAATCCCACCCTGGCGATTGGCTCGGACTGCTCGCTCGACCTGCTCGCCGCGGAAGCGGACTCACCAGCGCCGGCGGCGAGGCGGTGTCGGGCCTTGGCCGGGTGGCCGGGGCCGCCGTGAGGACAGCCGATCGCCCCTCTGCCGGGCCGGCGGGGGGCGCCGCGCTGGCGCCAGAGCGCGCGACGCGAACTCGATTGCCTGGGGAAGCAGTTCCTCGAGCCGCTCAGCCTCTACGCCAGCGACGCCCTGCTCGAGGAGCCACCGTGTGGCCCGGGCGACCAAGCGGGCTTCCAGTGGCTTGCCGGTCGCGCCGACCTCGGTCGCCACTCTGAGCAGCACAACGTCGCTCACCTGGTCGCCGAGGAGCCGGCGGCAGCGACCGATGAAGGCGCGCTGGGCCTCTGGGTGAGCGGGCTTGCCCTGGAGCGCGAGGTACGCGCCCAGCAGGCGCCACAGCTCCGGGTGGCGACGCTGCCGGGCCGACCGGTCTCCGCGGAGAGCGGAGACCACTTCGGCGACCCGCTCCGGGGTCACTGGAGCACGGGTACGCCGGAGTGCCTCGACGACTGGCTCGATCTCCCGTGGAGAGACGCGCCAGCCAGCGGCCCGGCGGACGGCGTGGAGAAACTCCGGTGTGCCCGGCGCCGGCTGCTGTCCTTCTCCCGGGATCGTCGCCACACTACCCCGCCTTCGACTGCCATGCCGTAACCACAGCTCGCGATGGCTCGTTGCCGGAGCCTGTACTGAGTGTACACCGCCGCTCTGCCCGCGCTCACCGATCCCCCTCTCCGCCTCTCCTTGCGCCGACCCGGCCCTGTCTGCTACGGTACCTGGCTGCCGCGCAGCGGTGCGCGGCGCCTGGAGGCGATCTCGATGGCGAAGCATGGACTGGCCACACCCGACCCGGTGGTATCGGCGACTGCTCGACCCGGGGCGGGCCGGCTCTTCGCCGCACTCGTCCGCTATCGAGATTACCGGCTCCTCTGGGCCAGCAGCGTGCTGACTCAGATCGCCCAGTGGATGCTTCAGGTCTCGCTCGGCTGGCTGATGCTGGAGCTCACCGACTCTCCCTTCTGGGTCGGCCTCAACGGCTTCGCCAGCGGCATCCCCTTCCTGGTCGTCTCGATCCCGGCCGGCGCGCTCATCGACCGGCTCGACCGCCGCACCCTGCTGGTCGCCTGCCAGGCGAGTGCGCTCGCGATCGGGCTTGCGCTGGCCATCCTCGCGACACTCGGCCTCGCGCAGCCCTGGCATCTTCTGCTCGGAGCCTTCCTCAACGGCGCGGCGCTCGCAGTCAACAACGCGACCCGGCAGACGCTGGTACCGACCTTCGTGCCTCGCGAGGGGCTCCAGAACGCGATCGCCCTGCTTTCGGCGGGGATGAACGTCACCCGTGTCGTCGGCCCGTCACTGGCCGGCCCGCTGATCGCCGCGCTCGGCTCCGGTGGCGCGCTCTTCGCCCAGGTCGGCTGCCTGGCGATCGCGCTCGTGAACACGCTGCAGCTCCCCTCGGCGAGGTCATCGACGCGGGCGGGGATCCCCTTCCTCAAAAACCTGGCCGAAGGGATCGACTACGTGCGGCGCAGCGAGACACTCGTCGGGTTGATGCTGCTGGCGGCCGTCCCGACGATCCTCGTCTTTCCCTACATCCAGCTCCTGCCAGTCTACGCCCGTGATATCCTCGCGGTGGGAGCCAGTGGCCTGGGGCTGCTCTACACTGCAGGCGGCCTCGGCGCCCTGACCGGCTCGCTGTTCGTCGCTGGCTTCCAGCGGATCGAGCGCAAGGGCCGCTTCATCCTGGCAACCACCTTCGTCTACGGACTGGTCATCATCGTCTTTGCCTACTCGACCTGGCTGCCGCTGTCGCTGCTGATGCTCCTCTGCGGTGGCCTCTTGGGCTCGTCGTACATGTCGATCACCAACACGCTGCTCCACCTCAACGTGCGCGACGAGGTGCGCGGCCGGGTGATGGGCATCTATATGATGAGCTGGGGCTTCATGCCGCTCGGCGCGCTGCCGATGGGCTTCGTGGGAGATCGGATCGGCGTGCCGCACGCGGTCGCGCTGGGTGCCGTGCTCTCGTCGCTGGCGACCCTCACAGTGGCCGCGCGCATCCCCACCCTGCGCGCGCTCCGCTAGGACGTCTCTTCCGCAGCCTCACGCTCTTCCAGCACGCCCTCACCTGCCGTGGCGTCCGCTGGGTGCGCTGCCTCGTCCAGCCGCAGCACCTCGGCCAAGCGGGCACGCAGCGCTGCCGGGTCGGTAAGCGGCAGCTCGCCGACGGTGCGCCAGGTGCCCGGTTCCCGCTCGTAGGTCAGGAGCTTGCCGTCCGTGCGCAGGAAGGCGATCTGGTCGCCATAGACGAGCTGGACGTACTCGTATGTCCAGCCGGTGAGCTTGGCGCCGGTGGCGAGGTAGAGCGGGTGGTAGGCTCCGTCGACCTGCTGGTCGTCGATGAACAGCTCGCGCGCGGCGATCAGGCCAGGATAATCGACAATCAGGTCGGTGACGACCCGGTGAATCGTCGGGTAGGCGGTCGCGCGCGTGTGCAGGCAGCCCGCGTGGTTACCCTGCCGCAACCGGGGAGCAGGCACCGCGTACAGCAGCCGGCGGATCGCCTCGGCCGGCTCGGTACGGCAGAGCGTGCCCAGGGCCAGCCGCACGCTGTCGCCGATGGTGAACACTGGGGCGTCCTCTTCACCCAGCCAGAGCACGCCGCGGCTGTCGGCCGGCTCGTCGGCATGGAGCGCGCAGCTCACGCGACGGGTGACCAGGAAGCGATCCCAGCCGTGCTCCGGGTGGTAGACCGGCAGCACGTCGATCGCCGCGACCTGGAAGCGGCTGCCGACGACGGCGCTGGCCAGCACCCAGCCGAGCGCATAGGCCAGCCGGTTGGGCATCGCCAGTTCTGGCGTCTCCGGGTCGTCGACCGGGATATGCTGTGGCTCCAGGTCGCGGTAGTGCTCGATAGCCCGCTGGATCTGCTCGACGAAGTGCTGCTCGACCAGGACACTCGCGCTCATGCTCCTCCCTCGTGTTCCTGCCTCGCCGCCGCTCAGTCCATTTCGCCCTCACGGCCTCGCCATCCGCTATACTGAGGCGACAGGGCTGAGGCTGCCCATACGGCAGGATACCACGCGCGGGGAAAGGAGCAGCGAATGGACGAGCGTTGGGCCGAGCGGTGGTCTCGGCGTGGTCGGCTGGCTGCGTCTGCTGAACGCCCCTCTCGGACGCCGCCGGAGGGGCTGATCTCCTTCGTCTACGGTGATCCGGACTGGCCAAGCCTGCCACTCAACGAGATGGCGCAGGCGGCGGAGTTCCTCGCTGAGCACGAGCGGCGCGACGCTCTCGGCTACCAGAACCCGATCCGCAGCGACGAGCTCAACAGCGCGCTGGCCGAGAAGCTGGCGCGCGACCAGGGGATCGAGGCGCGCCCCGAGCAGATCCTGGTCACCGCCGGCTCCAGCAGCGGGCTCGGCACGATCTGCGACGCGCTGATCGACCCGGGCGACACCGTGCTGCTCGATGCCCCCGCCTGGATGGGCGCGACCATGATCTTCCGCCTGGCCGGCGCCGAGATGGTCGGTATCCCGATCGACGAGCACGGCGTCGATCCTGACGGGGTGGCGGCTGCCCTCGACCGGCTGGAGCGCGAGGGTCGACGCCCGAAGTTCCTCTATACGCTGCCGACATTCCAGAACCCGGCCGGCGTCGAGCAGAGCGTCGAACGGCGACAGGCGCTGGCCCGGCTGGCCGACGAGCGCGGGCTGCTGATCGTCGAGGACGACGCCTACTACGAGCTCCGCTTCCGCGGCGACTACCCGCCGACCATCTACAGCCTGGCCCGGCCGGGCAACGTCCTCTACTGTGGCACCCTCTCCAAGACGATTGCCGCGGGCTTGCGGCTTGGCTACATCGTCGGCCCCGAGCCGGTGGTGGCGGCGCTCTCCCGAGCGCGGGTCGACAGCCTGCGCAATAGCTTCAGCGCCGCGCTGGCCGACTGGTACCTGCGCACCGGCAAGTATCGCGCGCACCTGGACGAGCTGCGCCGTATCTACCAGCAGAAGTGCGACCACATGCTGCGGGCGCTCGAGCGGGAGATGCCGGAGGGCGTGAGCTGGACGAAGCCCAACGGCGGCTTCTTCATCTGGCTGACGTTGCCGGAAGGCGTCAGCGCCCCGGCGATCCTACCGGAGTGCCGCGAGTCCGGCGTGGACTTCATCCCAGGGCCGGCCTTCTACGGCGACGGCAGTGGCGAGCGGCACCTGCGGCTGTCCTACAGCGCGGTCACACTGGAGCAGATCGACGAGGGGATCGCCCGGCTGGCGCAGGTGGTGCGCCGCGCACTGGCGGGAGTCGCCGCAGCCCACAGCTAGCGTTCAACCAGTAACGGCAAGCCGAGCGAGCCGGGCGACCGAGAGGCGCCCGGCTCGCTGCTCTCGGGTGGCCAATTCACCGTCGTGTGAGCGGGCTAGCCGTAGCGGTACTGGACGCCGAAGCCGCCGCGCGGATACGTCCACTCGATATTATGGAACTCAAAGCACACGATCCGGCAGGTGCCGCACTCGACACAGCCCTCGTACGAGAAGAGCACCCGCCCGTCAGGTTGGGGCGCGTAGCAGGCCGCCGGGCAGCAGTTGATGCACTGCTGCCGCTCGCACTGAAGGCAGACGTCGGGGTCGATGATCCGGATGTGGGCCCGGCTGGCATCGACGTTGTAGCTGGTGGCAGCCAGCTTCCGCTCCAGCCCGGCCCGATCCTTGATCGTGTCGACGACCCTGACCACGCTACTCCCTCGCCGCAGCGTGCTCGATCCTCGCGCCCACCGGCCCAGTCTACCACGCGCTGCCTCCCGTCACGATGCCACGTCGCCTGGGCCTGCGGCCTCAGCCGGCGACATACTGCGGAATGTTGCAGCCGCGCGGAAGCCCAGCCGCTCGTACAGCCACCGCGCGGCCGGCGTCGAGCTGAGCGTCGCCAGCCGACAGTCCAGCCATCGGGCATCGGCCAGCACTGGCGGGGCGCGGCGCTACAACGGCTCGCCCAGATGGCTCCTGAACCAGTCGAGGATGCGGGCCAGGAAATCCTGCCGGTGCTCGGGCGACCCCTCGCGGAGCATCCCATGGGAGGCCCCGGGGTAGCGCACGAACTCGGCCTCGCAGCCCGCCTTCACCAGCGCCACGAACATCTGCTCGCCCTGGCCGATCGGGCAGCGCTCGTCGGCCTCACCGTGTACGATCAGGGTCGGCGTCCTGGCCCGGTGGGCGAAGGTGGAGGGTGAGTGCGCCTCGTACCACTCGCGCTCGGCGTGGGGCGGCCCACCCCACTGGAGCTCACCGAAGACGTGGCTGATGTCGCTGGTACCGTACATCGACTCGAGGTCGAACGCTGGCGCCCCGCAGACGGCCGCCTTGAAGCGGTCGGTCTGTCCGATGATCCAGGCGGTCATGTAGCCGCCGTAGCTGTAGCCCCACACGCCGAGCCGATCGGGATCGACGTAGGGCCGTTCGAGCACCCGGTCGACGACGGCCATCAGGTCGAGATAGTCCTGGCCGCCCCAGTCCCGCGTCACCTGCTGGGTAAAGCGTCGCCCGTAGCTGGTCGAGCCGCGCGGGTTGGCATAGACCACCAGGAAGCCGTTGGTCGCCAGCAGCTCGCGTGTCGGGTCGAAGCCATACCCATAGAACGAATTCGGCCCGCCGTGGATCGCCAGCACGAGCGGGTAGCGCTTCGCCGGGTCGAAGTTCGGAGGGAACAGGAGCCAGGCTTCGATCGCGAACTCGTCGCGGCGCACCTCGAAGCGCTCCCAGCGCGCCGGCGGACGCTCCTCAAGCAGCGCGCGGTTCCAGCTCGTGACGAGGCGCAGCTCTCCAGTCGCCCGGTCGAAGACCGAGATCTCGTCCCCCGCCTCCAGGCTGCTGAAGGACTGGACGACGTATCGAACTGCGCGATCCGCACTCAGGCCGCTGCGCAGGGACGGCCCGTACTCGAGTTGCTCGACTGCCCGGGTGGTCACGTCGATCTGGTAGAGGCCGCTCGCCCCGGCACGGAAGGCGTGGAACAGCACGCGTTCGTCGTCGAGCCAGACCGGCTGCGAGGACGCGTAGACCTCGACGAGATAGGGGAGGTCGTCGGTCAGCCGGAGGGAGGTGTCGCTCGCGAGGTCGTACAGGAAGAGGTCGTGGTGCCAGGACTTCTCGAGGTCACCGGCGTAGAGGATCCGGTCACCGCCGGGCGACCAGGCCCAGGCGCCGATCACGCCCGTCTCCGGGCCTACCACCCGCGGCTCGCCGCCCTCGACCGGGATCAGGACGAGCTGGGAGAACATCCCGTTGAGGCGGAGCCGCCGCACCGCGATCCAGCGGCCGTCCGGCGACCACTGCGGTAGCTCGTGATCCAGCGGCACGTCGGTGAGCCGCCGCCGCTCACCGCTCTCGACGTCTACGACGAAGACCTGCTGCCGGGCGTCGCCCAGGTAACCGCGGCCGTCCTGCTTGTAGTCGATCCGTCGGGTGACCCGCACCCGCGGCGGCGCGTCTTGCGGCAACTCGTCCTCGTTCGGATTCTCCGGGTCGAACGTGGTCACGTAGGCGAGCTGCCGGCCGTCCGGTGACCAGGCCAGGCCGCTGACCGATTGGCGGTGACGGGTGACCTCCTGCGCCTCGCCGCCCTCTTCCAGCGGCAGGACGAAGACGCCGCTCTTTTCGACCCGATCGGAGACGAAAGCGATGGAGCGGCCATCGGGCGACCAGCGGGCGCCGCTGTTGCGCTGGCCGCTCCAGGTCAGCCGATGTGGCTCGCTGCCGTCGACCCGGCACAGCCACAGGTGCGAACTTACCTTCTTCGTCTTCGGGTCGACCTCGGCCAGCGTATAGACGATCCGGCTGCCATCAGGGGAGATCTGCGGATCGCCCGGCTGCTTCCAGGCGTAGACCAGCGCCTCGGGTGTCAGCGGCTGCCCCATCGCTCTTCTCCCAACATCGGGCGATGTGGTCTTTCCTTCAGCAGAACGACCACGTGCTCTCACCGATCTGCGGCCCACACACGGCCGTGCTCTCGCTCGAATTGTGGCGTATGCTCGTGCCGGTCACCAGGCCTCTCAACGGCAAACCGAGGGGATGTCATGTCGAAGATCGATTGGAACGCTCCGTGTTCCTGCGACAGCGGCAAGGAATACAAGGACTGCTGCGGTCGCAAGCAGTCCGTTTGCGCATCGCCTCCCCCGGAGGGGCCGTCGCTTCTCCCGCTGGTCTTCACCGGCGCTCCCGAGGTGCAGCCCCCGATGTGTGGAAGCTGGAGCGCGCCACTGCTATCGTGGAGAAGCTGCTCAGCCAGCACGATCTCTCCTCTGGTTGGCCACAGTGACGAGCGCGGTGCTGGAAGACCGGGCCGAGTGAGCCAGACTCCCGGCCCTTGTACCTGTACGTACACCTTTGCCATACTTGAGCGTGCGCAGCGCGGCTACCGCGGGTAGCAGGCTACCGGCATCACGAGCGCGGAGGATGGTTATGGAGACCGCATACCCCTTCCGTTCCGAGCCGCCGAAAGTCCGGCTCCTTACCACAGAGTCGGCCTCCCACCCGTTCGCGCTCACCATCGCGGCCGCCTGGTCGTGCTACGGGCCCCGGCCGGCCAGGGTCGAGAATGTGCTCGAGCTGCTCGATGAGTCGCGGGACGAGGCGGGAGACGAGAGCCGGCCGGTGCGCCGCCGCCGCGCTTACCGTCTCTACGCCGACCTCTTCGAGGCCGGGCACCACACCACCTTCCAGCACGCCAACTTCGTCTTCGTGCTCGACGGCGTCTCGCGCCTGGCGATCTGGTCGTTCTTCCACCACCACCCCTTCTACAACTCGGAGCAGGTCTCGCAGCGCTACCGCGAGGTCTCGGGCAAGACGATGGTCACGCCCGACCTGCCCGAGCCCTTGCTCGAGGTCTACCGGAATGCCATCGAGCTGGCCCTGGCCGGCTACCGCCGCCTGACCGAGCTGCTGATCCCGGACATTACCGCCCGCTACGCGCAGGTCTTCCCGGCACGCGCGCGGGCGCGCAGCCCCGAGGCTGCCCAGAAGCTGCGCACGGCCGTGCAGCGGCGGGCCCAGGAAGTGGCCCGCTACGTGCTCCCGCTGGCCACGCCAGCGCACCTCTACCACACCATCAACGGGCTGACGCTGCTGCGCTACTACGTGCTGGCCAACCAGCTCGACGCGCCGGCCGAGGTTCGCTACCTGGTCAACCGGATGGTCGAGGAGGTGCTGAAGGTCGACCCGTACTTCCTCGGCGCGCCCGGGCACCCGCTCGACCTTCAGGTGCTGGCCGGCGAGGACACGCTCGAGTACCAGGTACTTGCACAGTTCCGGGAGACCCTGCAGCGGCCGGCGACCGAGGCCTTCTTCCGCGAGTTCGACCAGGCGCTCGCTGGCTACGACTCGAAGCTGGTCAGTTACAACCCCGACTCGGAGCGGCTGATGGCCGATGCCGTGCGGGCAGTGCTCGGCCGCACCCGCGAGGAACTGCCCGACCGCGAGGCCATCGCCATGGTGCTCGATCCGGCCCGCAACCGCTACCTGGGTCATCCCCTCTTCCTGGCCATGCACTCCAAGCTGATGCAGACGATGGCCCACGTCCCCTTCACCTTCCAGAAACGGATCAGCGGCGCCGAGGACGCCCAGAACCAGCGCCATCGCGGCACGATCTCCTCCGGGCCGGTCTTGACCGCCCATCTCCGGCAGGAGCCGGACGTGATCATCCCGGCCGACATCGCCCGGGTGCCAGCGGCGCTCGACGAGTACCTGGCGACCATCCAGGCGCTCTGGGACGCCAAGAACCGGCTGCTGGACGCGGGCGTGCCAGCGGAGCAGGTGCTCTACCTGCTGCCCAACAGCCACCGCGTCCGCTTCTACGAGTCGGGGACACTCCTCACCTACTTCTGGAAGTGGGTGAAGCGGCTCTGCTACAACGCCCAGCGGGAGATCTTCGAGACCGCGCGGCAGGAGACGGAGCAGGTCGCGCGCGTGCTGCCAGAGATCGGTCGCTACGTCGCCAGGCCGCCCTGCGTCCTGCGCAGCGAGGCCGGCATGCGCCCGGCCTGCCCGGAGGGGGAGCGCTATTGCGGCATCCCCGTCTGGCGCGACTACGAGTTCGCCGAACTCGCCCAACGCCGCCTGCTCTGACCTCGCCCCGCTACGGCGCGATCTCCATGCTCACGTTGTCGAAGGAGGCCTGGCCGGGCACGTCCGAGAACCCCTCGGCGTAGACCCCGGGGATGCCACGCGCGACGCTACTGTCGTCGAAGACGGCTACCTCCGTGCCGTTGATCGCGAACGTGATCCGGTTGCCGATCGCTGACATGACCAGCGTGTTGAAGTCGCCAGGATAAAGCAGGTCGGAGGGCGTCGGCTCGACGAGGGAGGTGTACTGGCTGTCGACGAAGACACCGCAACCGTATGTCGCCTCGCTGGTAATGTAGCAGAGGTAGAAACTCAGGTTGCCCTCGTTGTTGGTGAAGCGCAGCACAACACCGGCCACCCCCTGGAGGACCCGCACGTCGG
>JADBJL010000097.1 GCA_014874455.1 Thermomicrobiaceae bacterium
TCTTCGGCCCCGGGATCCGATACCTCAGCCTGCCCTATCGGGCGCCCATCTCCAATATGGCGCCGGAGATGGGCGCCACGGCCGTCATGTTCCCCATCGACGAGGAGACGCTGGGCTACCTGCGCCTCACCGGCCGCAGCCAGGCGCAGGTGCAGCTCGTCGAAGCATACGCTAAGGAGCAAGGGCTCTTCCGTAGCGATGAGGGCGCCGAGCCGCTCTTCGACCAGGTGGTGGAGCTCGACCTGTCGACGCTGGAACCGAGCCTGGCCGGGCCACGGCGTCCGCAGGATCGGGTTCGGCTTTCCGAGGTGCGCCAGAGCTTGCGGGCTGCGTTCCCCGACCAGTTCCCCGAGCCGCTGCCGGCAGCAGCCGAGGAGCAGCGCTTCGACTGGGAGGGAGGCACCGTCAACGAAGAAGAGGAGCCCAGCGCAGCAGTGGTACCGGTCGATCCCCGGCCGAAAGTCGTGGACGTGCGGCTCGACGGGCGGCATGTGGAGCTGCGTCATGGTTCGGTGGTGATCGCGGCGATCACGAGCTGTACCAACACCTCGAACCCCGAGGTGATGCTCGGCGCCGGTATCCTCGCAAAGAAGGCGGTCGAGCGAGGGCTGGACGTAAGCCCGGGGGTAAAGACCAGCCTGGCGCCGGGCTCCGGGGTGGTAACCGCCTACCTCGAGCGGGCGGGGTTGCTGCCGTACCTGGAGGCGCTGCGCTTCCACCTCGTCGGCTATGGGTGCACCACCTGCATCGGCAACAGCGGCCCCCTGCCGGCCCCGATCGCTCAGGCGGTACAGGAGCACGAGCTCGTGGTGGTCTCCGTGCTGAGCGGTAACCGTAACTTCGAAGGCCGCATCCACCCGCAGGTGCGGGCCAGCTACCTCGCCTCGCCGCCGCTGGTGGTCGCCTACGCCATCGCCGGGCGGATGGACATCGACCTCACCACCGAGCCGGTCGGCTACGACCCGAATGGCGAGCCGGTCTACCTGTGGGAGATCTGGCCCACTCCGCAGGAGATCCGCGAGGCGATGGAAAAGGCGATCGGGCCGGAGCTCTTCGTCGAGCGCTATCGCGACGTCTTCGCCGGTGACGACCAGTGGCGCTCGCTGCCGGTACCGGAAGGTGACCTGTACGAGTGGGATCCTGAGTCGACCTATATCCAGGAACCGCCCTTCTTCAAGGATTTGCCGCTGGAGCCGCCGCCGCTGGCCGACATCCGGAGTGCCCGCGTGCTGGCGGTGCTGGGCGACTCGGTGACGACTGACCACATCTCGCCGGCCGGCTCGATCCCGGCCAGCAGCCCGGCCGGCCAGTACCTGATCGCTCGCGGGGTGGAGCCGAAGGACTTCAACAGTTACGGTGCCCGGCGAGGCAACCACGAGGTGATGGTACGCGGAACCTTCGCCAATATCCGCCTGCGCAACCGGCTAGCAGGGGGACGCGAGGGCTGGTGGACGACCCACTTCCCGAGCGGCGAACTGGTCACCGTGTACGAGGCCTCGACTCGCTACCAGGCCGAGGGTGTCCCGCTCCTGGTACTGGCCGGGAAAGAGTACGGGAGCGGCAGCTCGCGAGACTGGGCCGCTAAGGGGCCGATGCTGCTCGGCGTGCGGGCGACGATCGCTGAAAGCTACGAGCGGATCCACCGGAGCAACCTGGTGGGGATGGGTATCCTGCCGCTCCAGTTCCTACCGGGCGAAAACGCCGAGACTCTGGGGTTGACCGGGCATGAGGTCTATGACGTGCTCGGTGTGGCCGATGGTCTCGAGCCGGGCCAGCTGCTCACTGTGCGCGCGGCCCGACCGGACGGCTCGACCGTCGAGTTCCAGGTCATCGCGCGCGTAGACAGCCCGACGGAGGTCGAGTACTACCGGCACGGCGGTATCCTGCAGTACGTGCTGCGGCGACTGCTCCGAGCAAGCTAGAAGTGGTGGCAAGCTGACCGTGGTGGGCATGTGGGGGCCGGTGGTTGCTCGTTGTTAGTGTGAGGGATATGTCGCGACGGCGCGCTTACCAGCGCTGGCTTACCGCTGGCTGGCGCTCACGGCCGCCGAGCACCCGCTCGCTCCGGCTACTGGCACTCAAGTGAGCCCCCTGGCATCATCGAGGCCGGCGGCCCAGCGGCCTGCTCGCTCGGAAGGATCGCTCGCATGGCCAGTCCGACCACCATCACCGCACGGCTCGATAACGGCCTCACCGTGATCCTGCGGGAGCTACACCGGGTTCCGGTCGTGTCCTGCTGGGTCTGGTACCGCGTCGGCTCCCGCAACGAACCGCCCGGCCTCACCGGCATCTCGCACTGGGTAGAGCACATGCTCTTCAAGGGCACGCCACGATTCCCGCCAGGCAGTATCTTCCGCGAGGTCAACCGCTGGGGCGGCACGCTCAACGGCTTCACCTGGATCGATTACACCGCCTACTTCGAGACCCTGCCGAATACCGCCGTCCGGCTGGCGCTCGACATCGAGGCCGACCGGATGCAGAACGCCGTCTTCGACCCGGCCGAGGTCGAGCGCGAGCGCACCGTCATCCTCTCCGAGCGCGAGGGCAACGAGAACCAGCCCGCCTACTTCCTGCGAGAGGAGGTGCTGGCCGCCGCCTTCCGCGCACACCCGTACGGCCAGCCGGTGATCGGCCACCGCGAGGATCTGCTGGCCATCACCCGCGAGGAGCTCTACCGGCACTACCGTACCTTCTATGCCCCCAACAACGCGACCCTGGTGCTCGTCGGCGACTTCGACGCCGAGCAGATGCTCCAGTCGGTCGCACACTTCTTTAGCGGCATCCCTGCTGGCGCCGAGCCGCCGCCAGTGCGCGTCCGCGAGCCCCAACAGTGGGGGGAACGACGGATCACCGTGCGCCGGCCAGCGCCGACGCCAGCGCTGCTCATGGCCTGGCACGCGCCCCCAGCCAGCAGCCCCGACGTCACGGCACTCGTCGTCCTCGACACCGTCCTTTCCGGTGCTAAGCCCGTTAGCTTCGGCGGGGGAGGGATGGGGCGGAGCTCGCGACTCTACCGCGCGCTGGTCTCAAGCGGCCTCTGCAGCAGTGCGGCGTCCAGTTTCGCCCTCACCATCGACCCGTATCTGTTCACTGTCTCGGCCACCCTCACGCCGACAGCCGACCCCGCTCAGGTCGAGGCCATCGTCGAGCGGGAGCTGGCGCGGCTACGGGAGGAACCGGTTCCGCCAGACGAGCTGGCCCGGGCCATCCGCCAGCTCCGCGCGCAGTTCGCACAGGCCCACGAGCAGGTCACCCCGCTGGGCTACTTCCTCGGCATGGTGCATACCGTCGAGCTGGAGCTCGATCCGGACAGGCTACTCGACGAGCTCGCGAGCGTCACGCCGGACGAACTGCTGCGGGTAGCCAATACCTATCTGGTGCCGGAGCGGCGCACCGTCGGCTGGCTGGAGCCGACCGGGCCGGCTGCGACAGCCGCACCGCGAGCCGAGCGGCTGGCCGCTCACCCGCAATTCTTGCTCGACCCTGAGTCCGAATCTGTCACGTATCCCCGGGTGAGCCTCACGTTCGAGCAGTCCAGGTTGACGAACGGCTTAACCCTGCTCGGCCACCATGACCCGACCAGCCAGGTCGCAGCGGTGACCCTGCGCGTGCCGGCGGGCGCCGCGCGCGATGTCGAGCGCCCGGGTACTGCCTACCTCACCGGTCAGATGCTGGCTCACGGCACCGATCTCCGAAGCTTCGACGCGCTCAACGAGGAACTCGACGCGCTCGGCGCCGCCCTCTCCGTCGGCGTGGGGCGCGATGCTGTCGATATCAGCGCGACCTGCCTGCGCGACGACCTGCCACGCGTCGTCGAGCTGATGGCCGAGGTAGCCTTGCGGCCGACCTTCCCCGAAGACGAGCTGGAGCGCGTGCGTGCCCAAGCGCTCACCGCCCTACGCCAGGCGCTCAACAGCACCCGTGCCCAGGCTGACTACACGTTGCGCAGCGTGCTGTACCCGCCCGGACACCCGTACCACCACCGGGTACTGGGCAGCGAGGAGCGCTTGCACGAGTGCACACGCGAGGAACTGCTCGATTTCCACCGCCGCTTCTACCGGCCCGAGCGAGCGTATCTCGCCGTCGCCGGTGGGGTTCCGGTCGAGGAAGCTTGGAAGCACATCGAAACCGCTTTCGCTGGCTGGGAGCCCGGCGAGGCACCGGAGCTGGCTATCCCGCCGGTCGAGCCGCCGCCGGGCCGAATCCGGCGCCAGGAGACCCTGCCCAGCAAGAGCCAGGCCGACATCGCCCTCGGGCTGCCCACCGTCCCCCGCCGTCATCCCGACTACGAGGCTTTGCGCCTGGCCAACATCGTCCTCGGCCGGCTCGGCATGATGGGTCGTCTGGGGGCGAGCGTCCGCGAGCGGCTCGGGCTGGCCTACTACGCGAGCAGCACGCTCGAAGCTGGCATCGGCCCCGGTCTCTGGATGGCCTACGCTGGTGTCAATCCGGTCAATATCGAACGGGCGATCGACCAGATCATCGCGGAGGTAATCCGGCTGCGCGAGGAAGCGGTCGACCCCCGCGAGCTCAGCGACGCGCGGACGTACCTGCTCGGCAGCTTGCCGCTCGGGCTGGAGACCAGCGGCGCGATCGCCTCGTTGGCGCTCGACCTCGCCTTCTACGACCTCGGGCTGGACTACGTCGACCGCCTGCCGAACCTCATCGGGAGCATCACAGCCGAGCAGATCCAGGAGGTGGCCCGGCGCTACCTGAATCCTGAGCGCATGGCCATTGTCGTCGCCGGGCCAGAGGCGCCGGTGGCGGAGGCGACGACCGGGCCGGTGGCATAATCTGCGCCGGGAGGGAGACGATCCCCCCGCTGGCTAAACGATGGGGGAGCATGGAAAAGATGAGCGGACAGCAGGCCTATACGGCCTTCTGGCTCTACAAGGTGACGCCGCGCTGGCGAGAGCTCTCGCCGGAGGCCCAGGCAGCGGCACGGGAGCGGTTCCTGCGGGTGCTCGGCGACACCGAGGATGTGCGCCTGCGAGGAGCCTACTCCACCATCGGCTTCCGGGCCGATGTCGACCTGATCCTCTGGCTGATAGCCAATGATCCCGAGCGCCTGCAGCGATTGGCCGTCGCGCTCAACCGGACGCCGCTAGGCCAGGCGATGGAGATGCGCTATGCCTACCTGGGCGTCGCCGGTACCTCGCAGTACGACCCCACCCACGGACCAGCGTTCCTGCGCGGCATCCCACCCAAGCGGTACCTGAGCGTCTATCCCTTCACCAAGACACCGGAGTGGTACCTGCTGCCATTCGAGCGCCGGCGCGAGTTGATGGTCGAGCACGGGCGGCTCGGCGACGAGTTCCCGAGCGTCCTCACCAACACGGTGAACTCCTTCGGGGTGCAGGATCAGGAGTTCATCGTCGCGCTGGAGGACGACGACGTTGCCACCCTGGTGACGATGGTGCAGCGGCTGCGCGCCGCCGAGGTGCGCCGCTACACCCAGCTCGATACGCCGGTCTTCCTCGGCCTGCGCAAGGAGCCGGACGCCGCTCTGGCCGACCTGAGCTAGCGCTCAGCCCTCGGGGTCGCTGAGGTGGAGATCGGAGAGCTCCGAGCACCGCGTACGTCCCAGGCAGCCGAGATCGTCTAGAGGATCGTCGAAGCCCAGGGTAGTGGGACGAATGCGCGGTTGTCCCTGCCGACCGGAGGGGGTAGACGGCCGCATCACCTGGAAAACGGCCTCAGGCGCTTTCCGGGCCGAAGGGGGCCTCGGCGGTCCAGCACACTCGAGCATCGAGCCAGCCGGTGGACGAGGCTTTGGCCTGCTCCTGGGTGCCTGATCGAGCCCGGTCATCGGCGGCACCGCGGCAGAGGGAATGACGGGGCGAGCGCTGCGGGCCGGTCAAGCGAGCGCCACGACCAGGACGCCGGCCGGGATGCCGATCAGCGAGGCGAGGAAGTTGACCGCATCGTTGTTCAGCCCCGGCCAGCCGCGGTGAGGCACCGACGGCGCCCCGCAGCGATGGATCGCCGCCTCGGTCGCGAAGCGGCAGACCGGGCACCAGCGCACCTCCTGCACTGTCGCGCCGAGCAGGCTATCGACGAGTGATCCAGCCAGCCCGGCCAGCGCGCCGAGCGCCAGCACGTGAACTGGCTTTAATCCGGCCGGTTCGGCATCCAGCAGGAGCGAGAGCCAGCCGATCGCGCCGATGCAGAGTCCACCAGCGCCTGCGGCGAGCAGACCCAGCGGCGTGACCCCGCCGGAGGTTCCCGGCGGCACGACGGCCAGCGTCGTTACCAGCCGCGGCGGGTGACGGCTCAGTCCGCCGATCTCGGTCGACCAGGTATCGGCTGTCACCGCGGCGAGCACGCCCAGATAGGCAGGGAAGAGGAGCGTCGCTTTGCCAGTCGAGCCGGCGGCCAGCGCGAGCACAGTCGCGGCCCCGCCGTTGGCCAGCACCTGAACGAGGTCGCGCCGGGCGCCCTTGGCCGCAACGGCGGCCAGTGCCCGCTTCCGCTCGCGCCCCAGGGCCGAAAGGACGCTGCCGGCGACGAAGAAGCCGACCATCGGGATAGCCCAGGCCAGCCCACCGAACGCGAAGATGAGCGTGCCGACTACCACTGCGCCGGCTGTGCCGCCCCAGGTCAACGCCTGGCGCCAGACCCCGATGCCGCCGATCGCCGCGCTGAGGAGCAGGCCGAGCGCCAGCCGGCCGATCAGGCTCTCGGGCACCTCCCGTACCTCCACCTGAACCCTGTCCGATCATCCGGGTGGGCAGCAACGGCGGTCGCACCGCCAGGGCCAGCGCACTGCTGCACTATCACGGACTGGCCATCACCGGGGCGGCCCGAAGAGTGTGACCAACCCGTCCTCCTGGATCTCGAAGACCCAGCCCTCGACCTCGACGATCGCCGGACTGCTGATCTCGCCGAAGCGGACGACGACCCGATATCCCTCGATCTCGAACGCGCGCACCGCATCCAGCGCGAAGGGATGCCGCGGGCTGTTGTAGACATAACGTGAACCGCCGGCCTGATCGACTGCCTGGCCAGCCAGCCGCAGCGCGGTCGCTTCATCGATCGCCATTGTTACTGCCCTTCCCCCACTGCTGCCATGAGTCTACCCCGTGTGGGGTCAGAGATCGCGGCGTCGTTCCCCTGGTGGGCGAGAGGAAAAGGAGAGCGGAGTGCTGGTACAATTATCAAGAAGACCGGCGCAGGATGGCGCGAGGGCCGGTAGCTCAACAGGCAGAGCAGCGGACTTTTAATCCGCGGGTTGTGGGTTCGATTCCCACCCGGCCTACCAGTGGAAACCATAGGTGGACGCAGAGCGCGCTGCGCGCAAGATCCCGGACACTCTGGTATCACCCGGCGAGGCAGCCACCGGCAGCGGGTACGACCCGCTATTTTCGATCCCTATCAGCCCACCGCCCACCCGCCGCGCGAAGCCTAGCCAGCTTCACCGCTCCGGACACCTCGACAGAGAAACTCCTCCCAACGCACAATGAGCGCGCGGGCCTCGAGATGCGTGGGAGGGCGCTGATGGCCGTGCAGGTAGCGATCGATCACGAACTCGTCGAGCGGATGATCCACGACCTGGCGCGCTACGGAGCCTGGGGCGAGACGGGCGTTGTGCGCAAGGTCTACACGCCGGAATGGGCCGGTGCCCAGCAGCAGGTGATGCGCTGGGCCGAAGAGGCCGGGCTGCATACCTGGCAGGATGCAGTCGGCAACGTGTGGGCCCGCCTCCAAGGGAGGGAGGATGGGCCGAGCATCGTCACCGGGTCGCACATCGACTCCCAGGCACCCGGCGGGCGCTTCGACGGCGCGCTCGGCGTCATCGCCGGCCTGGTCGCCCTCCGGACGCTCCGCGAGCAGTTCGGTACGCCGCGACGCACCCTCGAGCTCGTCTCCTTCTGCGAGGAGGAATCGAGCCGCTTTCCAGCCACCAACTTCTGGGGCTCTCGCGCAGTGACCGGCCTCATCGGCCCAGAGGAGCCCGAGACCCTCCGCGACTACGACGGCGTGACCATCGCTGACGCCATGCGCGCGGTCGGGCTCGACCCCGGACGCATCCCTCAGGCCGCTCGTGACGACATCGAGGTCTTCATCGAGCTGCACGTCGAGCAGGGGCCGATCCTCGAGCAGCAGGGTCTCCCCATCGCGGTCGTGACCGGCTTCCCCGGCATCCGCCACTACCTGGTCGAGGTTCGCGGGCGTGCTGATCATGCGGGCGCCATGCCGATGGATCTGCGCCAGGATCCGATGCTGGCCGCCGCCGAGATGATTTCGGCCGTCATCGCTCGGGCGCGAGAGATCGGTCGGCCAGCGGTGACCACAGTCGGCCGGGTGCTGGTGCAGCCCAACTTCCCGGCGATCATCCCGGAGAAGGTCAGCTTCACCATCGACGTCCGGCACCCCGACTCAGCCAGGCTGGCCGACCTCTGCGCCGCCCACGAGCAGACGCTGCGGACGATCGCCTCTCGCCACGGCCGCGCGACGAGCTGGCAGATCACGACGAGTCATCCGCCCTGTTCCTCCGACCCGGAACTCGTCCGGCTCCTCGTCGAGGCCGCTGCCGAGCAGGGAATCCCGGCAACGACCATGCCGAGCGGGGCTGTACACGACGCCCAGCGGATGGCGCATATTGCCCGGGTCGCGATGGTGTTCGTCCGCAGCGTCGGTGGCCGCAGCCACACCCCGGCCGAGTTCACCACCACCGACGACGCAGTCGCGGGGATCAGGGTGCTCGCTGCCGGGCTGCGCCGGCTCGCCTATTAGCTACGCGCTCTCATATCCCATCCGTGGAAGTCCTGCCCTGGGGTAGCCAGGCAGGGCGAGACACTGCGCCTCGGGCGCCTGGTCAGTGGCGACTCCCCTCTAATCGCCGTCCAATCGACGGTCTCTAGACTCGACACCGCGGCGAATGCGACGGGACGAGGGGACAACGTCGAGTGCGCGAACGTCGAACCAGGTTGCTGGCAGTCGTGCGAGCCGGTTTCGTTCCGGCTCAGGCACGGCGTTCCGGCCCACCTCTGGCGGTACATACCGGCGACCTGCGCTGGTTCCGAGACAACATCCCCTGTCAAGCTGCCTGTCCGGCCTGCACCGACGTGCCGCGTTACATCGCGCTCCTGGCCGACGGCCGCTACCGCGACAGCTACGAGGTCAACCGGGAGGCCAACGTGCTGCCGGCGTGCCTGGGCCGCATCTGCGCACGTCCCTGCGAAGACGCCTGCCGGCGCCGGGTCGTCGACGCCCCAGTCGCGATCTGCGCGCTGAAGCGCGTCGCTGCGGACTACGGCGGCCCGGCACGCGTCGAGCCGGTGGCACCGCCGACGGGCAAACGCGTCGCCATCGTCGGCGCCGGGCCGAGCGGCCTGGCCGCGGCGCGAGAACTCGCCCGCCGGGGCCACCAGGTGACGATCCTCGAACGCTATCCCGTACCCGGGGGCATGCTCTGGGTCGGGGTGCCCGAGTGGCGGCTGCCCCGCGACGTTCTCCGCAGCGAGGTAGGGCTCATCACCGACCTCGGCGTCGAAATCCGGTACGACGTCGAGGTGGGACGCGATGTGTCCCTCGAGGAGCTAGTCGACCGCTTCGACGCCGTGTTGCTCGCCGCTGGCTGCCAGCAGCCCACGACTCTCGGTATTCCCGGTGAGGAGCTAGAGGGAGTAGTGAGCGGCCTGCGCTTCCTGGAGCGGGTGAACCTCTACGGGTCACAGGGCATGCTCGCCGGGGAGCGCGTGCTGACCATCGGTGGCGGGTACGTCTCGCTCGACTGCGCCCGCTCGGCGCTGCGCCTCGGGGCCGTCCGCTCGATCCTGGCCTACCGGCGAGGGCGAGATGACATGCCGGTGAGCCAGGACGAGATCGCGGAAGCCGAGCGCGAGGGTGTGGAGGTGCTCTTCATGGTCACGCCAGTCCGGATCACCGGCCGAGCCGGCCGGGTAACCCACGTCGAGTTCGTGCGTAACCGGCTCGGCGATCCGGACGAGGCCGGACGGCGACGGATCGAGCCGGTGCCGGGCAGCACGCTCGTCGTGCCCTGCGACCGGGTGATCGTCGCCATCGGCCAGCGGCCCGACCGCTCCCTGGGGCAGAGCGGCCTCTTCCAGCACGTCGACCGTCTCGGTGCCCCTCAGGTCGACGAGCGATTTCGAACGGATCATCCCAAGGTCTGGGCTACCGGCGACTACGTCGCCGGCCCGCGTAACGTCATCTCGGCCATCGCCGACGGCAAACGCGCGGCGCGCTCGATCGACGCCGCGCTGAGGCCGGCGCCCGCGCCCGAGCCCGCCACCGAGATCGAGCTCGTGCCTGTCTGTCCACCGGAGCCGCGTGTGCTCCGCAGGCTGCTGGCCGAGGGAGTCGCGGACTGGACACCGGCGACGCCGAACCGGCGTCTCTGTCGCGGCGATCCGTATCTCCAGATCCAGCGGCAAGCAGTACCGTCCCGGCCGCTTCGCGAACGCGGTATCGGCACGTCCCCGCTTCCGGCGCCGGAGGTCGAGCTTCCGCTCTCACCGGCGAGCGCCGAGGCCGAGGCCAGGCGCTGCCTGCAATGCCAGCTCAACATCTTCATCGACGGCACCCGCTGCATCCTCTGCAACGGCTGCGTGGAAGCCTGCCCGCAGGGCTGCATCGAGATGGTCACGCTGAGCCGGATCGGCGCGATCGACAACGATCCGGCGCTACCGCGCTCGGTAGAGGAGGAGTTCAAGCCACACCCGGTCGCGCTGATCCTCGACGAGGAACGCTGCATCCGCTGCGGTCGATGCGTCGACCGCTGTCCTACCGGCTGCCTGACGATGGAGCACTTCCGGGCCATCGCGGGCGACGGCCGGCCCGGCGCCGGGCCGAGCGGGTAGCGGCTCCTGTTTAGCCCCCTGTGTCCGCCTCGTCGCCGGTCGCCGCGCGACCGCTCGCCGGCAAAGCGACGGTCACCGTCGTCCCCTCGCCCACGCGGCTCTGCAGCCAGATACGGCCGCCGTGCGCCTCCACGATCGCCTTGGCGATCGCGAGCCCCAGCCCGGTTCCGCCGTCGGCCCGGCTCCGCGCGGTGTCGACCCGATAGAACCGGTCGAACACGCGCGGCACGTGCTCCGGCGAGATACCCACCCCGGTGTCACGGACAGTGATCCTCGCCTCGTTCCCCACGCACTCGGTCGCGATCTCCACCCGCCCACCTGCTGGGGTATGTTTGATCGCGTTATCGACCAGGATGCGCACGACCTGGATGATGCGGTCATCGTCGACGATGACCCCACAGCGATCGGCGTTGCGTACCTCGAGCACGAGCCCCCGCTCCAGAGCGAGGGGGCGCATACCCTGAGCGGCTCGAGCCACGAGCTTACCGAGATCGTGGGGAGCGCGTCGCAGTGGCAACTGCCCGGTATCGAGCCTGGCCAGCACCAGCAGGTCATCGACCAGCCGGTCTGTCCGGTCGACCTCCTCGAGGATCGCCGCCAGCTCCCCCTGGACTTCCGCGACCGGCAGCGACGGGTCTTGCAGGGCGAACTCGGCGCTCGCGCGGATCAGCGTCAGCGGCGTCCGCAGCTCGTGCGAGGCATCGGCGACGAATGCCCGCTGTCGCTCGAAGGCCGCGTTGATCGGCCGCATCGCGTGGTGCGCCAGGAAGAGGCCGGCCGGCACGGCCACGACGGCGCCGAGTCCCACGCCCAGTAGCGTCATCCACTGGACGAGCTCGAGCTCGCGCTGGTGCTCGCGCAGGCTGCGCAGCGCCTGGACGGCGCCGACCACCTCTCCGTCGTGCCGAACCGGTACCGTGAGCACGCGCATAGCGCCGACGCCAGCGATCTCCACGGTGCGACGATCGTCCTCGCCGCCCAGTGCCCGCTCGATGCCGGGTCGAATTGGGATCCCCGCGAGCGCGATGCCACGCGGGTTCGAGACCACGCGCCCGGCGGAGTCGACGACGAGCACGATCGTGTCCCCCTCGCGCAGGATCTCTTCCCCGCGCTCCTCGCGCTCGTCGTCCTCGCGCTGCCCGGCAGGCACGAGTGGCTCCGCGAAGGAACGCTCCTCCCATGCTCGCGCCACCTGCTCGACGCGGAGACGCAGCGCCTCGTCGACCTCGGCGTCGAGGCTCTGGCGCAGTGCCAGGTAGGTCACCAGCCCAGCGAGGGCGATGACAGCGATCACCACCAGCGCATTGAGCAGTGCCAGGCGGCGACCGATGTTGGTGAACATCGCTGCTTCACCTAGGCGCGCAGCATGTAGCCGACGCCCCGCACCGTCCGGATGAGCGACTCCGAGCGGTCGTCGTCGAGCTTCTTTCGCAGGTAGTGGATATAGAGGTCCACGATGTTACTCTCGGGCTCGGCTGCCGGCCCCCAGATCCGCTCCCGGATCTGCTCGCGCGTCAGCACCTGACCAGCGTTGCGCATCAGGTATTCGAGCAGAGCGAACTCGCGCTGGCTCAGCGCGATCTCCCGGCCGGCGCGCTCGACCCGGTGCATCCGTGGGTCGAGCGTGAGGTCACCGGCTCTGAGCACGGCGGGCAACACCGGGCGATCGCCACGCCGCGTCAGCGCCCGGATGCGCGCCAACAACTCGGTGAAGGCGAACGGTTTGCCGAGGTAGTCGTCGGCCCCCGCGTCCAGCCCCTCGACGCGCTCGTCCAGCTCCCGGCGGGCACTCAAGATCAAGACGGGGGTGTGGACGCCAGCAGATCGCAGGCGCCGGCACACCACCAGTCCATCCACACCCGGGAGCATCCGATCCAGTACGATCGCGTCGTAGCGGCCGCTCAACGCCCGCTCCAGCCCCGCATCGCCATCGTGAGCGATGTCGACCTCGTACCGCTCCCGTTCCAGGACACGCGCGATCAGATCGGCCAGGCGAGCCTCATCTTCCACCACCAGTACTCGCATCACGCCTACCCACACCCGAAACACACACGTCCGCCACCACCGGGCCAGACGCCGCCTTCGACTGCTCGCTCCACTGTTGCCAGGGGCGAATCGATCGTGCCAGCCGCGAGGCCGTCATCAGGGCGGCGACAGCGGCTGTCGTGACGTACAGAAGTATAGCCCACGGCCTACCGGTATCGGTGCCGGCGCCGAGGCCGTGGAGCAACGCGGTGACCCAGAGAGGGAACGTCGCGTAGTGGAGCGCTCGCCAGATGCGGTTCCCGATGAGGCGGCGCAGGCTGAAACTGGCCGCTACGACGGTAAAGCCGTACGCAGTGACGATCCCGATATCCGTCCACGGCTGGCGGACGCTCGTCTGAGACACCAGGAGAACACCGGTGGCCCCCAGCGGCACTGACGGGTCGGCGGCGAGCGAGAGGACGTGCAGGGCCAGGAAGCTATAGGCAAGCTCAGTCGCCAGGCGGTGGAGATCCCAGACCACGCGCCGACCCCCGAGGAGGTCGAGTAGCCTGGTCGTGAGTCCCAAACCGCTGACGAGCGAGAGCCAGAGCAGGAGGTAGAGCGTCAGGCCCGAGGCGCGCGCGAGATACCAGGTCAGCGGGCTGGGCGAGAGCCCCATCAGCCCCAGGAGCGCGAGCAACGCCGCCAGCCCGAGGGCGACCACGAGAACGCCCAGGGGCCCCAGGAGCATCCAGGCGCTCTCTGCCGCTTCGTGCTCACGTGGCCGGTTGGCGGTACCCATTCTCACCTACCGTTGCCGCACCTCGGTACCCGACGATCTCGCCGTCGCGACCGACAGCGAGGGCGAGAGCAAAGAGCGAGCGCACGGCCTCGTTTTCTGCCGCGGTCGGCCCGCCGACGAACAGCGCCAGCGACGCGATCTCGGCCCGAACCGCCGTCGGCGCGATGCTCGTCACCGACCGGAAACGGCTCTCGACCGGCCAGCCGGTTCGTGGATCGATCAGGTGGTGGAGCGGCCGACCCCCTCGCAGCCAGGTGCGGCGGTTGGCTCCCGAGGTGGCGACTCCGCAGTCGGTCACGAGCACGGTCGCGACATCCCGCATCGGGTCGTCCGGATCCTCGATGCCGACTGACCAGCGGTCACGATCGGGCGAGGTGCCCCACACCCGCAGATCGCCCCCGGCCGATACTACGCCCCCGTCCCAGCCAGCCAGCGTGCCAGCGAGGACGTCCGCGTAGAGGCCCTTGGCCAGGCCACCCAGGTCGAGCTGCACCCCCGCAGGGAGTCTCACCGTACGCTGTTTCGGATCGAGCGCGATACCGGACACGCCAGGCGCTGCCGACAGACCGCCCGGAAGATCGCCGCGCTCGGAGATCTCCCCGAACGTGCGGTCGTAGCCGAGCGCAGTGAGCGACGGAAGCACGGTGGGATCGAACAGCCCGCCGGTATGAGCGGCAGCGCGGATAGCCATCTCGATGGCGCTGTACAGGAGGTCGGACACCGTCACCGCCTCCCCGGATCGACGGTTGAGATGGCTCAGCTCGCTGTCAGGGCGGAAGCGACTGAACGTCCGCTCCCACTCGGCCGCCAGCCACTCGCCGAGCGCGAACGCCTCCCCCGCTTCAGCCGCTGACCCGCCGACGAGGACGATCTCCACCGTCGATCCCATTGCTGCGAACGTGTGGCGGTAGACCGGCTGGCTCACGACGACCGGGTGCGCACCTGCGGCGCAGGCACGAGGGTCGAACTCCCCTCGTCCCAGTGACTGTAGATCACGACCGGAACCGGGTTGGCCGGAGCGCTGCTCGGCGCGTCGGCGGACGTCAGATCGGCAGCCACCGCCAGCGCGAAGAACGTCACGAACGCGCCGAGCGCCCCGGTGAGAAGCAGCCGCCTGGCCCGCGCCTCGTGCTCGGCCCGCTCCACGGCAGTGAGTCCGGCACGGTGGCTCTGGTGAGGATCGGCCAACCTCTCGACTCGACCGTGGTTGCCTGCGCTAGTCATGCGATTCGGCCTCCTCGTGTTCCTCGCCATACCGGTCACCCTGGTGCTCGTACTCACCTCCCACTTGCCGGCTCGACTCAACGCGCTCCCGGGAGTCGTCACCCTGACCGGCGTCCTCTCGGCCGCTCTCGCGGTCGTCTGACTGCCACGCATCGCCCGTTACATCGGATGGCGCGCGCACCAGTTCGACCGGCTGTTGGCCAGCCCGGACGCCTGGCGTCCCCGCCTCCGACGCAGAGACCTGGCGCAGCACCACCGCGCCGACCAACAGCGCTGAGACCAGAGCAAGCGCTGCCAGTGCCCAGAGTGTGGTGATCCTCGACATCCTCGGTAGCCTCCCTCCATGTCGCGCTCGGCGACACCCACGATCACGATTGCCAGTATCTCCCTGCCGCCTTAGAGAACGATTAGCCCACCGCTCAACGCGAGGCGCGGAGCGAGTCGTGAGGCTGGCCCGAGCGCAGCATCGAGACGGAGAGAAGGCTTCGACCGCGGCGAACGGGAGCCAAACGCGGCCCGCGTACGCCAGCGGGCCCCCTCACCAGGGGCGTGGCAGCGCCGGCCGCGAGCGCCGGTGGCTCGGTCGAATGCGGGCCTAGGGTGGCGCGCTAGAGCGCGAAGCCTGCGGGGAAGGGGTCGTCGTCCCTGAGTACGAGCGTCGCGATCCCCATGCAGTAGGACATCGTCGAGATCTCGGACACGATCCCTTCGGTGCTGGCGACGACCGGCCGGGCAGTGAAGCGCAGGCCGAGGGGGCTCTCGTGGTAGAACCGCTCGCCGAGCGGCAGCCGTCCGGCCCGGTGCAGCAGGGCCACCCGCGCCGCGGTGCCCGTGCCGGAAGGAGTGCGCCCCATCGTGCGCGGCGCGTAGAAGTTCGCCACGCGGGCGCCGGCCGGCTGCCCATTGCCCGGCGGCACCGGAAGCCCTTCCTCGTCGATGTCCTCGTACAGCGTGATCAGGTCGACCGGCCGGCCGGCCTGCACGCCCGGTACGTCGGCACGGGCCTGCGCGCGGGCTGCCTGCCAGATCCGGGTGCCGGTATCCAGCACCTGTTCCCGTTCGGCCGGCTCGAGATCCGGCCCGAGCCGCACTCCGACCGCAGCGGCTGGCACGAAGGCGTAGAGCAGGCCGCCCCAGGCCAGCTCGGCCTGCACCGCGCCCAGCCCTTCCACCTCCAAGGTGGGCGCGCCGAGCGCGTGCGACCAGCCGCTGCGCATGGTGACCGAGCGCACGCGCCCGCCGGCCAGCTCCACGGTCACCGGCACCGGCCCCAGCACTGTGTCGAGCCGCAAGAGCTGCTCGCCGTCCTCGGCTTGTCGCGGAATCATCCCGCTCTCGACCAGCGCGACTGCCACGCTGAAGGTGGAGTCGCCGCAGGCCTCGAAATAGCCGTCGGGATGGACGAAGATCACGCCCGCGTCGCAGCCCGGGGTGGCCGGTTCGGTCAGGAAAGCTCCGAGCATGTTGCGGTGCCCGCGCGGCTCGCGGCAGATTAGCGCCCGCAGGTAATCGTAATGCTCGGCCAGGTAGGCCTGCTTCTCGGCCATGGTCGTGCCCGGCAGCGGCGGGCAACCCCCGACCACGATCCTCGTCGCCTGCCCGTGGTGATAATCCCAGACCTGGAGCACGTGACGCGCATGCCCGAACATTGCCTCGCTCCTCTCAGCCCGGCCGCCCCTTCCCTGTCCACCAGTCACCGCATCCTACGCGCTCGACAGAGCAGCCGCAACCTGTCCTGTGCAACACCACGTCGCTTTTCCGGCACTGCCGCGTATCGGTGAACTACTGGAAACCAGGTTGGAGGCGCGGCGCAACGCAGCAAGCGCCCGGGCACGGTGGCGCCTCGTTCCCTCAGCGAGCGATTGATCGTCAATTTCCGAATCGGCTCGACTGCCCAACAACTCATATGTCTGCCCTATCGACTTGGCTGACAACAGCGCGCAAGCCGGCTTCTATCTACAGAGATTTCGTGAGACCATCGCACCTGCAAAGCGCTAGAGCCCGATATAGTTGACTAGCATCTCACCTAGAGTGGAACCCGAATCAGACGCACTGACAGGCTTCCCGCTCTCGCGCATACTCACCTCCTGAGAGGTTCGGGAGGCAGCCCGGTAGGAAACACCTTCCTTCGTCGAGGTCGTTGCGGGCCAGGCCCAGGACATCGAGGGACGCCAGGCCGTGAGGCGACGTGCCCGACTGGGCGGCAGCAGGCCGAGCGTGGCCGGCCAAGCAGCGTCTGCCACCTGAGGGCGATGGCACGGGCCCTCAGCAGACGACGGAGCCACTCGGGGAGTAGGGCTGGGCGCCATCAAGGCCGAAGCGTGGCTTCGCCTCCTGGAGACGCTGCTCGCTCCAGCCGCTGCGCCAGAACGAGCCTACCGCCCTCCTGGTGCTGTCAAGACTGGTGGCCCGCCCCCAAGGTCGTCGGGGCAGTGCGGCAGGGAGCGCAGCGGCGACGGGCACCACCTCCCAGTAGCGGGCGATGGTGAGCCAGCGGTCGAGGCGAACCACGAGGTCCACGCCGTGCGCTGGCGGGAACGGGAAGAAGGTGGTCCGGGCACAGTCAGCTTCAGCCAGCACGACTGGGCGGACGTCGGGTAGCCGAGTCGCGAGCACGGCCGCCCCGGAGGCTGCCTTGAGCTCGTTCTAACGCTGGTCGGCCGGCAGCGCCTCCCGGTTGCAGGCGAAGTAGACGAGCGCCAGCGCCCGGCGAACGTGCCGGAACCGCAAGGCGCAACCCCCTGAGAGCGCATGCGCTGCCTGGTCGGCCGCACGGGGTCGAGGGAGGGCGGTCGAGGAGCAGGCCCAGCCGTGTCAAGGGATGGGGCAGCAGGCGGGCTCTGGATGGCGAGCGGATCGCCCCGCGTGACTGAGGACGCGCCAGCGGCGCGCGAGGCGATACTTCAGCTCGTGCGTGGGCGCGGTGGTCGGGGAGGTCAGCACCAGTGGCGATCGACCGCAGGTGTGGGAGCGCAGCCGCGCTCTGCGAGGCGCGCCAGATTCGTCGCTTGCGTGAACCTCACATGGGGCACGGCCCGATGGATCGTCGTTAGCACGCGGGGAGACCATGCCATGGGGAAGCGTCCTGCGGTGAGCACGAAGTCGCCCTCCGTTGCTCCATCGCAGGTGCTTCCCTGCTTCAACCTTCAGGTGGGTGTGCGTGAGGCCTCCTGCTGGCTTGACAACGGTGTCAGAGAGTACTAGAGTGTGAGCAATAATTGTCCGACATCCAGACGATGCGAGCGAAGGCGGTTCAGGCATGCATCAGCGTCAGGGTGCACTCGCTGTCCTCCCCGATCGGACGTTGTCTGACCAGCTACTCCGCCACCTACGAAAGGCGATCGTGCTTGGCCGGATCGCCCCTGGCACCCGCCTCATCGAGCACCGCCTCGCGGCAGAACTCTCTGTCAGCCGGAGCACGATTCGAGAGGTCCTGCGAAGGCTTGAAGGGGAAGGACTGGTGGAGATCAGCCCCCATCGGGGGGGCCGGGTAGCGTACCTCACACCGGATGACGCCTACGAGCTGTGCGAGTTACACGCGTTGATCGGCAAACACTGTACTCGGTCGCTGGCATTGCCCATTCGCTCATCCTTGCGGGACGAACTCGCGCGAATCATATCCCGGATGCGGACACTCCAGTTACCGGACGACGTGAACGAGTTTATCGATCTGGATAACATGTTTCATTTTAGCTTGGTTAGGGCGGCCGGACAGCGTCAAGCTCTCCGAGTGTGGATCGGGCTCAGTTCTCAGCTCGCGGTTCTCGTTACGTTCTCACTTCGCTTTCTCCCAGTTACTGCCGAGTGGACAGCGAACCGGCACCAGGCGATTCTCGATGCCCTTTGCCAAGGCGACGTGGAGCTTGCCGCTGAGACCGTGGAGTTCCATTACCGCTCGCTCGCACAGCACATCCGGCACGCGGTCGAGTATTCAATGCAGACGGAGACAGCGTCGTGAGCGGTACAAGCGCCGCCTACCTTTCCCGCTTCCGCCTGCTCGGCCGCCTTGTACCCGGCACCGTTTGGCGGGGTGAGATCGCGCTGCCAGGCCCGGCGCTCTCCGGGGAGCGCTGGCCGGTCATCGCCATCGCTGGCGCTGAGCCGGGCCCCGTCCTGTTTGTGAACGCTGGCATTCACGGCGGCGAGTATCCGGCGATTGAAGCGGTCATCCAGCTTGGGCGGCTCATCGATCCGGCGCGCCTCCGGGGAACTGTCGTGCTCATGCCGGTCGTGAATCTGCCAGCATTCTGGCAGCGAACGATGTTCGTCTGCCCTGTCGATGGGCTTAACCCCAACCGCATGTTCCCCGGTAACCCCGCGGGGAGCTACACAGAGCAACTTGTCCACGCGCTCTTTCACGAATTCATCATGCTTGCCGACGTCGCCATCGATCTCCATGGTGGTGACATCGTCGAGGAACTCTCTCCCTTCGTGATTTGTCGCCGCGGGACGAGCGACCCTGACCAGCGAGCTCAGGAACTGGGCGCGGTCTTTGGGCTACCGACGTTGGTGACGATCGACGCTCCGGTGCAGCCAGGGAGGGGGACGATGAGCTTTCTCGCTGCCGTCGAGCGCGGTGTGCCAGCCTTCATCGCGGAAGCCGGTGGCCTGGGCCAGTTGCAGCACGATGCGGTGACGCTGCTCCGGAGCGGAGTCATGCGGGTGATGGCGCACCTCGGGATGCTCGATGCACAGGTTCCATCTTGCCCGCCACCCGAGCGTTGCACGGCATTTGTATGGCTATACAGTGAGAAGGCCGGCATGTTCTACCGCGAGGTGCGTGCTGGGGATTGGGTGAGTCCTGGCCAGCGCGTCGGCTATCTTGGCTCTTTCTTCGGGGAGATTGAGGAGGAGATCACCAGTCCTGTGGCCGGGCGCGTCCTCTTCGTGACGACGAGCCCGGCAGTCCAGGTTCGTGGCCTGCTCATGGGTATCGGCGTGCCCGGGTGAGCTATCACGCTGCTCTGTGCAGTGTTGCTCGCATCTGAGAGGAAGGGGGAGGATCATGTACGAGCATTGGCTCCGCACCTTGCAGCAGCATCTGGCGGCCGGCCATCTGACTCGTCGCCAGTTCGTACAGCGGGCTACAGCACTGGGATTCAGCGCTGCAGCCATCAGCACGGCGCTTGCGGGCTGTGGGGGAGCGCAGCCCACTAACCCCACCCCAGCCACTGGTGGTCCTGCGACTCCCCCGATCCGTATTGAACAGAACGTTACGCCCACTCCCGGCGCTCCTGCACCCAGCCCGACTCCCGCAGCCACTGGGCAAACCGGCGGCTCCGTTAACCTTGCGCGGGGCACCGACTCAGACAACTTGGATCCGGTCACCCAGGACGGGAATGTCAATATCTGGGTGTTCATGAACGTCTATGACCAGCTCGTCACCGTCGCGGACAACGGTCTCGACCTGATGCCTGGTCTCGCTGAGAAATGGGACGTTTCCGACGACGGTAGAACCTATACCTTTCACCTCCGCACAGGCGTGAAGTTCTATGACGGCACTCCCCTGAAGGCGAGCGACGTGAAGTGGTCGATCGAACGGGCAAAGACCACTGCGGAGAGCATCTGGACCTTCACGCTCGATCAAGTAAAGGAGATCTCGGCTCCTGATGACCAGACCGTCGTGATTACGCTCACCGAGCCCTGGGCGCCATTCCTGTCGGACATCTCAATGTTCAACTCGAGCATCATCTCGCAAGCATTCGCTGAGAAGGTCGGAGTCGAGAAGCTGGTCGAGCAGACGATGGGCTCCGGTCCCTTCCACGTTCAGGAGTGGAAGAAGGGCGAATCGATGGTGCTCGTTCGGAATCCAAACTATTGGGAGCAGGGCCTGCCCAAGCTTGATCAGATCACCTTGACTGTTATCCCTGACAGCAATAGCCGGATTCTCCAGGTCAAGGGCGGAGCCGTCGACGGGATTATCGGCCAGAACGACGTTCCTTTCAGCCAGGTGAACGATTTGAAAAGCGATCCTAATCTCCAGGTCCTGATCTTCCCCTCCACCTGGAACAACTTCATCGTTCTCAACACTCGAGAGGGCCCATTAAGCGACGTGAAGGTGCGCCAGGCGCTTAACTATGCGACCGATAAGCAGACACTCATCACGGCTGTGCTCTTCGGCATCGGGGAGCCATCCAACAGCTTTATGCCCAACGGCGCACTCTATTGGAACAAAGATCAGTCAGGATACCCGTACGACCTTGAAAAGGCGAAGCAACTCATGACTGAGTCATCGGTACCGAATGGCTTCAAGCTCGAATTCCAGATCCTGGCCGGGAATCAGCAGCAACTACAGATCGCCACAGCCATCAAAGACATGTGGGGCAAAATCGGCGTAGATGTCGATATCGTTCAGCTTGAACAAGGGGTCTTCACCGACAACTACCGGCGCAATCAGTTCCAAGCACGGCTCGCTGGCTGGACTAACGACATCATCGATCCCGACGAGCTGGTCTCATACGCGATCCTTCCTGAGCAGACAGAGAACTACCACACGGGTTGGGTCAATCAGGAAGCGGTCGACCTCGCCCGCCGAGCCCGCACCACGCTCGATCCAGAGCAACGGCGCCAGCTCTACTACCGAATCCAGGAGATACACATGAATGACGCACCGTTTGTCTATCTCTTCACCATCCCATACGTGGATGTCTTACACAAGCGGGTGCGGGACTTCTTCCATCATCCCATGGGACAGTGGGTCTTCAAGCGCATGTACGTGACTGGATAGGCAAGGCACGCCTGTGGGCTCCTGACCATGATGCGCGGCGAGTATGTCATTCGAAGGCTGATCCAAGTCGTTCCAGCGCTCCTCGGCGTGACGCTTATCGTCTTTAGCATGCTCCATCTCATCCCTGGTGATCCCGTCACTGCACTGGTGGGTGAACACGCAACCGATGAGACGATCGCGCGGGTACGAGCCAGCTTGGGACTCGATAAACCGCTCTGGCTACAGTATCTTTATTATCTCCGCAGCCTGCTCCTCCTCGACCTCGGCGAATCCCACCGTTTCGGCTCCCCTGTGGTATCGCTTATCGGCCCGCGCCTGCTGGTCTCCATCGCCGTAGCACTGTACACTGTAGCCCTTACAACAATTATCTCCGTACCACTCGGTGTGTTTGCCGCCCTTCGGCAGAACACCTGGTTTGACCACTTGGTTCGTTCCGCTCTGGTGGTGACCATGGTCATGCCGACGTTCTGGGTTGGCATCATGCTGATCCTGCTGCTGAGCATCCGACTTGGCTTGTTTCCTGTTTCAGGCTACGGCAGTGGACTCGGTGGGCACCTTCGGCATCTCTTTCTCCCTGCACTCACCTTGTCACTCGGCCTCGCACCCATCCTGATCCGTGCGCTCCGAGCGAGCATGCTGCAAGTGCTCGGTGAGGAATTCGTGAAGACAGCACGCGCCAAGGGATTATCCGAGGCACAGGTGATACGCAGCCACGTCTTACGCAACGCACTGATCCCGTGGGTTACCCTCTTGGGGGTGCATACCGGCTTCCTCATGGGCGGCACCGTCATCACCGAGAAGGTCTTCGCCCTCCCTGGTGCGGGTGCACTGCTCATCGATTCTGTTGCCGCTCGAGATTACCCGGTGGTACAAGCACTTACGCTCGTCTTCGCGGGTCTTGTCATCGTTGTTAATCTCCTGACCGATCTAGTCTACGCTTTCCTCGATCCGCGAGTACGTTTCTAACAAGGGGGAGTCGATGGCCACCGCGCAGACGCGCACGATCCTCACTCCGGCTCTCACCCGCCAGCCCGCGCGAATCCGCTGGTGGGAACAAGCACTGCACAACCGCAATCTCTTGCTTGGAACCAGCGTGCTCGCCCTGATACTGGTGTTTGCTCTGTTTGCACCGTGGCTAAGCCCCTATGACCCCTATGCCATCGATTACGCAAGAGCGCTACAGCCGCCGAGCTTCCGACATCTCTTCGGTACCGATTTGTATGGGCGAGACATCTTTACGCGTGTCCTGTACGGCGGGCGTATCGACCTCCAGGTGGGCTTGATTAGCGTCATCGCTCCCTTTGTGGTGGGTACCCTCCTCGGCGCGTTGGCCGCCTACTTCGGCGACCGGTGGGATAGCCTAATCATGCGGATCGTTGACATTGTTCAGGCGTTCCCCTTCATTATCCTCGTTATCGCGATTGTCGCCATCCTCGGCCCGGGGTTGCGCAATATGTATCTCGCCGTGGCGCTGGTGGCATGGGTAGTGTACGCCCGGCTGGTGCGTGGCGAGATCCTCATCGAGAAACAGAAAGAATACATTCTCGCAGCGAAAGCGCTCGGCAATTCAGATGCGCGCATTATTCTCCGCCATCTCATGCCCAATGTCATTCTTCCTTCGATCGTCTTTGCAACATCAGACATCGCTCTCTATATTCTCCTAGCCGCTGCCTTGAGCTTTCTCGGCCTCGGCGTTAAGCCACCTGTCCCTGAATGGGGCGCGATGATTACAGAAGGGCAGCCGTTCATGACGACTGCGTGGTGGATCAGCACGCTTCCAGGTCTCGCGATTGTGCTCACCGGTATCGCCTTGAGCCTCATCGGGGACGGGCTCGCCGATCTCTTTCGTGTACGCTAGCCGCCTGCCATGCTCCTAGTATGAGTCGATCTCGAACCCTGACGACAAGCGAGGAGCGGCCGGAGCGCTACCCTGCGATGCGAGCGAGGAGCACGAGATGACCGGGAGAGGCGAAGACCGCATCCGCGACCCGTACGCGTTAGGGATCGTGCCGCCGCAGCCCTTCGCGGCGAAGACACCGCTCCGCGGCCAGCTCGTCGCCGTCCTGCGGGTCAGTTTCGAGCGGCGCGGGCTGGAGCTGGAGCCGGTCGGCTCGCGCGCCTTTCCCGATGGGTCGATCGCCGAG
The DNA here is from genome assembly GCA_014874455.1 of Thermomicrobiaceae bacterium. Lineage (GTDB taxonomy): Bacteria > Chloroflexota > Chloroflexia > Thermomicrobiales > Thermomicrobiaceae > Thermalbibacter. Next base: position 23,689 of record JADBJL010000097.1, read on the forward strand.
CTGGCCGTCACCGACGAGCCCGATGCCCAGCCGGGGAAGACCGTCCAGCGCGCGGCCTACCTCGGCTTCGTGCGCTTCCCGACCGGCGGGCTCGTGATCGTCGGCGACAGGTGCTCGATCGATGGTGTGACGGTCGGGGTCGTTGCCGGCTTCGACACCTCGCACGAGCCGAACCACCTCAACATCGTGGTGCGCGCCGACCGCCTCGCCCACGGCGCCGAGCGCGGGCTGGTTCCCGGCCAGGCGGTGGAGTTCTCGCTCGCCTCCTAGCTCAAGGCCTGGTGGGGAGCGACCGCTCGCCGAGCAGCGACGTCGCGGGGCTGGATGCCTGGCGGATCACCGCCACTGGATCGACCGCGCCGGGGCTAGGTGCTTTTCGGAGCGCGCTGAAGCGCTCGATTCCCTCACAGCTACCGGAGCAGGCCCGAGCGCAGCCGGGGAAGGCAGCGCGCTCATGGCCGCTCACACCGACGATGCTCAGGCCCCGCGTCCAGTCTGCAGCGCCTTGACGTAGAGGTACTGCGCGGCCATATCCCTGGGCCCGTAGTCGGCCTCCACCGCCTGGCGGTACACGTCCAGTAGCCGCTCGAAGATAGGGAGCCGCGCTCCCTGCTCCTCGGCCATCGCCCGGGCCAGGGTGAGATCCTTGAGCAGCAGGCCCAGCGCGAACCCCGGCTCGTAGCGCTCCTTGGCGATGAACAGCTCGTAGTTGCGCTGGTAGATACCGGAGCGGCCATAGCTGACGTTAAGGATCTGGAAGAGCTTGTCCTTGTCGAACCCGAGGAGATCGGCCAGCGCCAGCGCCTCGGCCACGGCCTCGGTGTAGAAGCCGATGAAGAAGTTGTTGAGCAGCTTGACGATGTAGCCCGACCCCGGGTCTTCGTCCACGTGGAAGATATTCTTGCCCAGGAGCTCGAAGATCGGCTTGGCCAGCGCGAAGCTGTCGGCCGAGCCACCGGCCATAATCGTCAGCGTCGCGACCTCGGCGCCCTCCACCCCGCCGGAGACCGGCGCGCCTACGAAGCCGATCCCCTTCTCCGCTAGCGTCGCCGCCAGGTGGCGGCCCAGCGTCGGGCCGATCGTGCTCAGCTCGATAGCCAGTTGGCCTGGCCGGCCGGTCTCGGCCACGCCGCCCGGGCCGAGGTAGACCTCCTCTACCTCGGCTGGCCCCGGCAGGCTCGTACACACCACCTCCGCTTCCCGAACCACCTCCGCTACGCCCGACCGCACCTCGCCGCCGGTCGCAGCGAACCGGTCACGCGCCAGCGCGGCGATGTCGTAGCCGACGACCCGATGCCCGCCGCGAAGAAGGTTGCGGCTCATCGGGTAGCCCATGTTGCCCAGGCCGATGAAGCCAACCGTCGCCATGGCTCGACCTCCAGCCAATGCCCGATTGTCTCCCCATCGTTCCGAGGGGATGCCGTCCGTTCTCGGTGGGTGCTCGACTCGCCTCCACCCTACGCCTGCCGGCATCGCCTGTCAACAGGACGCTTGACGAACGACCATTCTCTACCGCAGTCCGCTGGCCCGCGTCGTCCTTGGTCAGGCACCGATCCCTGGCACGGATTGCGCCGCCGGCGAACGGCCAGTACAATCGCCAGGCCGTGCAGGCGCAAACCAGTGAGGAAAGGGGGATGCAGGTGGCAACGGTCGCGCAAGCCGTGGCAGAGACGCTTGCGGCAGCCGGGGTCGACCGCGTCTTCGGGCTGCCGGGCGGGGAAGTGCTGGTGCTGATGGAGGCGCTCCGCCAGCGCGGGATCGACTACGTCCTCTGCCGCCACGAGGCCGACGCCGGGATCATGGCCGGGGTCTACGGCAAGCTCAGGGGCACGGCCGGCGTAGCGCTGACCACGCTCGGCCCCGGCGCCGCGAACCTCATGCTCGCCCTCGCCAATGCCTGGCTCGACCGCGAGCCGCTGCTCGCCCTCTCCGCCGATATCCCGGCGAGCTGGCCCCCCAGCCACACCCACCAGCGGCTGCCGCTGCACGATTTCTACCGCCCGGTGACCAAGCACGTCGAGCGCATCACTCCGCTCAACGCCCGCGGTGCGGTCAGGCGGGCGCTCGCCGCCACGCTCGCCCAGCCGCTCGGCCCCAGCTACCTTACGCTCTCGGCCGAGGACGCCCGGCTACCCATAGCCGAGCCGGCAATCCCCTGGCAGCCACCCGAGCCGGGGCCGGTCGGCGACCCCGCTGCGGCTGCCGAGGAACTCGTCCGGCGCCTGCGCGAGGCGGAGCGGCCGCTGGTGCTGCTCGGGCTCGGCGTCCGGCCGGGAAACGCCCCGGCGCTGCGTCGCTGGCTCGAGAGCTGGAAGCTTCCGGTCGCGGTCACCCCCAAGGTCAAGGGCCTGGTCGACGAGACGGCGCCCAACTTCGTCGGCGTCATCGGCGGGATGGCGATCGACGACCTGATGCTCCAGGCGCTGGAGCAGGCCGACCTCCTGGTCGGGTTCGGCTTCGACCCGGTCGAGGTGGACAAGACCTGGCATGCCCGCCTGCCGATCCTCTGGGTGCTCGAATCGGCCAACGCGGCTGGCGAGCTGCCGCGCCACGACCTGCTGCTGGCCGACCACGGCCAGCTCCTCGAGCGCCTCAACCGGCAGGATCCGCCGCGCGCCTGGGGTGACCCCTTCGCGCCCATCCGCGCCGAGCGACTGGCGATCGCCCGCGGGGAATCGCGGGCGCCCAGGCAGGGGTTGAAGCCGGTCGAGATCGTGCAGGCCCTGGCGAGCGTCCTGCCGGCCGAGACCATCGTCACCACCGACGTCGGCTCGCACAAGTACCTCTTCGGCCAGTTCTGGCCCAGCCGCTACCCGGAGACGTTCTGGATGTCCAACGGGCTCTCCGGGATGGGCTACGGGTTGCCGGCCGCCATCGGCGCCAAGCTGGCCCGGCCGGACGTACCGGTGCTCGCCGCGCTGGGCGACGGCGGCTTCTCGATGAACAGCCAGGAACTGGAGACCGCGCGCCGCATCGGCGCCCCGGTGATCGTGGTCGTCATCGCCGACCAGTCGTACTCGCTGATCCGGCTGGCGCAGGAGTCGCGCGGGTTGCCCCGGCACGGCGTCGACTTCGGGCCGATCGACAACGTCGCGACTGCCCGCGCCTGCGGCGCCGAGGGCATCCGCGCCGGCACGCCGGAAGAGATCGCCGGGGCGGCCCGGCAGGCGTTGCGCGCCGATGTCCCGTTCCTCATCGAGGTTCCGCTCGGCCCCGAGGCCTACCGGGAGATCGCCTGAGCGCGGCCGCCAGCGGTGCCCGGCGCGGGGTCGCCTCGGGCACTGTGCCGCCGGGCAAGCTTCAACAGAAGATCCGCCAGCGCTCCGGGTCGCGGCCGGCTGCCTGGTAGTCGAAGTCGGCGGCGAAGCGCTGCAAGCAGTACTCCCCGCGCAGCACCCGCAGCGAAACGTACCGCGAGAGCCCGGTGACCGCGTCGCCAGCAGTCTCCAGCTCCGAGAGGCTGAAGTAGCGGGCGTCGTCGTTCTCCTGGCCGTCCGGGCGCGGTTCGCCGGAGCGGTGCCGCAGCAGGAACATCACGTAGGTATCCGAGCGCGGCCCGTCGTAGCGCGTCCGGAGTCCGATCACTCCCAGTGGCTCGGCGGCCACCCCAGTCTCCTCCAGCACCTCGCGGGCGACTGCCTGATCCAGCGTTTCCCCGGGCTCCACCAGCCCGCCAGGGAACAAATACTGGCCGCGCGCCGGGCCATAGGCCACCCGCACCAGCAGTACGGCACCGTCGCGCACCACGACACCGCCGACCGCGACCACGTGGGCCGCTCGCTCTCGCTCCTCCACCGTCCTCGCTCCAGCCGCGTCTCGCTCACACTCCCGCCACAGTGTCGCACATCTGCTGCTCAGGGGCTGAACTGCGCCGGGTTGTGGATCCGCCACTCGCCGTCCTCGTAGCGGAGAACGAAAGTGTAGACCGAGATGCGGGGGCCGAGGCGCTGCACGACGGTGCAGCGGGCCTCATCGCCGTTGATCTCCGGCTCGTCGATCTGGACGATCTCAATCTGGTCGCCGACGCTCGCGGCGACGTCGACCGCCTCGGCGAACAGCTCGAACGATTCGCCGCGGTTCGTCTCGCGCGTATGCATATTCCAGGCCTTCTCGGCGTCACCGGTATAGATCGCGTCGAGGTACCTGCGAACGGTGACCTTGATCTGGTCGCTCGGAGAGAGCGCCGGCGTCGGCGTCGGTACCGGACTCCGGCTACAGGCTGCGCCCAACAATGTGAGCAGCAGAGCGACGAAGAGTAGGCTCGGCGAATAGCGTGACAGCGGCGACACGATCACCTCCTGACCGGTCAAGGTTAAGAGAAGAGTTTACAGCGTCCTCACCCCCAGGCCTCTTCGGCCGCGATCGCTCGCGTTCGCGGCATTCCCTGAGCGAAGAGCACAGGCGGGTGGATCGGCAGATCACCCCCTTGACAGCATCGGTTATTGATCGTTATTCTATAAACACCATTTTCCGTCCATCGCTCTAACCGTTTGTCCGGCGCGTCGCGCCGAGGGTAGCGCCGATAGCAGTAAGGAGGGCGAGGCTAATGGCCGTCGTGCTCTCGCGACGACGTTTTCTCAAAGTGGGTGGGGCGGCCGCCGGGACGGCAGTCGGGGCGCTGCTGGGCCTCGGAGTCGACCTCCACCCCAAGCAGGTGCGCGCCCAGTCGTTGCGTATCCAGAACGCACAAGCCTTCCCCAGCGTCTGCCCGTACTGCGCGGTCGGGTGCGGCACGCTGGTTCACGTCGTCAACGGGCAGATCGTCAACATCGAGGGGAACCCGAAGAGCCCGATCAACATGGGCAACCTCTGCCCCAAGGGCGCAGCGACCTACCAACTCCACGTCAACCCGAACCGGCTGACCAAGGTGCTCCATCGCCCACCCCACGGCACCCAGTGGGAGCTGATCGACCTCGATACGGCGATGGATCGGGTGGCGGAGCTGGTCAAAAAGACGCGCGATGAGACCTTCGTCGAGACCCTGCCGAACGGGAAGCGGGTCATGCATACCACGGCCATCTTTTCCCTCGGCGGGGCGACGATCGACAACGAGTGGAACCACATCCAGCAAAAGCTCATGCGCGGCCTGGGGATTGTCCGCATCGAAAACCAGGCCCGGATATGACACAGCTCGACTGTCCCCGGTCTGGGGACGCGACTCGGGCGCGGTGGCGCCACCACCTTCCCCGGTGACCTCGTCAACGCCGACTGTATCGTGATCATGGGCTCGAACATGGCCGAGAACCACCCGGTCGCCTTTCGCTGGGTGGCCCAGGCCAAGCTCAACGGTACGACGCTTATCCACGTCGACCCGCGCTTCACCCGCACCTCGGCGATGGCCGACCTCTACGTCCCGATGCGCTCAGGTACCGACATCGCCTTCCTGGGCGGGCTGATCCGCTACGTCATCGAGAACGAGAAGTACTTCAAGGACTACGTCGTCAACTACACCAACGCCGCCACTATCATCAACGACGACTTCCAGGACACCGAAGACCTCGAGGGGGTCTTCTCCGGTCTCAAGGAAGCGCCGCAGGGGAGCGACCAGAAGTACGCCTACGACAACGCGACCTGGCAGTACAAGCGGGTGAAGCCGTGGGACGCCGCCAAGGCGCGCGAGGAGGCCAAGAAGGCCGCGACCTTCTCCGAGATGATCCAGAAGATGGTGCCCCCGGCGGCCGAGAAGGATCCCACGCTCCAGCATCCGCGGAGCGTCTTCCAGCTCGTGCGCCGGCACTTCTCTCGCTACACGCCGGAGATGGTCGAGCGGATCACCGGCTGCCCGCAGGACGTGTTTCTCAAGGTGGCGGAGACGGTGACCGCCAACTCCGGCCCGGATCGGACGACCACCTTCGTCTACGCCATGGGCTGGACGCAGCATACCTACGGCGTCCAGACCATCGGCACCACCGCACTCCTCCAGCTCCTGCTCGGGAATATGGGGCGGCCAGGCGGCGGCATCCTGGCCCTGCGCGGCCACGCGACCATCCAGGGTTCGACCGACGTGCCCACCCTCTACCACTCGATCCAGGGCTACATGGCCCACCCGGATGCCCGCAAGGCCCACGATACGCTGACCGACTACATCTTGACCGAGACGCGGCCAACCGGCTACTGGGCCAACCTGCCCAAGTTCATGGTCAGCTACCTCAAGTCGATGTACGGCGACGCCGCGACGCCAGAGAACGACTTCGGCTACGACTGGCACCCGAAGATCGCTGGCGACTACTCCCACATGCCGACCATGATCGCCATGGCGAAGGGCGAGGTGAAGGGCGCGCTCATCTTCGGCCAGAACCCGGCCACCTCGATCAATGCCGCGTTGCAGCGGCGCGCGCTGATGCAGCTCGATTGGCTGGTGGTCAAGGACAACTTCGAGACCGAGACGGCCTCGTTCTGGTACGCCTCGCCGGAGGTCAAGAGCGGCCAGCTCAAGCCCGAGGACATCAAGACCGAGGTCTTCCTCTTCCCCTCGGCTCAGGTCGGCGAAACCGAGGGTACCTTCACCAACACCCAGCGGCTCTGGT
>JADBJL010000004.1 GCA_014874455.1 Thermomicrobiaceae bacterium
CCCCGGCCTCGGCCACCAGCTTGACGCCGACGCGCGCCCGCGGGTTCACCTGCTTGAGGTCGTAGATAAGCTGGGCTAGGTCTTCAATGCTGTAGATATCGTGGTGCGGCGGCGGCGAGATCAGCGAGATACCGGGGACGGCGTGTCGCAGCCGGGCGATCAGCGCGGTCACCTTGTGCGCTGGGAGCTGTCCGCCCTCGCCGGGCTTGGAGCCCTGGGCGATCTTGATCTCCAGTTCGTCGGCCCGGGTCAGGTACTCGGTCGTGACGCCGAAGCGCCCCGAGGCCACCTGCTTGATCCGGCTGTGCGGGATGTCCGGGCCGGGCTCGTAGTACCAGTCGGGATCCTCGCCGCCCTCGCCGCTGTTGCTGCGGGCGCCTATCCGGTTCATGGCGATGGCGAGCGTGCGGAAGGCCTCGGGGCTGAGCGCGCCCAGCGACATCGCCGTGACCACGAAGCGGCGCCGGATCTCCTCGGCCGGCTCCACCTCATCGAGCGGGATGGGTGTGGTGGGCTTGAAGACCAGCAGGTCGCGCAGGGCCACCGGCTCGCGCTCCTCGACCAGGCGGGCGAAGACACGGTAGCGCTCCCGATCGCCGCTCTCGGCGACCTCCTGGAGTGCGCGCACGTTGGTGGGGCTGAAGGCGTGGTATTCGCCGTCCTTGCGGAAGCGCACCAGGCCGTAGTCGGGCAGCCTGGTGGCGTCACCGGAGTAGGCCTCGCGGTGGCGCTGCAACACCCGCTCGGCGATGCCAGCGAGATCCAGCCCGGCCAGGCGGGCCGGCGTGCCGGTGAAGAAGCGCTCGACCACTTCCGGGGCCAGCCCGATGATCTCGAAGAGCTGGGCACCCTGGTAGCTGGCCAGCGTGGAGATGCCCATCTTGGACATCACCTTCAACAGGCCAGCGTCGAGCGACTTCTTGTAGCGGGCGGCCAGGTCATCAGCGCTGAGTTCCTCGCAGCCGCGCGTGCCGGCCAGGGCGCGGGCAGCCTCCAGCGCCAGGTACGGATGGATCGCGCTGGCGCCGTAGCCGATCAGCACGGCCGCCTGGTGGACATCCCAGAGATCGCCGGTGTCGCAGACGATAGCGGCACGCATGCGCTTGCCGACGCGGATCAGGTGGTGGTGTACCCCACCGACCGCCAGCGGCATCGGGATGGGCGCGTGCTCGGCGTCGACCCCGCGGTCGCTCAGGATCAAGATCGTCGCGCCGTCGTCGATCGCCCGCTCAGCCTGCTCGAGCAGCGCCTCGAGCGCGGCCGCGAGCCCGCCTGGCCCGGCGGCGACGGGGAACACAGCGGCGAGCGTGACCGGGCGGAGCTGGGGGGCGTCCAGTGCCTGGAGCGCGGCGAAGTCGGGCTCGAGCAGCACCGGGCTGGGCAAGTGCAGCAGCCGGGCGTGCTCCGGCGTCTCGGTCAGCATGCTCTTGCGCGGGCCGAGGTAGACGTCGAGCGACATCACCAGCTTCTCGCGCAGCGGGTCGATGGGTGGGTTGGTGACCTGGGCGAAGCGCTGGCGGAAGAAGTGGGCCAGCGGACGCGGGAAGCGGGAGAGCACGGCCAGCGGCGCGTCGTCGCCCATCGACCAGAGCGGCTCCTTGGCCTCGGCCGCCATCGGGTGGATCACCAGCCGCTGGTCTTCAGCGCTGAAGCCGAAGGCGATCTGGCGGGCGAGCTGGCTCTTCCCGTCGGGCTCGTGCCCGTTGTGGTGGGACAGCGCCACTGAGAGCCGGTGGAAGCCGGATTGTACCCACTCCCGGTAGGGCCGCCGGGCAGCGAGCCGGGCCTTGATCTCCTCGTTGTGCCAGAGCTGCCCGGTCTCGACATCGACTGCCAGCATCTGCCCCGGCCCCAGCCGCCCGCGCTCGATAACCTGCCGGCCGCTGAGGTCGATGACGCCGGTCTCGCTGGCCAGCACCACCAGCCCGTCGTCGGTGACGGAGTAGCGGGCCGGCCGCAGGCCGTTGCGGTCGAGCACGGCGCCGGCGATCCGCCCATCGGTGAACGCGATCGCGGCCGGCCCGTCCCAGGGCTCCATCAAGCAGGCGTGGTAGGCGTAGAAGCCGCGCACGTCCGCGTCCATGGCTGGCATGTTCTCCCAGGCTTCGGGGATCAGCATGGCGACGGCGTGAAGGATGTCGCGCCCGGAGAGTTCGATCAGCTCGAGCACGTTGTCGAGACTCATCGAGTCGCTGCCGGCGGGATCGATGAGCGGGAGCAGGTCGGCGATCCGCTTGCCCCAGACTTCGGAAGCGAGTTCCGGTTCGCGGGCGCGCATCCAATTGCGGTTGCCCTGCAGCGTGTTGATCTCGCCGTTATGTGCCAGTCGGCGGAAGGGCTGGGCGAGTTGCCAGGTCGGGAAGGTGTTGGTGCTGTACCGCTGGTGGAAGAGCGCGAGCGCGCTCTCGAGCTCGGGATCACGGAGGTCGAGGTAGAACTCACCCAGGTCGCGGGCGACAAACAACCCCTTGTAGACCAGCGTGCGGCAGGAGAGCGAGGGGACGAAGAAGCTGGCGATGCCGCGTTCCTTCGCGAAGCGCTCGGCAACCCGGCGGGCCAGGTAGAGCCGGCGTTCGAACTCGAGGGTGTCGAGTCCGCTCGGGCGGGCGGCGACCACCTGCCAGATAGCCGGCATCGTCTCGCGCGCCTTGTGCCCGAGCACCTCAGGCCGCACGGGTACCTGGCGCCAGGCCAGGGCCGGTGTCCCCTGGGCGGCGAGGGCCTGGTCGAGCGCCGACCGGCAGGCTTCGGCGGCTGCCGGGTCGTGGGCCGGCAGGAAGACCAGCCCGGCCGCCAGGTCGGCGGGGTCAGGCCGGAAGCCGGCCAGGCGCGCCACCTCGCGGGCCAGCAGCCGGCGCGGGAGCTGGATGGTGATCCCGGCCCCGTCGCCAGTCTTTGCATCCGCGTCGACCGCGCCCCGATGGGTCAGGTTGACGACTGCCTCGAGGGCGTACCGGACGATCTGGTGGCTGGGCCTGCCGGAGAGGTCGGCCACGAAGCCGGTTCCGCAGGCATCGTGCTCGTACTCCGGTCGATAGAGCGGCGCCTGTGCCGCACGTTCACTCCACGCTGATCGCTGCATCGCGGTCAACTCCCTTCCCTCGTCGTCGAGGTCGCAGCTCCGCTCCGTCGCGGTCTGCGGTGCTGGGTCAGCCCGGGTTACGCTCAGTGTCTGCTCGGTATGCTCGCTCGCCTGGTTGCCCTGTGCCTCCTTCGCTCTCGGACTGTGCGTTCACCCTGTGCTCTTCGACTCGACACCTGCCGGTGCCGGAACCCTCTCAAAGAGGGGAGAGATCGACGCTCTACGTGGGATGCGGGTCGTGACGCTCGCAGATGCGGTTGTGGTCTCGGGCTTGATGGTCGATCGGCTCGGCCGGCCTGGGAGCTAGCGCCTCAGCCGACCGCAGGTAGTCCTGGCGCGACTGCAGCGGCATACGTCGCGCCTGCCAGGGGTACCGGGCAGAGAGGAGGCTTTAGCGTATGTGGGGATCTTTGCCGATCGCCCTGGCGGTGACGGGACCAGTGGGAGAGGACATGCCAGCTCGCTCGAGCGCAGCGCTGCGTCCACGGTTCCTCCTTCGCTCGCGCGCCGTTGCGCGGGCTTCCCGAGCTAGCGACTGTTAGCAGCGTAGCATAGCGCAGCACGTGCTCCAATGCAAGAGCCCGACCGTACGGAGCAATCAGATTTTCTGATCGGTTCATAACGATCGCTTGACCATCGAGGGAGTCCGATGGGGCTCAGCGGTGATTCGGTGGGAGGGCGACTCCAATGGGGCCGCGAGGCCCAAGCGGCTGGGGGCGACGGTTCAGGCCGTACTACGAGCTGGGCTCGCGGGCGTGCAGCAGATCAGCAGCTGGGGGAGCAGAAAAACACGGCCCCGACGGGCCTCACTCATCCCGGCTTCTCCGCCGGCCTCGGAGTTCACCTCCCCTCTGGCTTTCGCCAGGCGGAGCTGACCTGTACCGGTGCCGCTTCCCTTTCGGGTTGGCGGTCAACTCTTCCGGCTTCCCGGTCGAGTCGGATGTCTTCGCCGGTCCGAGCTCAACTCGTCGGAACCGCACTTACAGTACACCACATCTTTGTCCCCGTGTCAAGACCTCGATCGAAATCCGACACGCCGACAAGAAAAGCGCGGACTCCTAGCTCCGCGCCCACCGGAGCGCGCTCCCGGCGCTTTGGCCTTCCGGCGCCTGTCTGCGACAATCGTGGAGACGTTCGAGCGAGTCCAAAGCCCCAGGGTGTAGGCGAGAGGGTGCCCGATCAGCGATGACTGAGGCGACTTCCGGTCCCCCGTCACCGACCGTGCCTGAGGTGCCTGCCCGGCCCGGCCCCGCAACCGGCTGGTGGGCGCAAGCACTCGCCGTGGCGGCTGGTATCTGCATCGCGGCCGCCGTGGTCGGGCTGGCGCTCTTACTGCTCCGACTGACGAGCGTGTTCGTGATCCTCTTCCTGAGCGTGCTGGTCGCGGCCACCGTGGCACGGCCGGTGCGGGCGCTCGAGCGCTGGCGCGTGCCGCCCATTGCGGCGGTCGCCTTGGTCTATCTGCTGGTGCTCGTCGCGTTCGGCCTGATCGTCGTGCTGGTAGTGCCTCCACTGGTCAGTCAACTCGCCAGCGTCGGAGCGCAACTGCCGGAGCTGCTCGATCGTTACCAGGAACTGCGGCGGCTCTACGAGGCCGTGCGCCAGCAGTACCCGGAGCTCCGTCCGGTCGAAGCGGAGCTCGGTGGCCTGGGTGGCCAGTTGCTCAGCGAGATCGGCTCCTCCCTGTCTCGCCTGCCACAGCGGCTGTTTGCGTTGCTCTTCGACATGCTGAGCGTCATGGTCATCTCGACGCTCCTGGTGACGCGGCGCCGGGAGCTACTGCGTGCCGTCCTGGAGCTGACTCCTCGCGAACACCGCGAGCAGACACGGAATGTGTTGACCGCCATCTGGCTTCGGTTGGGGCAGTACCTGGGTGCCAAGCTGACGGTGATGCTGATCGTGGGCGTGCTGACCTACGTAACGCTGTGGCTGATCCGTGTCCCCTCCCCGCTGCTGCTCGCCGTCATCGTCGCGGTGTGCGAGATCATTCCGCGGGTCGGTACCTGGCTGGCGCGTATACCGCTGTTCATCCTCGCGGCGACTGGTGGCTGGATCGTGCTGGCGCTGACCGTCGCCAGTTCGGTACTGATCCAGAACCTCAAGGGCCTGGTGATCTCCCCGTTCATCGAAGGCTCGCAGCTCGATCTTGACCCGCTTCTGGCCTTCGTGGCGGTGCTCGCGGGCGCGGCTCTGCTCGGGATCACCGGCGCAGTACTCGCGATCCCGGCAGCCGCCGCAGTGCAGGTGGTCGCCGAGGAGGTTCTCCTGCCTTGGTACCGGCAGAGGGTAGAGCGCTCGGCACCCGACTCCTGAGGGCGGCTCTGGCTCATCCGGCGTGCCGTGCTACCATTGGGCGGTGGTGGCCGTCTGGCGCTGGGAGGATAGACCGGAGCATGTCGACCAAGTCGAGAGAGCAGGCGAGGGGCCGGAGTTCGCGCAGGGTACAGCGTCGCCAGGCCGAGCGGCAGGCTGTTCGCCAGCGGCAGGTGATGATGCTCGGCGGTGCGGTCGCGGTGGCCGTCATCGCCGTGATCGTCCTGATCCTTGTCAACCGGCCAGCGTCGGGCGACGAGTCGGCCCCGGTCACGACCGTCGCCTCCAGCTACGACGATATCCCGCGAGACGGGCGCGTGCTCGGCAACCCGAACGCGCCGGTACTGGTCGTGGAATGGGGCGACTACCAGTGCCCGGCCTGTCGCCGGTTCAAGGACGCCTTCTTCCCCCAGCTCGTGCAGGACTACATTGCCACTGGAAAGATCCGCTTCGAGTACCGCGATTTCGCCTTCATCGGCGACGAGTCGAAGCTCGCGGCCGAGGCGGCCTTCTGCGCGCAGGATCAGGGCAAGTTCTGGGAGTACCACGATAGCCTGTTCGCCAACCAGCGTGGCGAGAACGTCGGCTCGTTCACCGCGGCTCGCCTGAAGCAGATCGCCCAGGCTGTCGGGCTGGACATGGGGCAGTTCGATTCCTGTCTCGACAGCCACCAGCACCGGGGCGAGGTAGAGGCGATGTACCGGGAAGCGCAGGGGCTCGGGGTGGATTCGACCCCGACGTTCTTCGTGAACGGAAAGAAGGTGCAAATCCGGTACTACCAGGACATCCTGACCGCGATCGAGGCGGAACTCCCGTGATCAGACAGCTCGCGCGCTGGCAACAGCTCTCGCTCGCCCTGGCGCTGGCTGGCATCGGCGTTGCCGGCTACCTCACGCTCGCCCACTACCGGCAGCAGATCCTGGTCTGTGGCGTCGGCGATTGCCAGGCAGTGCAGAACAGCCCGTACGCCGAGATCGGTGGCATACCGATCGCGCTGCTCGGCACGGGCATGTATCTCACGCTGGTCGGCCTCGGAGTAGCGCGCTGGCGGTGGCCGGAGCGCAGTGATCTCGTGACGAGCGTGGCGTTCGCCGTCGCGCTGGCGGGTACGCTGTATGCCGCGTACCTGACCTACCTCGAGATCTGGGTAATCCGGGCCATCTGCCAGTGGTGCGTCGTCTCCGCGGTACTGACGCTCGGCATTCTGGCTGTCGAGCTTTACGGACTTCAGCGGCTGCTCGGCACTGCTGAAGGTTTCACGCCGCGCATGGCGGAGCCTGTACAGCAGACCGGGCGTCGTCTCCCGCGCCAGAGGACGAGTAGGCGGTGAGGCGTCTTCGGCGCCGCTTCGTCGCAACGCTCGCTCTGCCTGCTGTTAGTCTTCGCGTCCGGGGGTGACAGGCGAGGTTGCCTCACGCCGGGCGCTGTAAAGCTGGAGCAGCCGTTGCCGGCTCATCCAGACCTCGCCAGGCCAGCCGCGCTCGCGCAGGCGTTCGGCTGCCTGCCAACCGCGCGGGTGGTAGACGGCGAGCAGTCCCACGAAGAAAAACCGCTGTAAACGGGCGTACCAGGTCGGAGGTAGTGGGCGCACCTCGAAGCCGAGTCGTCGCCCGGCGCGCGCGAAGAGCGTAACTCCACGCACCGCGCGCACCTCACCGAGGGCACCCGCGTCCACGAGCTCCGCCAGGGTTCGAAGGTCTTCACGCGCCATCCGCATCAGGTTCCACGGCGTCGAGGACACGGCTGCCGCCGCTTGAAGCAGGCGCCGGTTATCGAAGTGAAGGTCGATTATCTGGTCACCCGGCCTGATGGTGCTGCCATCCTCGAGCGTGACCGGTCGACCGCGGTAGGTCGCCACCCGGTAGCGGAAAATCCCGCCTGGCCGGAGCGTGCGCAGCCGCCACCACCAATCCGTGAGCCGTTCCCAGCCGAGCCACACGCTGAGAACCCCGACCGCGCGGCCGCCGCCAGCGCGGCCGAGCCGCAGCAAGGCCCAGGGTAAACGATCTAATAGGGCCAGGAGCGACCGATACCGAGATGGGCGAGCAACCACCGTCCGAACGTGGTTAGCAGGCCCAACCTGAGCGGCAGGCGGTGAAGCCGGCGAGGTGACGTCATGATCCAGCTCGTGCTGAGGTGACAGACCGGTACCCCCGATCGCTGGAGCCGCACCAGAAAATCGCGGTCTTCCGCAATGTGTAGGCGCTCGTCAAAGCCGCCGAGCGCGAAGAACATTGTACGAGAACAGTAAAACATCTGAGCGCGGATATGGAAGAGACGTTTACCGAACTCCATCAGATCGAAGAAGGCTCGGTCGAGTAGATCCGGCGAGTCGGAGATGATCCGGATGCTTCCAGCCGGGTAGCCGCCGCGGTAGGCTTCGATCGCTCGTTCGACGAGATCCGGAGCCAGAGCCGAATCGGCGTCGAGAAAGATCAAGAGTTCCCCGCTCGCCGCCCGCGCGCCAGCATTCTTCGCTCGTGCCCGTCCGGGGACAGGCTCGTAAACCAGTCGGACGCGGAGGTCGGGCACGCGTGCAGCGAAGGCTTGCACGACCGAGGCAGTGCGATCGCGCGAGCCGTTGTCGACCACGACCACCTCGAGGCAGGCCAATGGCCAGCTCTGACGGGCGACCGACTCGAGGGCGCGCCCGATGAGACTCTCCTCGTCGCGGGCGGGGATAACGATGCTCACCTCAGGATGGCCAGTCGAGCAGCTCGTCATAGGTCACTGGTCTCCGATCCCTCAGGAGCCTCGCCAACTCCAGCAAAACCCGAGCGCAGGCAGGAGACTGAGAGGCCCCTTGCGGGTGCAGGAAGACCGAGATGGCCCTCGAGCGCTGGCGCCAGGGGCTGAGAAGCGCGGCGCCGATCCTGACCAACTCCTCGTGCAGCCGGCCGGCACCGATGTAGCCGAGCCACGGCGTGGGAATACGCCGGCCGTGCTCGAGATCCTGCACCCACGACATGGCGACGAGGTAGCGGAAGCCCGTTTCACGGAGAAGCTCGGGCAGCTCCGGCGTAGAGAGCCATCCCGGCGGACAGAATCCACTCACCTCGATCCCGATGTCCTGGAGCAGGGCGCGTCCAGCGAGCAGGCGCGCTCGCTGCTCTGGCCACGCCGTGCTGGCGAACTCGGCGACCTGGCGCGCGAAGAGGGCAGCACGAGCCCGTGTCAGAGGCGATCCGCGCCACGCTTCGACGCGCCGATGCGTATACCCGTGCAAGATGACCTCGGATCCCCGCTGGATCTCCTGGTGGAGGAGATCGACCAACTCTGGGCAGTGACGGATGTCGTCCTGCCCCTGTGCAAAGGGGATCACCAACAAGCTCCGCGGTCGCACGTTCAGCTCGTCGAGCTGGCTGAGAAGCGACCTGATCTCAGCCAGGTGTGCCGGGGCGACATCGTGCACTGAGACGACGACGCTTGGGCCGGATGCCCTCGTGGCTCTCGTCGCTGTCTTCATCAGCCTGCCTCCGATCGTCAGGTCGCCGACCATCGTATCGACTCTCCGGCTGAGGTGGAAGCGCTCGCGGGCGTCGAGCGAGAGGCGGTGCGTCAACTGCAGGTATGCGTCTTCTCGCTCATTGATCGTGCCTAATATGGCGAATTACTCTTGACACAAGTCATGCACATCGCTATATATAACACCGGAAAGGACGATGCCGATGAGGTCGACGCGGAAGGAGGGTTGCGAGCGATGATGGAGCGCTGGAGCCCGTTCGCGGAAATGGAGCGGATGTGGAGCGAGCTCGATCGGATCTTCAACGAGGCCTTCAGCCGCACCCGGCCGTTGCTGGCTCGCCCGTGGACGTATCGGCCGGCGACGGACATCTACGACACGGGTGAGGCTGTGGTGGTGAAGGTCGCGGTTCCCGGCGCCAGCCCGGAGGACCTCGAGGTCAGCATCGAGCAGAACGCGCTCACCATCCGGGGTCGCTGCGGCTACCAGCTCAGTGAGGACGAGGCGAAGAAGGTGACGTGGTACCGCCGCGAGATCGGCACCGGTGAGTTCGCTGAGACCTTCACCTTGCCGGCTCCAGTCGACGCCGAGCACGCCCAGGCGAGCTTCGCCGACGGGATCCTGACGCTGACGCTGCCCAAGGTCGAGCAGGCTCGGATCAAGCGGATCCCGGTGCAGGCGCACAAGGCGCTCGCTGGCTCGCTCAAGTAACCACGCAACGCACTCGCGCCCCGGCGAAACCGCCGGGGCGCTTGCTTTTTGCTCCCGGAAGACGCCTGCCGCTTCCCACTGTTTCCGTGGCAGCGGTGCCGGCCCGGCGAGCAGTCGAAGCCGGCCGGCCCGATCGGCTGTCCTGTCTCTCGCCCTGCGGCACGAGCTGAACTATCAGCCTAGCCTCTCATCCTCTCCGGTCGACCGCGTGCCATACTGGAGCGGCGAGTGGGTTCGAGCGCGTGGAGCGTTGGGAGGGGACAGGATGCGCATCGGGCTCGTGTTCCCGCAGACCGAGATCGGGCCGGATCCAGGCGTGATCCGGGAGTACGCGCAGGCGGCCGAGGAACTGGGCTATAGCCACATCCTGGCCTATGACCACGTGGTCGGGGTCGATGTCTCGCACTATCCCGGCTGGACTGGCCCCTACACCTCCAAGAGCCAGTTCCACGAGCCGCTGGTGCTCTTCGGTTACCTGGCCGGGATCACGCGACGGCTGGAGCTGGTGACGGGAGTGATCATCTTGCCCCAGCGCCAGACCGTGCTGGTGGCCAAGCAGGCGGCTGAGGTCGACGTGCTGTCGGGCGGGCGGCTGCGGCTCGGCGTGGGCGTCGGCTGGAACCAGGCCGAGTACATCGCGCTCAACGAGAACTTCCACAACCGTGGCAAGCGGGAAGAGGAGCAGATCCAGGTCATGCGGCTCCTCTGGACGCAGGAGACGGTGACCTTCGAAGGACGCTGGCACCGGCTGCCCGCCGTCGGTATCAACCCGCTGCCAGTGCAGCGACCCATCCCGGTCTGGCTCGGCGGCATGTCCGAAGTGGCCCAGCGCCGCGCTGCTCGGCTGGCCGACGGCTGGATGCCGCAGATCCGGCCCGACGCGCGCCTGCGCGCGATGGTGGAACGGATGCGCGAGTGGGTGCGGGAGGCCGGCCGCGACCCGTCGAGCTTCGGGATCGAGGGCCGGCTGACGCTGGCACAGGTGCCGCGCGAGGAGTGGCTGCGCGACATCGAGGCCTGGCGAGCGCTGGGTGCGACCCATCTCTGCATCAATACCATGGGGCTGGGGCTGCCCGGCCCGCGGGCCCACATCGACATGATCCGGCAGATGGCTCAGGAGCTCGGCCTGCGCCCGAGCTGAGAGCAATCGGCAGAGCCAGCGGGCTGCCCCCTTACGAGGCTGCCCGCATTTTGTGGACGCAGGGGCGAACGATTCTTCGCCCCTTCTCTGTGGCATTGCGCGGGGTATTCAGTCCCGCGCTCAGCGGCGATCACCCTTTTCCACTCTCCTGCAGGTGACCTCTCTCACCCCTGACCCCTCTCCCGCTGAGCGGGAGAGGGAAGCCCAAGGCGGGGTGAGGGCAGTGGCGCGGGAGCGGGGTGGCGAAGCCGGGGTGAGGGCGGAAAGCCGCAGGGCCGAGGGCACCCCCGCTCCATCTGACGATGCCGCAGGAATCTCGCTGAGCCCCGGCTGCCAGCGTCGCGTGACGCCAGCGCGACTGCGCGGAACGTGGGAGACCTGGCCACCGCGCAGAGGCGGCGAGGTGGTATTGACTTGTCGCCGGTATTCAAGTATTCTCTTGACCATGAAACTACTTGATCACGCGACGCACCGTCGCTTCAAAGACGAGCTGTATCAGGAATTCGCGCGCGTTGGGCAGGCCCTCGCCAGCCCGCGCCGCCTCGAAATGCTCGATCTCCTCGCCCAGCGCGAGCGCAGCGTCGAAGACCTGGCGCAGGAGATGGGGCTCTCGGTCGCCAATGCCTCCCAGCACCTGCGGATCCTCGCCCACGCCCGGCTGGTCGAGACGCGCCGCGAGGGCAACCGGATCTTCTACCGGCTGGCCGGTGACCAGGTGTTCCACCTCTGGCAAGCGCTGCGAGACGTCGCGGAGATGCGCCTGGCCGAGATCGCGGCGATCGTCCAACGGTACCTCGGCGAGCGAGACCAGCTCGAGCCGGTGGACGCCGCCGAGCTTCTACGGCGCGTGGAAGCGGGCGAAGTAGTGCTGCTCGACGTCCGCCCGCTCGAGGAGTATCGCGCTGGTCACATCCCGGGTGCGCGGCCGGTGCCGCCGGGGCAGATCGAGCAGATCTTGCAGGCTCTGCCGCGTGACCGCGAGATCGTGGCGTACTGCCGTGGCCCGTTCTGCGTCTTCTCCGACGAAGCAGTGGCCCTTTCCCGCCAGGCGGGGTTCATGGCGCGTCGCTTGCGGATCGGGTTGCCGGACTGGCGAGCGCACGGTTGGCCGGTAGCGAAAGGAGACACTGACGATGCACCGTGAGGAGCTTCGAGCGCGGCTCGAGCGTGGCGAGCCTTTGGTCCTGCTCGACATTCGCCCACGGGAGGAGCGCGCGGAGTGGGCGATCCCGGGTAGCCGCTGGGTCGATGCCTACGACGCCGTGAAGGCCGAAGACTTCCGGCCGCTGGACGCCCTCGATCTCCCGGCAGGAGTTCCGGTCGTGGTCGTCTGCGCGGCGGGCAAGACCAGCGCTCTCGCCGCCGACTACCTCCGGAGTCGTGGCATCGAGGCCCACTCGCTGGAGGGCGGCATGCGGGCCTGGAGCCTGGCCTGGAACCTGGCGGAGATCGAGCTGCCAGGAGCCGTGCGCATCGTCCAGGTCAGGCGGGCCGGCAAGGGGTGTCTGTCCTACCTCGTCGCCTCAGGCGCCGAGGCGCTCGTGGTTGACGCTGCGCTCGAACCGGAGGTTTACCTCGCACTCGCCGAGGCTCTGGGAGCCCAGATCACCGGCGCCGTGGACACCCATGTCCATGCCGACCACCTCTCGCGCGCTCGCCGGCTGAGCGCAACGCTGGGCATCCCGCTCTATCTCCCGGCCAACGATCGAGCCCAGTATCCCCACCAGGCGCTCTCGGACGGTGATCGGATCCAGGTAGGGGCAAGCTGGCTCCAGGCCCTGCACACGCCCGGGCATACCTGGGAGAGCACCTGCTACGTCCTGCCTGATGGGGCCGTCTTCACCGGGGACACCCTGTTCACTGAAGGAGTCGGCCGGCCCGACCTGGAGGCTACCGGTGACGAGGCGCGGGCCCGAGCTGGTGCGCTCTACCATTCGCTGCGCCGTCTTCTCGATCTCCCTTCAGATACCCTCGTGCTTCCCGGCCACTCGGCCGAGCCGCCAGACTTCGATGGCCGCCCGGTGGCAGCCACGCTCTCCGAACTGGTGGCCCGGATCGAGTTTCTCGCGCTGGCGGAGGCGGCCTTCGTCGAGGCGGTGCTGGCGCGTGTCCCGCCGCCACCGCCGAACCACCACCGTATCGTCGAGCTGAACGAGGCCGGCTCCTGGGCAGGGGATCTCGACGCGCTCCTCGACCTGGAAGCTGGCGCCAACCGGTGCGCGGTGCGCTGATTCCCGAGGGGAGGATGCACCGCATGCGCCGGAAGGGCCGCAGCGCGCTCGCCACCGAGAGCACAGCGGTTGAGGCGATCCAGCTCGGCCTGCGCGCGAATTGGCGCCAATTTGCGCTGCTGGTACTGGTGAACGCCTTCGTTGGCGGCATGGTGGGCCTGGAGCGGACGGTGGTGCCGCTGATCGGGGCCGAGGAGTTCCGGGTCGCCTCGACCACGCTGGTGACCTCGTTCATCGTCAGTTTCGGGATCGTCAAGGCCTGTGCCAACCTCGTGTCCGGCCAGCTCGCCGACTCCTGGGGAAGGAAGAAGGTGCTGGCTCTCGGCTGGCTCGTCGGGCTGCCGGTGCCGTTCCTGATCATGCTCGCGCCGAGCTGGGGATGGATCGTCGCCGCGAACGTCCTGCTCGGCATCAACCAGGGGCTAGCGTGGTCGATGACGGTGATCATGAAGATCGACCTTGTCGGCCCGTCCCGGCGCGGGCTGGCCATGGGCCTGAACGAGGCGGCAGGCTACGGGGCGGTCGGCCTGACCGCCTTCGCCACCGGCTACCTGGCATCGGTCTACGGGCTGCGGCCACAGCCGTTCTACCTGGGCGTGGCCTATGCTGTCCTGGGTCTTGTCCTTTCGGTTCTGGTCATCCGAGAGACGCGCGGGCACGCGCTGGAGGAAGCCCGCCGCGCCACGCTGGTGGGCGACAGCATCCGGAAGGGCGAAGCAGCGGATCGAGGCTCGCTGAGTTTCCGCGAGGTCTTCAGCCTGACGAGCTGGCGTAACCGCACGCTCTTCGGGATCAGCCAGGCGGGCCTGGTGAACAACCTCAACGATGGCATGTCGTGGGGTATCTTCCCGCTCTTCTTCGCCGTGCATGGCGTCGATGTCGAAGGCATCGGGCTGATCAAGGCCGTCTACCCGGTGACGTGGGGAATCGGCCAGCTCGTTACCGGTTACCTGAGTGACCGCTGGGGACGCAAGGGCCTGATCGTCTGGGGGATGTGGGCCCAAGGACTCGCCTTGGTCGGGATCGGGCTGGGCGTCGGCGCGCTGGGGTTCTCGACGCTGGTCGTCGGTATCGTTGGGAGCCTCGTGCTGGGAATCGGGACGGCGATGGTCTATCCGGCTCTGCTCGCAGCGGTAGGAGATGCGGTGCACCCCACCTGGCGCGCTCGTTCCCTGAGCGTGTACCGCTTCTGGCGCGACCTCGGCTACGCTGTCGGCGCGCTGGCCGCTGGGCTCATCGCCGACGCGTTCGGGTTACGCTGGGCGATCCTGGCGGTGGGCGTGCTGACCGCTCTGTCTGGTCTGATGGCCAGGCAGGCGATTCGACTCCCGGTGGCAGACCGGCAGCGGGCCTGGCCCGCCTTCGAATCCCGAGTTTGAGGCGCTTCGCGCACGGGTACTCCGTGAAGACGACCTTGCTGGAGTGGCTGGCATGGAGAAAGCCGGCGACAGCGACCCTCGTGGTTGCCCCTGGCACCGCCGGGTGCCTGGCGACCCGGTTTGCCCTGGCCGCTGGCCCTGCTGCCGCCGCTGCTGGTGGCCGTTACTGTTCCTTACCGGGTTTGGCTGGTTCCACCGATGCGGTGGCATCGCTCGCAAGATGCGGTGAGCGAGCGAGACATCGAGATTGTCTCTCCGCGGCACCGTGGGGTAGACTGGCGGGGCGAATGCGGATCTGGCATCTCCGCCCGGTTTTCCGATATGCGGAACCTGGGCATGATCTGCGTCGCTTGGTCGAGGGATAACAGCGTGGAAGCAGGTAGTTCGCCAGCGCAAGCGCGTCACCCCGCTGGCTGACCGGCCGCAGTGTAGGGTTCGGCATCGGCCCTCCGCCCCCGGTCAGCCCGGGGGCGCGTCGCGTGAGGGGCGGGAGAGACGGAGGTGGCCGATGCCGAGCGCTGGTCGTGTCCGGCTCGCACGCGGCGTACCCGAGCCGCGCCTTCTGTCCTACCCGACAACGATCGGCGGGAGCGGCATCCGAGGCCCTGGGATCTGGGCTCGCGAGCAGTTGTCTTCTCTCGTCTTCACGCCGTGTCCTCTTCTTGTAAGTCCAGCACGACTGGTGGGGCGGTGCGTGCCGGGAACGCGTGGACGCACGGTGTACCTCCTCCGGGGAAGAGGCCTCTGCTGCCGTTCGTCGGGCCTCGACTGCCTGGCCCACGAGTGTCTCTGGGCCTGGACTGGCCCGCTGGCTTCACTCGCGGTTGCCATCAAGAGGAGGAAGGCCGATGGCGACTGAGATGGATCTCCGCGCCCAGCTCAGTGAGGCGATCGAACGGCGTAGCCGCGAGGCAGCCGAAGAGATCCTCTGGCAGCTTGTCGAGCAGGACGAGCTCGGGCCACTGCTCCGCGAGTTCGATCCCCAGCAACTGACCCAACTGGCGCACCTGCTCGGCGATGAGCGCTTCGGGGAGTTCCTGGCCGAGCTCGAGCCATCTGAGGCGGCCGATGTACTCGAGCGACTGAGCTGGGGCGAAGCCGCCGACGTGCTGGAGGCGATGGCCCCGGACGACGCTGCAGATGTCTTCGCCGAGCTGGAGCCCGAAGAGGCTGGACACATCCTGGTGGCGATGGAACCGCTGGAGGCTCAGGAGCTGCAGGAGCTCTTGAGCTATCCGCCAGACACGGCGGGCGGACGGATGACGCCCGCCTATGTGGCGCTCTCACCCGATGTCCGCGTCGACCAGGCGATCCAGGCTCTGCGGCAGCTCGCCCAGGCGGCCGAGACGATCTACTACGTGTATGTCACCGATGAAGCAGGCCACCTCCTCGGCGTCGTCTCGATGCGCGATCTCGTCCTCAGCCCGCCGAGTCGAAAGGTGGGTGAGGTGATGGAGACCGACTTGGTCAGCGTGAAGGCGACGGCTGACCAGGAGGAGGCCGCGCGGCTGCTGGTCGAGGAAGGATTGCTCGCGATCCCGGTGGTGGACGAGCAGAACCGGTTGCTGGGGATCATTACGGTGGACGATGTCGCCGATATCCTGGAGCGTGAGGCGACAGAGGACATCGAGCGGCTCGGTGGTTCGCAGCCGCTGGAGGTGCCGTACATGCGGGCCAGTCCGCTCTTGCTCTGGCGCAAGCGGGTGGGCTGGCTCCTGCTCCTGTTCGTCGGCTCGGCGTACACCGTCAGCGTCACCAACTACTACGAAGAGCTCATCGACCAGGTGACGGCGCTGGCCCTGTTCATCCCGCTGTTGATCGGGACAGGGGGAAACGCTGGCTCGCAAGTCGTGACCACGCTGGTACGCGCCATCGCTTTGGAGGGGATCAGCCTGCGCGATATCCCGCGCATCCTTCCCAAAGAGCTGGGCACCGCGTTGATGCTCGGCCTGGTGATGGCGCTGGTCGCGTTTGCCCGCGCGGAAATCGAGGGTCTCGGCCGCGACCTGAGCCTCACGGTAGCCTGTGCGCTCTTCGCCATCGTCCTGTGGTCGGTGACGGTGGCGGCTGTGCTGCCACCCGTCCTGAAACGACTGCGGATCGACCCTGCCGTGGTCTCGGCGCCGCTGATCGCGACGCTCGTCGACGGCACCGGGCTCGTCATCTACTTCAACGTCGCCCGTTTCGTGCTGGGCCTCTAACGTCCCAGGCGGCGAACCGCCGTCGTATGCTTACGCGGGCATGGCGAGTTGTCATCGGAAGGGGGTGACGATGGGCCCGACGGTTCGGGAGTTGGAGCCGGGAACCTTCCAGATCGACCTCCGGTTCCAGGGTGTCGCCAGTGTCATCGCGGCCTACCTGCTGGTCGGACGCGACGGCCTGGCCTTGATCGAGACGGGCCCCACGACCACGCTGGATGCCTTATTCGATGGCATCCGCATCGCCGGGCACGATCCCGAGCAGGTAACGCGGCTCATCGTCACGCACATCCATCTCGACCATGCGGGCGCTGCCGGCGTGCTGTTAGAGCAGCTTCCACGTGCGCGCGTGCTTGTCCACCGTGTCGGTGCCCCTCACCTGATCGACCCTTCTCGGCTGCTGGCCAGTGCCGGGCGCATCTACGGCGAGCGGATGGGTGAGCTGTGGGGTGAGGTTCGCTCGTGCCCGGCCGACCGGGTCATCGCGCTCGACGACGGCGATCTGGTCGAGGCCGGCGGGCGGGTGCTGCGCGCGGTGGCCACTCCCGGGCACGCAGCGCATCACCACGCCTTCCTCGATGTGACCACCGGTGCCGTCTTCACCGGCGATGTCGCTGGCATCAGGATCAACGGACGGCCGTACTCCTTTCCGCCAACTCCGCCGCCGGATCTCGACCTAGCGCTGTGGCGGCAGAGTATCGCTCGCCTGCGCGCGCTCCGTCCGAGACGGCTCTTCCTCACGCACTTCGGCCCGGTCGATGACCCCGACTGGCATTTCGACGACCTCCTCTGCCGGCTCTTCCTCTGGGCCGGCTGGGCCGGTGCCCGGCTGGCGAGCGAAGCTGACACGGCAGCGGTTGCCGCAGAACTCCAATCGATCGCCGATGCGGAGCTGGCCCAGGTGACCGGCGACCAGGACGCCCTGCGGCCATATTTGCTGGCCGCCGGGGGCTACAAGATGAGTATCGATGGCCTGGCGCGCTACTTCCGGTATCACCGGCCGACCGCCGCCGGTGTCTAGCCATCTCGAGCGGAGAGGCGACGATGTCGGATGTCGTAACCCGTCGCCGGGCGTTGAACCTGATCCTGCTGCTCGGTGTCGTGAGCCTGCTAGGCGACATCACCTATGAGGGGGCGCGCAGCATCAGCGGCCCCTACCTGGCACTGCTGGGTGCGAGCGCCGCTGCAGTCGGTCTCGTGGCCGGCCTGGGTGAATTCTTCGGTTATGCGTCCCGCACTGTAGCCGGCTACCTGGCTGACCGGTTGCGGAGCTACTGGCTCTTTACGTTTCTGGGCTACGCCTTGCTCCTCGCGATGCCGGCATTGGCCCTGGCCGGCCACTGGCCAGCGGCCGCCGTACTGCTCACGGTGGAGCGGCTGGGCAAGGGCCTGCGTACCCCGGCGCGGGACGCGATCCTCTCGCACGCGACGGCCCGGGTGGGGAGAGGGTTCGGGTTCGGCTTGCACGAGGCGATCGACCAAGTGGGAGCTATCATCGGTCCGCTGCTTTTCACGCTCGCGATCGCCGTCGAGGGCGAGCGCGGCTACCGGCTGGGCTTCCTCATGTTGCTGGTACCGGTCGCGCTGGCGCTGCTCGTGCTCGGCACCGCCTGGCGGCGAGAGCCTGAGCCAGGTCGCTTGGAGACGCGGGCTGTCGAGGTGACCGCTGGCTCTGGCTGGCGGAACTTGCCGCCGGTGTTCTGGCGCTACACGGTCTTCTCGGCGCTGGCAGTCGCCGGGTTCGCTCAGTTCCCGCTCATTGCTTATCATCTCGGCTACCGACAGGTCGTCGCTGAGCCATGGATCCCGCTGCTGTACGCCGTGGCGATGGGGGTCGATGGGGTGGTGGCGATCGGCGCTGGCCTGGCCTACGACCGCACCGGTTTGGCGTCGCTGCTCCTGGTGCCGATCCTGACCGCGGCAGCATCTGCCCTGGCTTTCACCACAGCGGTGCTGCCGGTGGTGGCCGGCATCGTCCTCTGGGGGATCGTGATGGGGCTCGTCGAGACGAACATGCGAGCGGCCGTCGGCGACCTCTCGCCGCGAGACATGCGTGGACTGGCCTATGGCATCTTCAACACCGTCTTCGGACTCTCCTGGCTGGTGGGAGGCGCTGCCATGGGCTGGCTCTACCGGCTCGGAGTCTCGTGGGTGATCCTCTTCGCCATCGCGCTGGAGCTCCTGGCCCTGGCAAGCTTCCTCTGGCTGAGGATCAGCGCGTCAAGGCCGCTGACAGTCTAGGACAGCGATTCCTGCGAGGTCGAGGGAGGAGCGGGGTTCATGGACGTACCCGGGCCTGGGGCTGGAGACCTCACCGCCACCCTGGCGGCCCTGCGCCGCGAGCACCCGGAGGCGCGGCTCCTGTCTGAACTGGTCTCGGCGCCAGGTGAGCATGTGGTCGTGCGGGTGACGCTCGAGCTTCCCGGCTACGGTGCGACCTCAGCGCTCGGCAGCGCCACCACCGGGGAGTCACCGCGCTGGATCGAGTTGGCCGAGGATCGTGCGCTGGTACGCGCGCTCAGGCGGCTCGGCTACGAGGTAGCCGAGCCGCAGGCGACAGAGCGGTCTGCTGAGCTGAGGACGCCTGTGCGCTCCACGTTCCTGGTCGAGCCTGCCAGCCGGAGCCAGATACTCAGCCCGCTCCAGTCGACACCGCGGGAGGAACCGGCGGGACAGGCGCCCGCGCCACTCGCCCCAGCGGATCCAGGAGAGTTCGGTGTGAGGGATAGGCCGCTCGAGCCGGCCGCTGACGACGCTCGAGCGCCGGAGCTGCCGACCGGGACTCAAGCGACCGTCGAGACCGCTGCCCCGGCGGAGCACCGTACAGCGTTGCGGGCGGACTCCGGGTGGGACGGGTTCTGGCGCTGGGCCAGACCGCTCGGCTTCTCACGCAAGGAACAGATTGCGGAGACGCTGGGCCGCCCATTACCCGAGATTCAGGGGCTCTCGCCGCGCGAGCTGCGCGCGCTGCTGGAAGCCCACCTGCGCGAGCGCAAGCGGCGACAATAGACATAGAGGCGAGCACTCGCTGCTCGGGAGGGAACGGGTCGGTGTCGCGGCCCGGGGAAGGAGGGAGCGATGAAGGTACTGATCTCGGCTGACATGGAGGGGACGGCCGGAGTGGTGGCCTGGGAGCAGGTCATCCCGCCGGAGCTGGCGGTACGGTCGCGGCCGGCTCCCTCGGAATACGAGTGGGCTCGCCGTCTGATGGTGGCCGAGGTGAACGCCGCCATCCGCGGCGCCCGGGCTGCGGGTGCCACCGAGATCATCGTCAACGAGGCCCACGATGGGATGCGGAACTTACGGCCGGATGAGCTGGATCCGGACGCCTGGCTGATCAGCGGTGCGCGCAAGCCGCTCTCCATGATGGCCGGGCTGGACGAGACCGTCGACGCGGTGATCTTCACGGGCTACCATGCTCGCGCTGGGACGCCCAACGGGGTGCTGGCCCATACCTGGACGGGCTGGGTGCGCGATGTCCGGTTCGGCGACGTTTCGGTCGGCGAGTACGGGCTGAACGCGGCAGTAGCCGGACACTTCGGCGTGCCGGTGGTGATGGTAGCCGGCGACGAGCAGGCGGTACGCCAGACCCAGGAATTGCTCGGCGAGGCCGTTGTCGGCGTGATCGTGAAGTACGGCCTGGGGATGACGGCAGCGCGGCACCTGCACCCGGCGCGGGCCTGCGCCGCGATCGAGGAGGGTGCCCGGCTGGCCGTGAGCCGGGCGAAGGAGATCCCGCCCTACCGGCCGGCGTATCCGCTGCCGGTCACGGTGACGCTCGACAACGCCGAGGCGGCTGACCTGGCCTGCGGCGTGCCCGGAGTCGAGCGTGCCGGTGAGACGACGGTGCGCTACCTGGCCGAGAACGGGCTGGAGCTGTACCGGCGCTGGCAGGCGGTCATGACTGCAGCAGCGGGAGCGACCCGCTGAGAGCCGTCCGCTGCCTACCGCCTGGCATCCTCCATCCGCCAGCGGCGGCGGCGAGCAGGTGCTCGTCGCTCCAACCACGTGAGCACGTCGGTCAACTCCTTGCTGTTGATGACGTGTTGAGCCTCGACCCAGCCGCGACGGGCAGTAGCGACGGCGTACCGCATGTTCTCCAGTTGCCGAATCGAGTGGGCGTCGCTGTTGGTGGCGAGGATCGCCCCCAAGTCGATCGCGCGCCGTGACCAGATGTCGTCGAGGTCGAGTCGGTCGGGCTGCCCGTTGATCTCGACCGCCACCCCGTGCTCGGCAGCGGCCTTCAGTACCGGCTCCAGGTCGATCTCGTACGGAGGCCGGCTCGGCAGCAGGCGACCGGTCGGATGGCCCAAGATGTCGACCGCCGGGTGCTGAATGGCCCGGAGGACACGTGCAGTCATGCGCTCGCGCGGGAGGTCGAACGCGCTGTGAACCGAAGCGGTCACGATGTCGAACAGCTCGAGCACCTCCTCCGGGTAGTCGAGTGTCCCGTCGGGCAGGATATTCACCTCGGCCCCGTGAAGGATGCGGAACGGGGCATAGCGTTGGTTCAGCTCTTCGATGAGCTGGTGCTGCCGACGAACCTGCTCGGGCGAGAGTCCTCGCGCCACGCCCAGCGACTGCGAGTGGTCGGCAAAGGCGATGTACTGGTAGCCGCGAGAGATCGCTGCTTCGACCAACCGCTCCGGCGGGTCGTGGCCGTCGCTCCAGTCGGTGTGAACGTGGAGATCGCCGCGGATCTGGGTCAACTCGACAAGCCGTGGCAACCGGTGTTCCCGCGCGGCCTCGATCTCCCCACGGTTCTCCCGAAGCTCGGGCGGGATCCAGTCGAGACCCAACGCGTGGTAGATCTCCTCCTCGGTGCGGCCGGCCAGCCGCCGGCCGTCGCGTCCGAACAAGCCGTACTCCGAAAGCTTCCAGCCCCGCTCTTGCGCCAGTCCTCGCAGAGCGATGTTGTGGTCCTTGGAGCCGGTGAAATACTGGAGGGCCGAACCCCAGTCGTCCGGCGCCACGATGCGGAGGTCTACTTGCAGTCCGTCGCGCGTCAGGATCGAGGGGCGCGTCGCGCCGGTGGCGAGGACTTCCCTCACGATAGGAAGGTGGGTAAACGCCTCGGTGACGGCTTCCGGTTGCCGAGAGGCGACGAGGATATCGATGTCGCCGATCGTTTCCTTCATCCGGCGCAGGCTCCCCGCCGGCTCGATCGCCTCCAGTGCCGGATGCGATCTGAGGAGCGCGACCACCTCTTCGGCAATCGGGAGTGCTACGCCCAGCAGGAGTCGCCGGGTGCGCTGGGCCAGTCGGGCGGCTTCGCGGGCGATGCGCTCCTCGACCTTTGGCCCGAATCCGGGGAGATCACGGAGCTTGTGCTGTTGCGCCGCCTCCAGCAGCTCCGGGATGGTGGTGATGCCGAGCGACACGTAGAGCGTGTGGGCACGGGCCGGGCCGATCCCGGGAACCTCGAGGAGATCGACGGCGGCGATCGGTACTTCCTGCTTGAGCTGTTCGTAGTAACGCAGGCGCCCGGTCTCCAGGTATTCCCGGATCTTCGCTGCGAGGGCCTTGCCTACGCCTGGTATGTCGTCGAGCCGGCCCTGCCGGGCGATTTCCTCGATGTCCTCGGAGAGCGCGCGGATGTTCTGCGCCGCCGTGGTGTATGCGCGGATCCGGTACGGGTTCTCGTTCTTGAGCATCAGCAGCTCGGCAATATTGTCCAGGAGCAGGGCGACTTCCTCATTGCGCCGCATAGCCGCGACTCCCTCCTGGCCACGCGCGACCGTTGCCTATGCACAACTATGCTTCAAGTCCCCGCCTGGTGGGCAGCGGAGATCGACCGGAGTGAGAACGAGCGGCGCTCTCGGCGCCGGTTCAGCGCCGCGCGGGTGCCGGTGTGACTCTGCCGGATGTGGGTGGGATCAACGGGACGAAGAGGAGACCGAGCAGCGACACGCCGGCTGACCACCAGAAGGCCGGCCCGATACCGATGAGGTCGGCGAGGGTACCGAAGCCGAGAGCGGCCAGGCTCTGCGCCACGAAGCTGGCGGCGAGCGTCAGGCCAGCCATTGGCCCGCGGGCCTCGGGCAGGAGATCGTTGGCCAGTGCCAAGGTGACCGCGCGTGGTGGCATCGCGGCCAGGCCGATCAGCACAATCAGCCCCAGCACAGCCCATGAACCATTCTCTAAAGCCAGGTAGAGGAAGGTCAGCGGCGCGGTGAGGAGGGCAGACAACGCCAGCGTCGACCGCCGCCCTAATCGATCGGAAAGCGTGCCGCCGATCAAGCTACCGACGATGCCACTCGCATACAGCGTCGAGAGTGCCACGCCGCCGTAGAGATCACTGTGGCCTCGCGTCTGGAGCAACTTGACCAGGAAGAAGGTCATCGGCGTTACCGCCACCGTATTCACCACCGTGACGCCGAGCAAGCCGGTGATCGGCAGCCAGCGTTCTCTGAGCAGGGGGCGCAGTGTCTGTTCGCTCTGGAGTCGGCGTGCCACCGTGTCGCCGGCCCGGGTATCGAGCGTGAAGAAGAGGGTCAGTGCGGCTACGATGCCGACCACCATGACGATGGCTGTGCCTTCGAGGGTAAAGAGCGCGATAGCCGCGGTGATCAGCAACGGGCCGAGCGTGCGCGCCAGCTCGCCGCCGGTCATGAAGATGGCCATCGCCCGCCCGGTGTGCCGCCCCCCGAACTCGCCGACGAGGGCGACCGCTGGCGCGTGGAAGGCGGCCGAGGAGAGCCCTGAGCAGAGGAGGAGCAGCACGACCACGGCGAAGTGCGGTGCCAGCCCGACGAGCGAAAGTGCCAGCGCCGCCGTCGCCGGGGTGAGGATCACGAACCAGCGGCGGCTGGTGCGGTCAGCCAGGTAGCCGACGAACGGCTGCAAGATCGACGGCATCTGTTGCGCCGGCACCATCAAGCTGGCCACCGCCAGCGGGATAGCCAGCTTGGTCTGGACGGCCGGCACCAGTACGCCGAGGAACGACGGATAGAGGTCGTGGGCGAAGTGCGCCCAGGCCATCAGCGCCACCCCCTTGCGGTCATAGGCCGTGCCGTACTCCTCGCGCCTGCTCACGGCTCCGGTGACCGCTGGTGAGGCCGCGCCGTGGTTCATGCTCGTCCCTCCTGTCGAGGCGCCGGTCGCTCACCGAGGCTACTGGGAGCGACCGGCACGCGACGTGCCTGGAAGTATAAGCCACAGTATGCGGCGAGAGCGTCGATGCCAGCGCGAAGGCCCGAGCGGTGTCCAGCCGGACACAGCATCGCGCTCCTCAATTCCGGCGACAGGCCGATTCGGCCAGCCGGATGTGTGCACAACATTTCAGTGATGCGGGCGGCGACGGGTCAGGGAAACGGGCGGGTCTGCTGCGTTAATATCGAGGACTTGTAGAACGCTCGACCTCTCGAATCGGCTTCCAGGGAGTCGAGACGCACGCGGACAGGAGACACGTTGCGAAGGAGATACCCGGAGAAAACCGAGCGCAGCCAGAGCAGGCCTGTCACCCGCGTCGAGTGGTCGGCTCAGCGACACACCACCAGCGCTGCGAGGCCGCTGCTCTGGCCGCTGGTCGAGAAGAAGGTGCTACTTTTCGGCCTGCACCTGCTGGTGATCCTCGGGCTGCTCGCCTCGCTCGCCGCGAGCCTCGTCGCCGGACGCTACTTCACGCGTGGCGTGGAGACCGGCGAGACCGGCTCTGCCATTCCCTATACCGACCTCAACCCGCTCGGCGTCAATACGTTCCTTCAGGACGAACCCGATCCCGAGAAGGTGCGCCGCACGCTCGACATGGTTGCGGCTGCTGGCTTCACCTACATTCGCCAGCCGTTCTTCTGGTACGAGATCGAGCCCCAGCCCGATGTGTACTGGGATGCTAAGTGGAACGTCAGCACGTGGGAGAAGTACGACCGGATCGTCGAGCTGGCCAACGAGCGCGGCCTGGAGATTATCGCCCGGCTGGACAAGCCCCCGCGCTGGGCGCGCGAGGGCCAGCCCAACCTCGACCAGTTCCCCGACGGCCCTCCGACGCGGATCGAGGACTACGCGGACTTCGTGGCCGCTGTAGTCAGCCGCTACCGCGGAAAGATCCACTACATCCAGATCTGGAACGAGCCGAACCTGCAAGGCGAGTGGGGTGGCCAGCCGATCGATCCGGCCGCCTTCACCGAGCTGCTCAAGGCAGCCTACGTCGCCGCCAAGCAGGCCAACCCCGAGGTCGTGGTGCTGATGCCAGGCCTGGCTCCCACCGATCAGACCGGCCCGGAGAACCTGAGCGACCTGCTCTTTCTCCAGGGAATGTACGACGCGGGTGCGGCGGACTACTTCGACATCGCCACCGCGATGGTCTACGGCTACGGCTACAGCCCGTACGACCGCCGCGTGGACTTCGCGCGCAACAACTTCTCCCGAGTGATCCAGCTCCGGGACATCATGGTGCGGAACGGCGACGCCGACAAGCCGCTCTGGGCTGTCGAGTACGCCTGGATCTCGCTGCCCGAGGGCTGGCAGGGGCGCCCCAGCGTCTGGGGCGAGCCGGTCAGCGAGGAGGAGCAGGCGCGCTACCTTTACCAGGGTTACCTGCGCGCTCAGCGCGAGTGGCCCTGGATGGGGGTGATGTGCGTCTGGTACTTCCGCTGGCCGATCCCCCCTGATGACCCTGTCAACTGGCCCGACCCGACCCGCGGCTTCGCCATCGTCAACTGGGATTTCACTCCCCGTCCGGCCTACAGCCTCCTGGCCCGCGCGCGGCCGGTGCTCGACCGCGCCTGGACCGGCGTCTACCTCGCCGACAGCCGTTACCTCCAGCATGGCGGCGGCTGGCGACTGGAAGAGGGTGACGCCGGCCCGCTGCTCCGGCCGTCGCAGGCGGGGGAGACGATCCGCATCCCCTTCGGTGGGCCGCGGCTGGATCTCCTCGTTCACGGGCCTGGCACAGGGTTCGCGGTCACGATCGACGGTGCGCCACCCCTCGGCCTGCCACGCGATGAGCAGGGGCGGGCCGTGGTGCGCCCGGATGCAGCGGGGATCGCGCGGATCACCGTCGCCAGCGGTTTGGAGGACGGCCCGCACGTCGCTGAGCTGACCGCACTGGCCAGGGGCGCGAGCTCGGCGGCGCTGGCTGGCTTTGCCGTGGTGCGACCGTCGCCGGTGGCCGAGGCGCTGCCGCTCGTGATCGGGGCGATCGGGCTCGGGCTAGCGTTGAACCTGGCCTCGCTCGGGCTGAACCTCCGGCACCCGCCGGCCCGAGCCGGCCGCTCCGGCGAGACTGCTTAGCCCTGCAGCCCGGTGGCCGCTAGCCGGCTGGCTCGACTTCGTCGAGCGGATCCCAGAGGTGCTTCTCCAGGTCGACCTGGTACTCATCGACGAAGGTGACCCCTTCGTCCTCGAGCAGCGCGCGCATGACCGCCGGGTGGCCCCAGGCCCAGCCGCCGGTCAGCTCGCCGTTGCGGTTCACCACCCGGTGGGCGACAGCGGAGACATCGGGTGGGCTGTGGTGGAGAAGCCAGCCGACCATGCGAGCCGAGCGCGCAGCCCCGGCGGCCCGGGCGATCCGGCCGTAGGTGGTGACCCGGCCGGGCGGGATACAGCGCACCAGCGCGTAGACGCGCTCGGCGAAGTCCGGCGGCTCTTCCCCGCTCATCGCCAGGCTCCTCTCCCTGGGCTGCCTCAGGTGGCCCGATATCCCACGAGGACGATCCCGAACACGATCAGCGCGGTGCCCAACCAGGTGCGGGCGACGATCGGCTCCCGGAAGAGCGCGGCGGCCGCCACGACCTGGACACCGATCACGGCCAGGCCGGTCGTCACCGGATAGGCGATCGAGAGCGGCACGAACCGCAGGAGCACGGTGAGCGCGATCACGGTGAGGAAACCGGCCAGGTTGCCGACGACCTGCCAGAAGAGAAACCCGCGCACATCGCTTGCCAGCGCCGAGTAGCGGAAGGCGGCGCCTGCGACGATGTTGCACAGGAAGTTGGCGAGCAGCGCGCCGCCGCTGAGGATGCCGGGGTGAACCTGTGGGAGGAACCGGTCGATCCAGGTCGCCCTGCTGGTCATCGATCTGCCCTCCGTGCTTGTCGACCGCTCCTGGCTCGTGTCGCACCAGCATACACGGTGCCAGCAGAGCTGAGGAGCCCGCTGACCCTCTAGTCGATCGCTTCCCCAACCCGCGTGCCGTTGCGGTTCGCTGATCCAGATACCGCCGGGCCCGGTGCTTCAAACTCGCGGTCGTCGGCCCTCACCCGCCCTTCTCCCTCTCCCGCGCGTCCGGGAGAGGGGTGGCGAAGCTGGGGGTGATGCTGGCTCACCTGCCCTCACCCCCCCCGGCCCCTCTCCCTCAGGGAGAGGGGTGCCAAGGGTGGGGTGAGGAGGCAGGGCGAGGAGTGAGGCCGGTGGTTCAACGGCTGGCCATGCCAGGGCACAAGCCGCAGACGCGCGCAAACCGATGAATCCCGAGACATCGGCCGAGTCGCCGCAACTTGGCGCGGGGAGTAGACTTGAAAGGCATGGATGCCAACGCATCCGTTACTGAGAACCATGCCTGGGGGACAAGATCGATGCGAGGATTGTTGACCAAGGTCTTCGGCGACCCGAACGAGCGAGAGCTAAAGCGGCTGCGCAAGGAAGTCGAAGAGATCAACGCGCTGGAGCCGTACGTTCAGAGCCTGAGCGACGAGCAGCTCCGGGCCAAGACCGACGAGTTCAAGGAACGGCTGGCCGCCGGGGAAACACTCGACGACTTGCTGCACGAGGCCTTCGCCGTCGTGCGCGAGGCGGCCCGGCGAACCATCGGCATGCGGCACTTCGACGTGCAGCTCATGGCCGGTATCGTGCTGCACGAGGGCAAGATCGCCGAGATGAAGACCGGCGAGGGGAAGACGCTGGTCGCGACCCTGCCGCTCTACCTCAACGCGCTCGAGGGGCGTGGCTGCCACCTGGTGACACCCAACGACTACCTCTCGCGGGTCGGCGGCGGCTGGATGGGCCCGATCTACCACTTCCTCGGCGTCTCGGTGGGCGTGATTACCCACGAGTTCGCCGGCATCTACGACCCCAGCTACACGGATCCGAACCCCAGCCCGGACGACCGGCTCAACCACTGGCGGCCGGTCTCGCGCCGCGAGGCGTACCTGGCCGACATCACCTACGGGACGAACAACGAGTTCGGGTTCGACTACCTGCGGGACAACCTGGTCTACCGGCCGGAGGACATCGTCCAGCGCGAGCTGAACTACGCCATCGTCGACGAGGTGGACAACATCCTGATCGACGAGGCGCGCACCCCGCTGATCATCTCCGGGCCGGCGCAGGAAACGGTCGACCGCTACTACCAGTTCGCGCAGATCGCCCGCCAGCTCCGCAAGGACGTGCACTACACCGTCGACCTCAAGCACCGGAACGTCACGCTCACCGAGGCGGGCATCGACCGGGTCGAGCGGCTGTTGGGTATCCCCGAGGGGCAGAGCCTCTACGATGACCGCTACTCGGAGCTGGTGCACTACCTGGAGCAGGCGCTCAAGGCCAAGGAGCTGTTCCACCGGGACAGGGACTACATCGTCCGCGACGGCGAGGTGATCATCGTCGACGAGTTCACCGGGCGGCAGATGCTCGGCCGCCGCTACAGCGAGGGGCTGCACCAGGCGATCGAGGCCAAGGAGGGCGTGCGCGTCCAGCAGGAGACGGTAACCCAGGCCACCATCACCTTCCAGAACTACTTCCGGATGTACCGGAAGCTAGCCGGCATGACGGGGACGGCGGCGACCGAGGCCGAGGAGTTCGCGACGATCTACAACCTCGACGTCGTGGTGATCCCGACGCACAAGCCGATGATCCGGATCGACTACCCGGATCAGGTCTACCGCACCGAAGAGGCCAAGTTCCGGGCGGTGGTGCGCGAGATCAAGGAGTTGCACGCAATCGGCCGGCCGGTGCTGGTTGGCACGACCTCGATCGAGAAGAGCGAGTACCTGAGCATGCTGCTCAAGCGGGAAGGGATCCCGCACGAGGTGCTGAACGCCAAGCACCACGAGCGCGAGGCGCTGATCGTGGCCAAGGCTGGGCAGCCGGGCGCGGTGACCATCGCCACCAACATGGCCGGTCGCGGCACCGACATCGTGCTTGGGCCGGGCGTGGCCGAGAAGGGCGGGCTGCACGTCATCGGCACCGAGCGGCACGAGGCGCGCCGGATCGACAACCAGCTCCGTGGTCGCGCCGGCCGCCAGGGTGACCCCGGCTCCAGCCGGTTCTACCTCTCGCTGGAGGACGAGCTGCTGCGCCGCTTCGGCTCCGACCGCATCACCGGCATCATGGACCGGCTCGGGATGGACGACGACACCCCGATCGAGCACTCGCTGATCACAAAGACGATCGAGAGCGCCCAGACCAAGGTCGAAGGCTATAACTTCGATCTCCGCAAGCACCTGGTGGAGTACGACGATGTGGTGAACAAGCACCGCGAGGTCATCTACGCCGAGCGGCGCAAAATCATCCAGGGCGAGAACCTGCGCGAGAACGTCCTCGCCATGGTGCGGCGGCAGATCGAGCGCATCGTCGAGGGTAGCACCGAATCGGAGCGGTTTGCCGAGTTCGACTACGGGGAGATGCTGCGCGGCTTCGCTGGCCTGGTGGGCGACACGGACGGCTTGACCCCACGCGATCTCGAGGGTCGCCCGAAGCACGAGTTGGTCGAGTTCCTCTATAGCCGGGCGCTGGCGCGCTACGAGAAGCGCGAGCGCGAGCTGGGCGGCGAGATGATGCGCACGCTCGAGCGCCTGGTGATGCTGCGGGTACTGGATCAGCTCTGGGTCGAGCACCTGACCGAGATGGACCACATGCGGCACGGCATCGGGTTGCAGGCGTACGGGCAGCGCGATCCGCTGGTGGCCTACAAGACCGAGGGCTACCGGATGTTCCAGCAGTTGCTGCAGAACATCGAGTACGATGTGACGCACATGATTTACAAGGTGCAGATCCAGCCGGCGCTGACCCGTCCGGTGATGCAGCCCGGTGTGGAGAACCGGGCCGGCGACGGGGCTGGCTCGGCGCGCAAGAAGCAGAAGGTGGGCCGCAACGACCCCTGCCCCTGCGGCAGCGGAAAAAAGTTTAAGCACTGCCACGGCGCCACGGCGGGCACGAA
>JADBJL010000015.1 GCA_014874455.1 Thermomicrobiaceae bacterium
GGTGCAGCGCTACGCCCTGGCCCTGCTCGGCCCCTTCGACGACCCCGAGCCGTTCCGCCGGCTGCTCCAGGCATAACAGCCCCCGCGCTGAGGAGGCACGTTCCGACTCATTCCTCGGCCGCTGCATCCCCAGTCCCGAGACGGCTCGCCCTGCGCAGAGCCGGTACCTCTTGGGCCTCAGGCCGGCGACGCGGACGCGAGCTGCAGCATCCAGGGACGCTCCCGGCCGATCGTCGTCGGCTGGCCGTGGCCGGGGTAGACCACCACGTCGTCCGGCAGTTCGAGCAGCCGCCGCATGGTGGCGACCGTCTGCTCCACGCTGGCCCCTGGCAGGTCGACGCGCCCGTAGCCGCCGGCGAACAGCGTATCGCCACCGAAGAGGACGCGAGCCGCTGGCTCGTAGAGGGAGATCTGCTCGCTCGCGTGCCCGGGCGTGTGGATCACCTGAAACCGCCACCGGCCCAGCTCGACCGTGTCGCCGTCTTCGAGCAGGCGATCCGGCGACACTGGCTCGATGGCGAGCGATGGGTCGCCGAGCGGCGGGATCGCTCCCTTCAGCCGGGACACGGCGAGCGGATGCGCGGCCAGCGGCGCGCCCGTCTCTCGTCGCAACCGCGCCGCGTCGACGATGTGATCCCAGTGCGTGTGGGTGATGACGATGAGGGCGATCTGCACGCCCCGATCCCGGGCTTCCTCCAGCAGGACGTCGGCCGAGTCCGGCGGCGCGTCGACGACCAGCGCCTGCCGGGTCTCGGGGTCGATGACCAGATACGCGTTCGTCGCGATCGGCCCGCAGGGAAAGGCCTCGATCTCCAGGTTCATGACAGAGCCTTTCGCTCGGCTAGAGATCTCGCTTCCGGAAGACGAGCATCGCGGCCAGCAGGAGGACGAGCGCGTAGGCCACCGCATACTGTACCGCGAAGGCGCTCGGCGGTGTGGTGGTGCCGAAGGGGTTCGGCCCCAGGAAGTTGACCGCCAGCCGCGGCTGGAAGAGGTAGCTGGCAAGCCGCCACATGCTGTCGCTCGGCACCACGATCGAGCTGATGACCCCGATGCGGATCAGGACGTCATTGTCCAGCGCGGTGCCGATCTGCTCGACCAGCCCTCCGGTGATGGCCAGGCCATAGAGCATGAAGACCACCACGCCGTTGGTGACGGTGCTGAGGAACGTGCTGCCGAAGACGGTCAGGCTGAGCAGGATCAGCATCACCAGGACGATCAGCAGCGTGCCCTCGACGACGTTCGGGGGCGTGTAGTCGCCGACGATGCGGGCGGTAAGGATCACCGACGCCACCATGGCGGCGATGTAGAGCGCCAGCATGCCCGCGAACCCGAGGTACTTGCCGAGCACGATCTCCCAACGGCGGATCGGCTTGGGCACGATCGCCTGAAGCGTCCCGGCGTCGATCTCGCTGGCGATCGTGCCGACCGAGGCGAAGATGGTCATCACCCCGCTGAGGAAGTTCACCGTC
This sequence comes from Thermomicrobiaceae bacterium, assembly GCA_014874455.1. Lineage (GTDB taxonomy): Bacteria > Chloroflexota > Chloroflexia > Thermomicrobiales > Thermomicrobiaceae > Thermalbibacter. Next base: position 1,473 of record JADBJL010000015.1, read on the forward strand.
CAGAGGCCCAGCAAGACCATGGCGCTGGCGAAGATCTCGTACGTCCCGGCCGGCACCCCGCGGGCAGCCCGGCGCGCCTCCATCTCCCGCCAGTCCTGGACGAAGAGGTGGAACCCCCAGACGTAGAGGACGACGAAGAGCAGGCTGAGGAGCAGCACGCCCCACACCAGCTTCTTGCGCAGCCCTTCCCGGAAGGTGAGCTGGGCGATGACCAGCACCTTCATCGCGGCTCTGCGCCCTCGCGGCTGACGATATCGACGAACACCTCTTCCAGCGTGCGGCGCTCCGGCACCACACCGTAGACCGGCGCGCCGGAGCGCACCAGGTAGTCGACCGCCCGGGCGATGGCGGCCTCGTCGGACGCGCGGGCGACGACCACCGGGCGCGGGCCGTCGGTGACCGCCTCGACCTGCACGTAGGTGGCCAGTCCGCCGACGACGCCGTCCGGCAGCGCGCCGAGCCGGAACTCGACCGTCAGCTCGCGGCTCAACAGCTCGCTCATCGGCCCGGTCGCGACCACCCGGCCGTGGTTGACGATCGCCACCCGGTCGCAGACGCTCTCGACCTCGCTGAGCAGGTGCGAGTTGAGGAAGACGGTCACTCCCTCCGACTTCAGCCGCAGGATCAGCTCGCGCACGTCGCGGCGGCCGAGGGGGTCGAGCGCCGAGGTCGGCTCGTCGAGGAAGACGACGCGCGGGTTGTTCAGCAGCGCCTGCGCGATGCCGATGCGCTGCTGCATCCCCTTCGAATAGGCGCGCACGCGCAGGTGGCCCACGCCAGCGAGCCCGACCAGCGCCAGCACCTCGGGAATACGGCGGCGGCGTTCCTGGCGGCTCATCCCGTAGAGCTTGCCGTGCAGGTCGAGCAGCTCTTGGCCGCGCAGCCAGTCGTGGAAGCGGAACAGCTCGGGGAGGAAGCCGATCTGGCGGCGAGCCTCGAGATCGCCCAGCGGCCGGCCGAGGATGCGTGCAGTTCCGGCGGTGGGCTGGATCAACCCCACCAGCATCTTGACCGACGTCGTCTTGCCGGCACCGTTCGGGCCGAGGAAGCCGAAGACCTCACCCTCGTAGACCTCGAGGCTCAAGTCCTCGACCGCGACCCGGTCGCCGTAGACCTTGCGCAGGCCGAAGGCCTCGATGACGGGGGCCACGGAGATCGGTTGTGCCTGGTGCGGCTCCGCACCGGTAGCGATCATCCTGGATACCTCAGGCATATCCCGCAGAGCGCGCGACCTGCTCGATCATAGCACGGCGATCCCGGGCCTCAGGTACGGCCGACCCCGCGGTGGTCGGTACCTTTCTCCGGCCACCGCGGGGTCTGGAACCGGGGTGGGGAGTGAAAGGCGAATACCCCTTCCATCGGCCCGGTGGGCGCCCCCTATCGCACCGACTCGGCGACCGAGAGCGCGGTCACGCCGTCGACCGTTCCGCCGACGGCGTGCAGGACACCGTCCTTCTGCCAGAGCACCGCCGAGCCCTCCGAGGCCTCGATCAGCAACCCAGACACGCCGTGGAGCGTGACCTGCCGGGTGGTGGCATCGGCGGGAACGGGGATGATCAGCGTCTCCCGCCAGTCGCGCACCGCGCGGATCTGTGCCACCAGCTCGGGCGGCAAGCCGGGCAACGAGAGGAGGTCTTCCCGCAGCAGCTCGGGGTCGATCGTCTCCGGCAGGAGCAGCTCGGGGCTGTCCATCTCGGCCACCACCAGCTTCTGGTCACCGTTCTCGTAGACCTGCGCCGCCGAAGCCGGCACGTTGAGCGTGACCGTCACGGTCGGCGTGTCCGCTGGGTCGGGGAGCGAGGCGAACTGGATGCCCAGGCGGGCCAGCATCTCGCGGGCACGGGCCACGTCGATCGTCACCGAAGCCGTCCCGGCATCACCGACGAAGAAGCGCGGCGATACCCCGCTCACATTCGCCGGAAGCTCGTGCGGCGTAGCCGGCTTTCGACCGAGGACGGCCGTTGCCTCGTCGAGCGAGCTGACCTCGCGCAGGCTTCCCTCGTCGAAGGTCGTGGTGAACTGGGCGATCTGCTCCAGTTCCTGGTGCATCGCCTCTCGCTGCTCGGGAGGCAGCATCTCAGCCTGTGCCGTCAGCGCCGCAAGCGTCTCCATCGGGACGGTGATCGCGGCGAACTGCTGCACCCGGAAGCGGTTGACGAACTCGTCGGCCAGGGCGCCGAAGGGCGTCAGCGTGACGACGAGGGCCAGCACCGCGGCGGCGGCGATGCCGCCCACTGCCAATCGCACCCGAGTGACACGTCGGTAGCGCATCGCGGTTCCTTCCTTTCGTCGGAGAGCACTGCTCATCCGTGGCTCGCGCAGGCGCTGCTGCCAGCGGCGGTAGGCCAGCGCCGGGTCGGGGGTCGCCTCCGGCGCAGCGGCATCGACCACCTGGCGGGCCACCTCAGCGGACTGCCAGAGTTGGCGGGCCAGTCGTCGGCAGGCAGGGCAGTGACGGATATGCTCGCGCACGGCAGGTGCGAGGGTCTGTTCGCCTCCATCGAGCAGCATGCGCAGCTCGCCGATGCCAGGGCACGACCGTCGTCGCAGCATCGTGTCACCGCCCCTCTGTCTCGGTCGGGTGCAGCGCTCGGTAGCGCTCGCGCACGCGTCGCTCGGCCCTCGCGAGCAGCGTCCCGACGGAGCTCGGCTGCACACCCAGGGCTGAAGCGATCTCCTCATACGTGAGCCCGCTGTGGCGTAGCACCAGGATGACCCGGTCGCGCTCCGGCAGGGCCGCCAGCAGCTCGCGCGCGAGCTCGGACGCCTCGCGCTGCTCCAGCTCTCGCGCGGCCGCCCCCCGGCTGAGCGGCCACTCCAGGCGAAACCAGCGCAGCAGCCGGTCGTGATGCCGGCGGCGAGCACGGAGGGCGTTCAGCCCCAGGTTGGCGGTGACCCGGTAGAGCCAGGGGCGCAGGCTCTCGCCTTCCGCGAGCGCTGGTGGGCGCTGGTACAGGCGCACGAACACCTCCTGGGCCAGGTCTTCAGCCTCTTCAGCAGAGCCGGACAGCCGGAACGCGAGCCGGTACACGAGGCCATAGTACCGCTCGAAGAGCTCGGCGAACGCCAGCTCCTCGCCTGCTCGCGCTGCCCGCACCAGCGCCGGGTCATCCAGGAGGTTCGCCTGGGCTATGGCCATCGCGCCCGTCCACTCGCCCTGCGTCCACTCGATACAACACCGCCGACGCTCCAAGTGTGACACGCAGGTCACCCCTCTCCCCAGCCGGAGCACCGGACATGCGCTGAGAGCCACCGCGCTCGACGCGTCAGATGGCTCTCAGCGAGAGGGCGTGCCGCACGCCGGAGTCCGTGCGAGTCTCCGGCGGTGGGCACCACGCGAGGCGCGCTGGCTACGGCACGGTGATGTAGAAGGAATACTCGGCCGTCGGCTTGCGGCCGGGCACGGGGTTCTTCGCTGGCTCCGGCCATTCGACGCGCAGCCGCACGAAATAGCTCCCGGGCGCCAGCTCTGCCGTCCAGGAGTAGCGCCCGTCTGAGCCGGCCAGCTCGGCGGAAGCTGTCGGTTGTGTCCTAGGGATGAAGGCGACCATCGCGCTCTCCTGCGGCGCGATCCGATCTTTGTTGCCCTCCTCGGGGAAGACGTCGAGCGCCACCTTCTCTGGCGCCGGGCCACCGCGCAGCTCGACCTGTAGCGTCTCGCCCGCCTGCACTTCGAGCGGCTGGGGCTGGATCTCGAACCCGCGCGAGGTCACCTCGGCCGCATAGCCGCTCTCATGCACCCAGTAGAAGGCGCCGAAGGACGCCTTCTGCTCGCCGCCCCGTGCTACCAGGTAGGCGTCTGGCGGCTGGACAAAGACAGTCCCGGCCGGCAGGGTCGGTGCCGGTGTCGGGGGCTGCTGCACCGGTGACGCGGGCGTGGTCGCCGCCACCGTCTGCGTCGCCGCCGGCCGGGTGGGCGTCGCTTCGCCCGCTGGCGTCGGAGTCGCGCGGTTATTCCCCGCTCGGCAACCGGCCACGACCAGCACGGTCAGCACCAGTAAAGCGCTCCATCGCTTCCAGTCCATGTGCGCCGTTCACCCTCTCCGTATGGACGAGGTCAAAACACCGATCCCTCTCCTGCTCCGGCACCGGAGCAGGAGAGGACACTGAAGGGTATACGAGAACGATGCCGCGCGCTCGCTCACTCGGCGTGAGTGGGGATGTCGGTGAAATGAGGCTGACCGTCCCAGCTATAGGCCCAGAAGTGCCAGCGGAACGCCTCGACCAGGCTGCGCAGCGTCGCCGAGATGTTCTGCGGGATCGGCCGGCCGTCGGCGGTGAACCAGGGATCGAGCGGCTGCGGGCCGGTCACGACCGTGGCATGGGTCGGCAGCTCGGGATGAGGCCGGCCGTCCCAGGACTGGCCGTAGAAGTGCCAGCGGAAGGCTTCCACCAGCGCCTTGAGCGAGCGCGAGACGGTATCGACCTTCATGCGCCCGTCGGCGGTGAACCAGTGGCTTTCGGCGGCCAGCGGCGAGACGACGAAGCCCCAGGTCACCGTCAACGCCTCGCCGCGCGCGTTCTGCACCCGCGCGCTCACGGCGTAGCTGCCGGCGGCCAGCGTGCGCTCGATGAAGGCGGTCTGGTCGGTGTTGCTCGGCCCGCCGATCTCGACAGCGAGCGGTTGGCCGTTGAGCGAGAGCTGGAAACTCGTGATCGGGGCACCGGAGGTCACGTGGGCCGCGATCCGCACCGAGCCCGGGAGGAGCGTGGCGTAGCGGGACGGGGTGAGGGCGTCGAAGCGGATCGAGCCGGCTGAGACCTGGGCATGGGTCGGCATCTCACCGTGGTAGAAGCCGTCCCACGTCTCGCCGTAGAGGTGCCAGCGGAACGCCTCCACCAGGCTGCGTAGCGTGGCTTCGATCTCGGCCCGCCTCGGGGTGCCGTCGGCCAGGAACCACCAGCTATCGTTCGGGTTGTTGGAGACGACGAACTGCCACATGGTGTAGGCAGTCCGGCCTGAGCGATCTCGAGCCGTCGCCAGCACCTGGTATAGCCCGGGCTGGAGCCTGACCTCGGTGAAGGCGCTGAGCTGGAAGCCGCTGGGGCCGGCGATCTCCGGCGCCAGTTCCTGGCCGTTGAGTGTCAGCGTGATCTGCGTGATCGGGCTGCTGCTCCGGACGTTGACGGCGACGGTCACCTCACCCGGCGCCACCGTGCTCCAGGGAGCCGGGGTGAGGTTCGTCAGGACGAGCGGCCCGCTGGGAACGCCTCGTTGAGTCCTCACGACCCCGGTCGGCTCGAAGTCCCAGGCAATGCTCACCGTGCCGTAGGCGAGGCTCAACCCGTCCACGGCTCCCCGCCACGACGACCAGTTGAGGCCGCCGAGGCAGCCGGCCGCCACGACGAGGGCACCAGTGTCGTCGGCGTTGGCCAGCGTCGCGTTGGGATAGGCCTCAAGGTACGCACTCAGCGTGCGAGGGCTGGCCTGAGTCATGCCAGCGCGCCCGTTCAGCGACCACCACACCCCGGCGAGTGCGTCCCACGTCTGCCACTCGAGTGGCGTCACGGTCGCGTTCAGGTTTGGCAAGTAGACGAGCTGGTCGTCCGGCAGGCCGTCGTCGTTCAGGTCGACCTGGAGCATGAGGTACGGAGCAGCCTGGCTGCCGAGCGTCTCGACGAAGGTCGAATAGGTGAGGGAGTGCAGGCTGGCGAGAGGAACGCCGTCGAGCCCGCTCTGGTGGAGCTGTGACCACGCGATGTCAGTGCTGGCAAAAGAAAAGGCGAAGCTGCCGCTTCCGCTCGGTGGGATGCCCGGGCCGTTCACGAACTCGCCGAGGCCGAATCCACCACCGCCGGGGCACTGCCGGAGCGTAAATTCCCAGCCGTCGGACGCCAACTGGGCTGACGCGCTGGGCGGCGTCCAGGCGGCTAGCAGTGCCGCCAGCGCGAAGGCCACGATCCAGGATAGCCTGGTGCGGCCCGCCTTCCCCCTCGCCTCGATCGTCATGGCCCTTCCCCTTCCCTCGGACGCACTGCACTGGAACGCGCACGATCCCTTGGGCGCACTGCCAGGCACGGCTGTACGTACCCACCATAGCAGCCTCGTGCCTGGGAGGCAAGGCCGGGGACGAGCGGGGTCGCTCGCGGTTCGGTGCCCTCATTGCCCTCCCCTCTCCCGCGCCGCGCGGGAGAGGGGGCAGGGGGTGAGGGGGAGGCGGGATGTGATCGACTGCACAGAGCTTGCGGGAAGATCCTCGAGGCGATACGATTTGACCAGTTAGATAGATACGGTCATGAAGTCAGATGGTGCTGCTTACCCACCGCCAGCAACGCGCTGATCGGATCCTCGACGCCGCCGCCCGGCTCTTCGCCCGCTACGGCTACGACAAGACGACAGTCGACGAGATCGCGCGCGAGGCCGGGGTCGCGAAAGGCACCCTGTACCTCCACTGGTCTGGGAAGGAGGCCCTGGCCGAAGCCCTGCTCTACCGCGAAGTCCGGCGCGTGATCGAGGACTTCCTCCAGCGCCTGGAAGCCGATCCGGAGGGAGGCACGATCGGCTCGATCTATCGACACAGCCTCCTGGCGACGTTCGCCAACCCGTTCGTGCGCGCCGTCCTTACCTCCGACAACCAGGTGCTGGGCGACTACCTGCGCCGCCTCGGGCCCGACTACGACCAGATACGGTTCGAGGCCGCGCGAGCGCTCGTCGAGCGGATGCAGGCGGCTGGCCTCGTCCGCACTGACCTGCGCCCGGAGGCGATCGCGTACCTGCTCACCATGTTGTCGCTCGGTCTCGCCAGCGCGGGGACACTGATCCCTGCCGCTATCGCGCCTCCGCCGGATGAGGTGGCGATAGCCCTGGCCGACGTCGTCCAGCGTGGCCTGGCTCCGGAAGGGGGTGGAGACAGGGAAGCTGGCAAGCGCTTCGTGCGAGCCTACCTCGCGGAAGTGATCCGGCGATACGAGCAGCTCCGTGGACTGCGGAAGGACGCGGACGATGGACAACCTTCCGATTCAGGTTGAGGGGCTCACCCGGTTCTACGGGAGGAATCGAGGCGTCGAGGATCTCGCCTTCACGGTCGAACGCGGCGAGATCTTCGGCTTCCTGGGCCCGAACGGCGCCGGCAAGACGACCACCATCCGCCTGCTGATGGGATTGATCCGCCCCACCCGCGGCAGCGCCCGGATCTTCGGCCTCGACTGCTGGCAGGACGCCGCCTCGGTCAAGAGACACGTCGGGTATGTACCGGGTGACGTGCGGCTCTACGAGGGGATGACCGGCGCCCAGTTCCTCGATTTCCTGGCCGGCTTCCGTCGCGGTGTCGATCCGGCCCGGCGCCGCATGCTGGTGGAGCGGTTCGAGGTCGAGCTGAGCCGTCAGATCAAGCATCTGTCCCGGGGCAACCGGCAGAAGCTGGCCCTCGTACAGGCACTGATGCACGACCCGCCGCTGCTCCTGCTGGACGAACCCTCCAGTGGGCTCGACCCGCTGATGCAGAGCGAGCTCCTCGCGCTGCTGCGCGAGGAGCGAAACCGCGGCAAAACCGTCTTCCTCTCCTCTCACCTGCTCCATGAGGTGGAGCGGGTCGCCGATCGGGTCGGCATCATCCGTGATGGCTTGCTGGTGGCGGTCGCCACGATCGACGAGCTGAAGCGGCAACGCACCCGGCGTATGGAAGTCACCTTCTCTGTGCCAGTCGACCTGGCCCAGCTCGCCGGGATCGCTGGCGTCCAGGTGCTCCAGTCCCGCGAGGAGGGTCGCTGGGTCGAACTGGGTGTCTCGGACGGGCTGCCGGTGCTGCTGCGCCGGCTGAGCGAGCTCCCGGTGGTCGACCTGGTCTATGCCCCGCCTGATCTCGATAGTGTGTTCCTGGGTTACTACCAGCGCCAGGAGGCAATTGCAGGGGAGCGTGCGCGATGAGCTGGACGATGACGCGCAAGGCACTGTGGGATCTCCGCTGGTCGACCTTCTGGTATGCGATCGGGCTCGCCCTCTATATCGTACTCCTCGCCGCCTTCTACCCGACGTTCCGCGATGTCGGCACGCAGTTCGAGGAGATCATCCGCAGTTATCCGGAAGCCTTTCTCCGCGCCTTCGGAATCGAGCCAGGCGCAGCGACGCTGACGAGCTTCTCCGGTTTCATGCACACGGAAGTCTTCAGTTTCATCTGGCCGCTGGTCGCTGCGATCTTCGTCATCATGTCCGGCGCTGCCACTGTCGCCCAGGAAGTCGAGCGCGGTACCGCTGAGCTGTGGCTCTCGGTTCCGGCGAGCCGCCCCCGGCTGCTGGCCGGCAAGCTCCTCGCACTCCTGGTGGACATCGTGGTCGTGGTACTCGTATCGGTACTCACCCTTCTCGTCGCTGCTCCAGTCGTCGACGCCGAGCTTTCCCTCGGTGCCGCTCTGCAGCTCGGAGTCGTGCTGCTCGACTTCTTGATCGCGATCGCAGGCCTCTCGGTGCTGTTCTCCTCGTTTTCCAGCGAGCGCGGGAGGGCCGCCGCCATGGCCGCCGCGGTCGTGCTGGCGATGTACCTGGCCTGGGTGATCGCCGGGCTGAGCGAGCGGTTCGAGTGGCTGCGCTACCTGAGCATCTTCACCGCCTACCGGCCCCGTGAGGCGCTGGAGGGCAGCGGCGTGAGCTGGGCGGGGCTCTTCGCGCTGCTCGCGATCGGGATCGGCAGTGCGCTGGCCGCGCTCGCGATCTTCCGGCGGCGCGATATCCTGGCGTGACGCTCGGCGGCACCGGGCGCCCCTGGCTTCCAGGCGCTCCGGTTGCCCCTGGGTGGGTGAGGATGGCATCCTGTGACTGCGTACGGTAGACCTCGACCCACGCTCGGAGGGAGGGTGAGCGAATGGCTGAGCTGACCGGCAAGCGAGTGGCGATGGTACTCGCGAACAACTTCGAGGACATCGAGGCGACCGACCCCAAGCGGTACCTGGAAGAGCGGGGTGCTGAGGTCGTCGTGATCGGTCTCAACCGCGGGCCGATCACCGGCAAGAAGGGCACCACGATCCAGCCGGACAAGACCTTCGACGAGGTGACGGTCGACGAGTTCGACCTGCTGGTCATCCCCGGCGGCGGCTCCCCGGAGAACTTGCGGATCGACGACCGGGCGGTCGAGTTCACCCGCCGCTTCGTCGAGAGCGGCAAGCCGGTCGCGGCGATCTGCCACGGCCCGCAGCTCCTGATCTCGGCGAACGTGCTGCGCGGCCGCACGGTGACCTGCGTCAACAAGATCCGCGACGACGTCAAGAACGCTGGCGCCAACTACGTGGACGAGCCGCTGGTGGTCGACGGCAACCTGATCACCTCGCGGGTGCCGGCCGATCTCCCGCAGTTCGACGAGGCGATCGCCAAGGCGCTGGCCGCCGTGCCGGCCCAGGGCGACTGAGCTCGCACCCCGTGCTGCCATCCTCGTCCTGCCCGTACTCCCTCTCTCGCATGCAGGAGAGGGGCCGGGGTGAGGGTGAATTTCACCGCGTAGGCCGCGCCCGGTTGATGGCATCACGCAGCGCCGAGGCAGCGGCGCGGGCGGCCTCGGCGAAGTCCGGCCCCTGGCTCGCGTAGATCACCGAGCGCGTCACGTTGACGACGATGGGGGCGGTGGCGCCAGCCAGGCCACCCCGCACCGCGGCCTCCAGGTCGCCGGCCTGAGCGCCGATGCCGGGGATCAGGATCGGCAGGTCGGGATGCTGGCGGCGTACCGCGGCCAGCTCGGCGGGGTAGGTCGCGCCGACGACCAGCCCGCAGGAGCCGTAGCGCTCGTTCCAGCGAGCAACGTGCCGGGCGACACGCAGGTAGAGTGGTTCGGCGCCACCGTCGATGCGGATCGGCAAATCCTGGAACTCGCCAGCGCCCGGGTTCGAGGTCTTCACCAGCACGAAGACGCCCCGGCCGGGCGCGCGCAGCAACGGGGCTAGCCCGTCCTCTCCCAGGTATGGGTGAGCGGTGACCGCGTCGAAGCCCCAACGATCGAAGAAGGCCTCGGCATAGGCTGCCGAGGTGCTGGAGATATCGCCGACCTTGACGTCCAGGATCACCGGGATCTCCGGCGGGATCAGCCGGCGCGTCTCGACGAGCGCCCGGAGGCCGGCCTGGCCGTGGACGAGGTAGAAGGCCAGGTTCGGCTTGTAGGCGCAGACCAGATCGGCGGTCGCCTCGATGATCGCCCGGTTGAACGCGACGATCGAGGCAGGGTCATGCGGCAGGTGAGCTGGGAAGCGCTCCAGGTCGGGGTCGAGCCCGACGCAGAGCATCGAGTCGTTCGCCTGGATTGCCCGCTTCAGCCGCTCCACAAACCGCATGCCGCCCCCGCAGTCCGATCGCCCAGCCGGCTGTAGAATAGCAGGGCAACGGTGCTCGTGACAGGCGATCCGGGTGGCGGCTGGCGTCCACCACGCGACGATGCCCACTGAAGCTGTCATGCCGCTTGCCGAAGGAGCGGCGGCCTGGTGCTGCAGGGCGCGCTCGCCTCGAGCGGCTCGGTGGCGTGGGTGACGTCAGGTGAGTGCTGGATGTCGGTGGTAGCCTGAAGGGTTGATGGACAACCGGGCGTGATCGTCGTACGCTCACCAGTGCCACCGTAGCGGGGTGAGGGCTGCCTGGGAGGCTGGACATGAGACTCGAGCCGCCGACATTTCACGATATCTTGCGGGCGCGCGCGGTCGTGCACCGTTACCTGCCCCCGACCCCGGTCTTGCAGCCGGCTGCTCTCGGCGAGCGGTTAGGCTTCGAGGTCTACCTCAAATGCGAGAACCTCCAGCCGATCGGCGCTTTCAAGGTACGTGGCGGGATCTACCTGATGAGCCGCCTCTCTGCGGAGGAGCGTGCCCGGGGTGTGGTTACGGCCTCGACCGGCAACCATGGCCAGTCGATCGCCTACGCGGCGCGGCTGTTCGGCGTGCGAGCGATCATCTACGCGCCGGAGGACGCGAACCCGCTCAAGCTCGCGGCCATGCGCCGGCTGGGCGCCGAAGTCGTCCTGACCGGGCGGGACTTCGACGAGGCTCGCCTCGCCTGCGAGGAGCGGGCCGTGCGCGACGGCTTCCGGTACATCCACTCGGCGAACGAGCCCGACTTGATCGCCGGGGTAGGAACGTACGCGCTCGAGCTGATCGAGGCGGTACCCGACCTGGACGCGGTGATCGTCCCCGTCGGGGCCGGCAGCGGCGTATGTGGAACCGGCATCGTGATGAAGACGGTCGACCCGCGGATCGAGGTGATCGGCGTGCAGGCCGCCGGGATGCCGGTCGTCTACGAGTCGTGGCGGCAGGGCCGGCTGCTAGAGCTCGAGGGGGGTTCGACGTTCGCCGAGGGGCTCGCGACGCGGGTCGCGTTCGAGTTGCCGCTCCGGATCATCCGCGAGCGGGTGGATGAGCTCGTGCTCGTCAGCGATGAGGAGATGTGCGGGGCGATCGTCGAGCTGATGGAGACGGCTCACCTGGTCGCCGAGGGCGCCGGTGCGGCGGCGCTGGCGGCCGCCCATCGGCTGCGCGAGCGGCTCGCTGGAAAGAAGGTCGCGCTCATCGTGAGCGGTGGCAACATCACGCTCGAGACGCTGCGCTGGGCTCTGGCGACGGCGGGCTATCCGCCAGCCGTCGCCGGGCCGGCCAGCTAGCGCGTCAGCGAGGGGAGCCATGTTCGAGCAGTTCGGCCGCTGGCTTCGTCGTCGGCAGGGGATCGAGCGCAACCCGTTGTACCGGCTTGCTGCTGAGGTGGAGGCCGGCCGGTTGACCCCGGAGCAGGCCTACCTGGCCGCCGAGCAGCCTGACCTGCTGGCCCGCATCGCCGACGGCGACCTCTGGGAACTCCAGGCGGAGGCGGCGCGCGTCGGCGTCGATGATCCGGAGCAGGCGCTGCTGCTCTACCGCTTGGCGATCCTGGCTGCCCGGCACAAGGGGTTCGACCGTGTACTGATGGAGGCCAACCTGCGGGCAGCCGATCTGTTGGCGGAAATGAACGAGATGTCCGAGCGCGGGCTCCACCTGCGCGAAGCCCTGCGCGCAGCCCAGCGCATCGCCAACGTGGCCGGACAGCGACGAGCACTCGCCCGGCTGGCGCGGCTGGCGTACGAGACCAACGACCGGGAGCAGGCCCGAGAGCTCCTGAAACGGCAGCTCGAGGCCGGGCGGGAAGATACCGACACGTTAGAGGACGTGGAGACCGCTCTGATGCTCGGCGATCTCGCCTACCAGGACGGCGACGAGGACGCGGCGCGCGAGTTCTACCACCGCGCGGGGCGAAGCGCCCGTCGCGTCAAGCACTATGCCGGGCTCGTCGACGCCCTGTTGCGCCAGGTCGCGATCGTCCGCTCGAAGGATCCGGACGCGGCGTACGTCTTGCTGCAGCAGGCGCAGGAGGCGGCTGAGCGCACCATCGACCACCGCTTGCAAGCCGAGATCGCGGTGCAGATCGGCGCGCTGCTGGCCCAGCGGGGCCGTCTCGGCCCGGCCCGCTCGGCGCTGCTCGGCGCCCTCGAGCGAGTGCGAGCCAGTGGTGACCTCACCATGGAGAGTCGCTGCCTGATGGGCCTGACCAAACTCGAGCGCCGGATGGGCAGGGTCATCGAGTCCGCCGAGCACTATCACCAGCTCGCCAACCTCGAACTGCGCCTGGGCAACCGCCCGAGCGGCGTCCGTGCGCTGCTCGATGCGGCCGAGCTCTATCTGGAGGCCCGTCAGCCCGGCCGTGCGCTACAGATGCTCCAACTCGCCCAGCAGAACGCCGAGACCCTGGACGACCGCGAGGCGCGCCAGCGGCTTCTCGGGTTGCTGGGGCTGGCGCACGGCGCGCTCGACCACCGTGGCGAAGCCGCGGACTACCTGGCTGAGGCGCTGGAACTGGCTCGCCGCTCCGGCTCCCTGGTGGATGAGGCGCGTTGGTTGCTCGGCACCGGTGAGCTCCTGCTCCAGTACGGGGAGCTGGGCCAGGCGCTCGAGGCGGCGGATCGCGCCATCAACCTGGCCCAGCAGGCGGGCGCGACCCATCTGGAAGCGCAGGCCCTGGCACTGCTGGGCTCGATCTGCCTGGTGCGCAACCTGACCCGAGAAGCCAGGAGCTACCTGGAGCAGGCGGTCGGACTGGCTGCCGAGGCGGGGGATCTCGCCGGCCAGCAGCGCTACCTGCTGACGCTCGCCGAGCTCGCGCGCCGAACCACCGACCCCCACGGCGCGCTCAGCTACCTGCGGCAAGCGCTCGAACTGGCGAGCGCGGCCGGTAACACTGAGGCCCGTGCCCGCCTGCACGGGCAAATCGCCCGTCTCTACCAATCACTGCATTTCTTCCAGGAAGCCGAGGAGCACTACCGGGCCGCCCTCGCCGCGGCACAGGAGATCGAGGACGTTCCCCTGCTGGCCCGAGCGCTGCGCGGATTGGCGACCGTCCTCGACGTCGTCGGGAAGCCCGAGGACGCAACGGCAGCCTACCGGCAGGCCATCACCCTCTCGGAGCAGCTCAACGACCGGCAGGCAGCGATGGTGCTCCACTATAACCTGGGCGTGCTCCTGTTCGACCTGGGCAACGAGGCCGACGCGCGCTATCATCTCCGCTGCGCCTACGACCTGGCGACACACCTCGGCGAGCGCGATCTCGCCGGGGTGACGGCGGAGCTGTTGGGCGAACCGTTCGACCGGCATGCTGCGCCCGTCGCGCCGCTGTCGTCCGAGGTCGCCGAAGACCTGGTGCTGGGCGAGCAGGCTCTCCACGAGGACACCGAGCAGCATCGGGACGTGCTGCGAGACTGACGGCCGGCCCTTGCCAGCAAGGCGCGTGCTTCTCGATCCGGCGCCCCCATTAGAACACGCGTACGGACGCTGGATTCTTGCTCCTTCCCCCTGGACGTACGTACACACCTGTGCTAGACTGGCAGTGCCAGAGAGGCACGACGGCGCCGGTCAGACTACCTGGGCGCGGGGATGCCTGTGCCCTGGGAGATGTGCGCCCCGGCGGGCGCGCCAGTGAGGAGGAAGTGCACGCGATGTCGCGGGCCGCGGGGACAACAGCCCAGCTTGTACCAGGAATCGCGACCACAGCGGAGTCCACGTACCTCGGACTGCTGGTCGACGGGACACTGGGCACCAGGTCAGGTCACGGGCTTGCGGTCATCGTGGAACCCCTCCTCGAGGGGCCAGGGACGGTCGAGGTAGCTCGGCAGGTGCTCGCCCTCTTACAGCAGGTCGCTTGGCAGATCAACGGGCAGACAACGCTCGAAGAGCTGGGCCAGCTCGTGACACACGCCTTCGGGGCTGCCAACCAGTGGCTCTTCAATCTGAACGCCGGGCGCGCGCGAGAGGAGTGGTACCGTTTCGGTGCCGCCTGTGTGCTGTTCCGCGGGCACGATCTCTTGATCGCACAGGTGTTGCCGAGCCAGGTGCTGGTCGGCCAGGAGCAGGAGATCTACGCCTTTCCCGGGCAAGATGGCCAGACGCAGGACGGGCGCTATCCGCTCGGGCAGTACCGGAACGCTCAGCCGTCGCTGTACTACACCCGGCTCGCGCCGGGGGATACGGTTGTCCTCAGTCACCAGGAGCTAGGAGCCGCCCTCGCCGCTCACTATCCAGAGGCCGTTCTCACGCCGGAGCCGGAGCGGTTGATCGGGCTCCTCGAAGAGCTTGCGTGGGAGCGAGGAGACACCGGCGCCCAGGCCATCGCCATTGCGATCGGCCTGGAGCGCGGTGAGCCGGCCCGCCCGCTGCGGCGACTGGCAGACCTGCTCCTCCACCTGCTTCCCGAAGACACGGCGCGACGACTGGGCTCGAGGGCTAGGACGAATTGGCCGGCTGAGCTGGTTGACCCCGCTACCGAGACGGGGCAGACTAGTCACGGGGCCAACGGCGGCGTCGAGGCGCACGCCGAGGCGCGGGGGGATTGGGAACGTCACTCAGCTCGACGCAGCGACGGTGCAATTACGCCAGATCAGCCTTGGCCCGACGGGGAATTGACCGCCGGGATGCGTTGGGAACCCTCCGCCAGCTCGGGTGATGACGCCGTCGAGGGCGACGTTGAGCACCGGGCAGGGAGGAGTCGCACCCTGGTCGAGTTGCTGACCGGTCTCGCCATCGCGCTCGCCGCGGCTGCGCTGGGCCTGTGGCAGCTTCTCGCCCGGCGGCACCGCCGGATCGCCCCGCCGCCTGACGATGGGACGTTCGGGTTACCGCGCCTGCAGCGCTTTGACGACGCGATCCAGTTCCCCGACCTCGGCCCGGTGCGCCGGCAGCTCCCCCGGCTGCCAGTCAGCCGGATGACCGGGTTGGTCGCGCTCAGCCTGATCGGCATCCTCTCGACCGCGCTCGCCTTCTCGGTTCATAACGACCGCGAGCGCGCGCGCCAGGAGCGGTTCGAGGCGCTCGTCCAGACGGCTGTCCAGGAGCGGACGCTCGCTGAGCAGTCGAACGATCCGACGCTCGCCCGGGCGTATCTGGCGACAGCGCGCGCTCGGCTGGACGCGGCTGCCGCGCTGGGGCTCGACCCCGCGCGGGTCGCGCAGGAGCGTGCTGCCGTCCAGGCGGCTCTCGACCGCGTGCTCAAGATCCATCGTCTCGAGTCGATCCAGGTGCTCGGTGGCATCCCGCCTGCGCCGGAGGGGGTCACGCCGCGGCTCTTCGTCGGCAACGGCCAGCTCTATATCCTGACCGACGCGCTCTATCGCCTCGACAGCAGCGGCACCAAGCTGATCAAGCTGCTCGAGCCCGGAAGCGACGTGGGCGGCGCGCCGGTCGGCACGCTGCTCGGCGCTGCCTGGGGTGACGGCACGCTGGTCGCCTTCGACGGTGCCAGCGCCTACGTCTTCGACCCCGCGACGGCGCAGTGGAACCGGCTGCCGGTGGGCACGTTCGGCGCGCCCTACTCCGGCGTGGCGGCGGTGGGCAGCTTCAGCGGCAACCTGTATCTCCTGCTCCCGGAGCCGGGGCAGATCCTGAAGTTCCTCGCTGGCGCCTACCAGAACCAGCCAGAAGACTGGACAGGCGGCCAGTTCACCGACCACCTGTCTGGGGCTGTCGACATGGAGATCGACGGGCGCATCTACGTGCTCGAGCCTGACGGTACGGTCGCGACCTTCTACCGTGGCGCCCTGGAAGGGGAGTCGAAGCCACAGGTCGATCCACCGGTGGTGCATGCGGTCGCGCTCTCGATGCAGCCGGATCGGCCCTACCGCTATGTGGCAGACCAGGAGGGACGTATCCTGCGGCTGGCGCAGGACGGGACGCTCGTGCAGCAGTTCCTTCCGGCTGAGGGGGCACCGCCGCTGGGGCCGATCCGGGACATCGCGGTGGACGACATCCTGGGCGTCGCCTACGTGCTGACCGACCAGGCGCTGCTCTCTGTGCGCCTGCCCGCCCCGCCGGCCGGCCCGTAGCCGTTCACCGCACGCCCGATACCACGTGGTCGAGCGGTACGTCGTGGCGAGTGCCATCCTCGAGCTCGACTGTCACCGTGCGATGCCGGGTCGACACCGAGCGCACGACGCCGTTACCCAGAGGAATGGCAACCCGGCTTCCCAGCCGGGGGTAGCCGCCAGGTCGTGGTGGAACGTCACCGGGGAGCACTCCCAGCCGTCGCCGGGCCAGCTCGGCGAGGTCGAGAGCCTCGCCTCCGAGCCGGCCCAGCCCGCCGAACAGCGCTCGTGGCCTCTCGCCAGTGCTCGCAACGAGGTGCACTGGCCGCCCGAGCCGCGCGGAGAGCCGGGCTGCGATGTCGGCGGCCGGCAAGCGGCTCTCTTTCCCCCAGTACTCGACGATGGCGCTCCCGTCGAGAGTGACCCGCAAGCCGAGGAACCGAAGGGACTCTTCGAGCTCACCGATGACCGCAGCAGCCTGCCGGGCGAGCCAGAGGGCGAGCTCAGCCAGTTCTGGCAGGCGCGCCCGCTCGGCCTCGCTCAGCCGCCGGACGGGCAGTTCCGGTAACTCCTCCTCGCAGAGGAGCACCTGTTCCGGCGCGATCACCACCAGTGCCGGTTCCTCGCCCACCGGGCCAGGTGCCGCGACCCACTCGCCCGCGTGCGGCCGCTCGGCCACCCGGCCGAATTCGACGCGCGCCTCTCCCAGCCGCCGAATGCCGGCGATCAGTGGCTCGGGTCGGGGCTCGGCCATTGTGTCACCAGTGCAACGAGTGCCAGCCGAACCTGCACATTGGTCTCGAGGTCGGCCATCGCCTGGCAGGTCGCCCGCAGGCCACGCAGGATCTCGGTGGATGACCAGCGACGGGCTAGCCGTTCCAGCCGCGCGCGCAGGCCGGCGTGGACGACCAGGTCGCCCAGACCGTAGCGGAGCAGCAACAGGTCGCGCCAGAGCACCGCCAGCACCGCAAGCTGCGCCTCGACCTGCGCCCGCCGGCCGCGCCGGTAGTTCTCGGCAAGCTGGCGTGCCCGGCCGAGCGCGACGAGCGGATCGCTCAGCATCTGCACGCCTGCTTCTGCCAGTTCCTGGTGCCTGGCGAGTGCCTCCGGGTCGGCTGCCAGCCGGAACGCCTCCCCGATCCGGCCCCGGGTCAGGCTGGCGATCAGGGCTGCCTGCGCCGCCTCGACCCCGCGGGCTTCCAGCGCCGCGCGGACGGTCGCGCTCGGTACCGGCCCGAGCTGGATCTGCTGGCAGCGGGAGCGGATCGTCTCGGCGAGGCTGGAGACGTCCTCGACGATGAGAATCAGGACGGCAAAGGGCGGCGGCTCCTCCAGCGTTTTGAGCAGCGCATCAGCCGCGTCGCGCGAGAGCCGGTCGGCGTCGTCGATGACGATCACCCGCCAGTCGCCCTCGAGCGGGCGCAAGGCGATGGTGGCGCGGAGCTCGCGGACAGCGTCGATCGAGATGCGGGTCGGCCGGGTCTCACGCTCGCCTCCGGCTGCCTCCAGGCTCAGCAGCGTGAGGTCTGGGTGGACGGCACGCTCGACCCGCACACAGCCCCGGCAGTGCCCACAGGGCCGCTCGGCAGGTGCTGCCTGGCAGAGGAGCACCTGCGCGAAGGCGAGCGCCAGCCGGCGGCGACCGATGCCGGCTGGGCCGCTGATCAGGTAGGCATGGCTGACCTGACCTCGCCGCACGGCCCGCTCCAGCGCCGCGACGGCGGCCTCGTGGCCAATCACCGGCCAGCGAGCCGATCCTTCACGCTCGGTCTCGTGCAGGGGCTCACGCAACCCGTGCCTTCTTTCTTTCCGACGGCCGGACAGGCAGAGCGACCGGCCCCTCGACCTCGTCGCCTGTAGAGAGGGCCGCGACGATCTCCTCGCACTCCTTGGCGCTCAGCCGCCGCTCGGTACCAAAGGCGCGAATGGCATCGACCAGTTCCTTGCGCGTCACGACCGTGATCTCGGACTGGATGACCTGGAGGTTCGCCTGGTCGTTCAGGAACACGATCAAGCCATCGACGGTGCCCGCCCCGGGCAGGTCACGCTGCGTCAGGAACTCGCGCAGCGTTTCCTGCTGCCGCTGGCACTCGATGGTCGGGTTGCCCAGGGGTGGGCCGCCGCAGGTGAAGATCCGGATCAGCCGGCTATCGAGCCGGCGCCAGCGAGTACCCTGTACCTGGATCTGGCCGGCCATCTCACGCGTGGTGATGACCAGCAGCCCCCCAGGCCAGACCAGCACGTGCTCCGGGCGCCAGCCCTGGGGGATCTCCGGGTAGTGGAGCAGCGTGTAGCGGTCGTTGAAGCGGCGGAGCGTCGCGTCGAGCAGCTCGTCCGGGCGCGGCCTGCGGTTCCACTTGGCCCACTGCTGCATGCCGGCGTTGAAGAGGAGGAACCCGACGATCAGCGCGAGGTAGGCCCAGAGGATCAACTGGGGCTGGAACGTCATGGCGATCGAGGAGCCCAGGCCAGCCAGCCCACCGGCGATCATCAGCCGCGCTGCCCGCTGCCGCCGCTTGAGATACCCGACGTTTCGGACGACGCGCATCGTCTCCCGCCTTTCTCCCGCCGCCCTCCCGCGCCGTGGCCAGCCCCTATACCCGTCCAGTCTAACACACTTCCTCACCCCCCAGCTCGGCGCTGCGCGCCTCGCCATCCCCTCTCCCGAACCTTCGGGAGAGGGGACGCTAGGTGAGAGCCGCGCGTCCTTGACAGCACGGTCGGCGCATGACGCAGAATCGTATGCGGTGGCGCGCGGGAGTGAGCTGGTGTGAGCGGGAAACCTATCGATCTCTCGGTCATCATCGTGTCCTGGAACGTTCGGGATCTGCTGCGAGGCTGCCTGGCCTCGCTGGCCGAGGAGATCCGTCGTTCCGGGCTCGAGACCGAGGTGATCGTGGTGGACAACGGCTCGACCGACGGCTCGATCGAGCTGGTGCGGGAACGCTTCCCCTGGGCCAGGCTCATCCCGCTGGGCCAGAACGCTGGGTTCTCGCGGGCGAACAACCGGGGCATCGCCGAGAGCCGGGGCCGGGCGCTCCTGCTGCTCAACCCCGATACCGTCGTCCTGCCGGGCGCGCTGGCGGCGCTCTGGCGGGCGCTCCACGCCGCGCCGCACGTCGGCATGGTCGGCGCCCGGCTGCTCAACGGCGACGGCAGCTTGCAGTCGGCCGGCTACCGCTTCCCCGGCCTCGTCCAGAGCTTCTTCGACTTCTTCCCCGTCCACCCGCGGGTCATCGGCTCCCGGATCAACGGCCGCTTCGGCCCCGGCGACGGCCTCAGCCCGTTCGCGATCGACCACCCGCTCGGCGCCTGCATGCTGGTGCGCCGGGAGGTGGTCGACGAGGTGGGCGGGCTCGACGAGCGCTACTTCTACTACAGCGAGGAGATCGACTGGGCTCGCCGGATCAAGGCGGCCGGCTGGACGGTACTGACGGCGCCGGCCGCGCAGGTGATCCACTACGCCGGGCGAAGCACCGGCCAGGTCTCGGAGGCGAGCCTGCTCCAGCTCCATCGCAGCCGGGTACAGTACTTCTGCCGCTGGCACTCGCCCCGCTTCGTCCGGGTGCTGGCCCTGATGGCGCGGGCCGCCGCCGGCTGGGCGACGCTGCGGGCCTTGCTAGCCCCGGCGAGCGCCGAGCGCCGCGAGCGGCGGGCGCGGATGCGGCGGGTAGCCCAGCTCTACCGGGAGGCGCCGTGCCTGCATGAGTGAGCCGCTGCCGCTCTCCGTCATCGTCCTGACCCTGAACGAGGAGCGCCACCTGCCTGGCTGCCTGGCGAGCGTCGCCGGGCTGGCCCGCCAGATCCTGGTCGTGGACTCGGGGAGCCACGACCGCACGGTCGAGCTGGCGCGGGCCGCCGGGGCCGAGGTCGTCCACCGCGCCTTCACCGGCTTCGCCAGCCAGCGGAACGCTGCCCTCGAGCTGGCGCGACAGCCCTGGGTGCTCTTCCTCGACGCCGACGAGCGCGTCACGCCGGAGCTGGCCGCTGAGATCCGCCAGGCCATCGACCAGGCAACCGATGAAGTGGCCGGTTTCTGGATTCCGACCCAGAACTGGATGTTCGGCCGCTGGATCCGCGGCGGGGGCTGGTGGCCGGACGAGCACCTGCGTCTCCTGCGGGCCGGCCGGGCCCGCTACCGGCCAGAGGTGGAGGTGCACGAAGTCGTCGAGCTGGCCGGAGAGGCTGGCCGGCTGGCGTACCCGCTCGTGCACATCAACTACGAGTCGTACCGGGAGTTCCTGGCCAAGCAGGCGCGCTACGCCCGCATCCGGGCCGAGACGCTGGTGCGGCAGGGGCGCCGGCCACGACGCCGCACCTATCTCGGCCAGCCGGCGCGCGAGCTCTGGCGGCGCTTCGTGACGCTGCGCGGCTATCGCGACGGCCCGGTCGGCCTCTTCCTCGCCCTCGCCATGGCCTGGCACGAGCTGCACACTTGGCTCCTGGCCCGCCGGCTCTGGCGGGCGAGCGGCCTAGCGAACGATCACGGCACTCCGGCCGGGGTCGAGCTTCCAGACGCCTCGCTCGATCTCTCGGTGGTCATCGTCAGCTACAACGTCCGCGAGCACCTGCTGGCCTGCCTGGAGACAGTCGACGCCGGCCTTCGGGCCGGGGGGCTGCGTGGCGAGGTCATCGTGGTGGACAACGCCTCCAGTGACGGCACAGCAGAGGCAGTACGGGCCGCCTTCCCCGGCGTGGAGCTGATCGCGAACCGGGAGAACCGCGGCTTCGCGGCCGCCAACAACCAGGGCATCCGGCGGGCGCGCGGCCGCGTGGTCGTGCTGCTCAACCCCGATACCCGCGTCGCGCGCGACGCGCTCGGGCGGCTCGTCCGCTTCCTCGACGAGAACCCGGCCGTCGGCGTCGTCGGCCCGCGCCTCGTGTACCCGGATGGCCGGACGCAACTCTCGCGCCGCCGCTTCCCGACGCTGCTCACCGGCTTTCTCGAGAGCACGGTGGTGCAGGACTACTGGCACGACAACCGCGTGCTGCGCCGCTACTACGTCGCCGATCGCTCCGACGACGAGACGCAGGAGGTGGACTGGCTGGTCGGTGCTTGCCTGGCGGTGCGGCGCGAGGCGATCGAGACCGCCGGGCTGCTCGACGAGCGCTTCTTCCTCTACTCCGAGGAGGTCGAGTGGTGCTGGCGGATCCGGCGTGCCGGCTGGCGCGTGGTCTACCTGCCCGAGGCCACGGTCTACCATCACGAGAGCGCCAGCGCCGGCCAGGAGCCGGCCTCGCGGCAGATCGCCTTCGATACCGCCAAGGTGCAGCTCTACGAGCGGCTCCACGGCCGGCCGGCGGCCGAGATCCTGCGCGCCTTCCTGCTCCTGAACTACCTCGCCCGGATCGCCATCGAGGGGGCGAAGTGGCTGCTCGGGCACAAGCGGGCGCTCCGACGGGAGCGGATCGCCCGCTACTGGCAGGCCTTCGGCTCGGGCCTGCGAGCCACACGGCCATGAGCGAGCGATGCGTGCTCTTCATCACCGGAGAGTACCCGCCGATGCGCGGCGGGGTGGGCGACTACACGGCGCGGCTGGCCGAGGCGCTCGAGCGGCAGGGCTGGGCCCCCGCCGTCCTGACCAGCCGGCGAGCGGCCGGGTCGCGCTACGTCGCCGGCACGGTCGAGCGCTGGGGCTGGGATCTAGCCGACCGGGCGCGCCAGGCCGCGCGGGAAGCGGGCGCGCTCCTGCTTCATCTCCAGTACCAGACCGGGGCCTTCGCGATGCATCCAGCGGTCAGCCTGCTCCCCTACCGGGTGCGCGAGCGGCCGCTCGTCACCACCTTCCACGACCTGCGGGTGCCGTACCTCTTCCCCAAGGCCGGGCCGCTCCGGCTCTATCTCAACCGGCTGCTGGCCCGCGGCAGCGCCGCTGTGATCGCCACCAACCCGGAGGACTACGCCGCGCTGGAGCGCGATCGCCGGCTGCGGGGCCGGCTCCACCTCATCCCGATCGGCAGCAACCTGCCGGAGCCGTCGGGTGCCGACCCCGCCGTGACGCGTCGCCGGCTCGGCGTGCCGGTCGACCGGCCTGCGGTCGGGTTCTTCGGCTTCCTCACCCGGGACAAGGGGATCGACCTGCTGCTCGTGGCGCTCGAGGCCCTGCCGGAGCCGCGGCCGGCGCTGGTGCTGGTCGGGGGCGATCTCGGCGACACCGACCAGGCCAATGCCGGCTATCTCTCCTGGCTTGACCGCCGGCTGGTCGAGTCGACCGTCCCGGTGATCCGCGTCGGCTACCTGCCGCCCCAGGAGGCAGCCGACCTGCTCTCGGCGCTCGATCTGGTCGTCCTGCCGTTCCGCGCGGGAGCGAGCCTGCGGAACGGCACACTGGTCGCCGCGCTGGCCTGTGGAGCCGCAGTGGTCACCACCAGGCCGGCCCGGCCTGCGTGGCTCGATCCGCTACGCGACCGCGAGCACCTCTGGCTGGTTCCGCCAGGCGACCCAGAAGCGCTGCGCGCTGCTATCGCCACGCTGCTGGCCGATCGGGCGGCGAGCGAGCGCCTGCGGCGAGCGGCCCGCCTGGCCAGCAGCGCCTTCGACTGGGACGAGATCGCCCGTCGCCACACCGAGCTGTACCAGGCGATCCTGGCGAGGCGGGCGCGCGACTGAGCTGCCGCGATCACCCTTCGTCGTCTTCGTCCCTGGCGCTGGTGGCGGCGAAGTACCGCCGGAGCCCGGCCTCGATCGCCCGTGCGATCTGCTCCTCCCGCCAGTGCGTGCCGTCTGCCTGTCCCTCGGCGAACGCCCTCGCCTCCCACGGGTTGGAGAGGAAGACAGCCTCGACCAGCACCGCCGGCATCTCCGGCAGGAGCAGCAGAGTCGAGTCGAGCGGTTCGTGACGGGCCGTTTCCCGGCTGAGCGGGTTCAGGATGCCAGCGTAGCTCTCCGGGGTCGGGAGTTCGGCCGCCAGTGCCTGGAGCAGAGCTTCGGCGAGCCGGAGATCCTTCTGCTCCTCACCCCACATTGTCATGGTGTAGTCGACTTGCGGGTCATCGTACCGGTTGAGGTGGATCGATACGAAGACGTCGCCCCGCTGCTGGTTGGCGAAGCGGGCCCGCTCCAGGAGCGGCACGTTGATGTCCTCGGTGCGCGTCAGGCAGACGGTCGCGCCAGCGGCCACGAGGCGGTCGCGCAGCCGCTCGGCGATCGAGAGCGTGATCTCCGATTCGAAGAGGCTGAACTCCAGGTTGACCGTGCCCAGGTCGTCAGCGCCGTGGCCGGGGTCGAGGACGACGGTACGCCCGGCCAGGGGCGACGTTGGATTGTCTTGGCCACGCACGCACCGCTCGTCGAGGGGAATCGGTGTCGGCCGTGTCGCTGGCGTGGGTGGCGGAGGCGGCGTCGGGCTCGACAGCGCGGAGGCCGGATCGGCAGGAGAGGGCACGCTCTCGACCTGCTGAGCCGCCTGGCCGGTCAGCGCGGCGACCGTCACGGCCAGAACCAGCAGTGCCCCGAGCACGAACCGCAACCGATCGGCAGCCATCGCTCGCTCCCTACCCCGGCATCTCGCCTTAACGATGCCACGAGAGCACCTGCCGTGGATTGACCATCGGCCGGCCGTGGCCGTCGAGCGACGTCGCTTCGGCCAGCGTGGCGAGCGCCATTGGCGGCGGGCTCTGCGGGTCGATCGCCCAGACGGCGCTGTCCCGCAGGTAGACGAGGTAACGGCCATCGCGCGACCAGATCGGCGCCTGCACCCCTGTCCCGGCCGCGTCCAGCACCTGTTCACCGGAGCCGTCAGGGTTGGCGACCACGAGCGTCCAAGTGTCCAGCCAGGCCCGGAGCGCTCCCTCATCGTTCGGATACTGGCCCGGTACCGCGGCCCGGATGAAGGCCAGGCGGCCGTCCGGCGACCAGGCCGGGTAGAGCGAGACCGTGCCCTCCGGCTTCGGCACGCGCTGGCAGGTGCCGGCACGGACATCGCAGATGGCGAGCCCCTTGTCGCCGCTCCACAGCTCCCGCCCCTCGCCCACGACCATGACCAGCCGCCCGTCGGGCGACCAGTCGAGGAAGGCATGTTCCGGCAGCATGACGCCGAGCTCGACCGGGCCGCCGCCGTCCAGCGGCAGGCTGAACAGCGTCATCCCGTCCATCGCGATCGAGGCCGAGCGGACGCCGAGCCAGAAGAGCAGTCCCTGGCCGTCCGGCCACCAGCCGGCGAGCACGATGTCCGCACCTTCGGCGAGGTAACGCTGCTGTGGCTTGCCGCCGGAGACCGGCACGGTGAAGATCGCGGCGCTGGCACTCTCCGGGCTGTCGGAGGGCGGGGTGATGACATAGGCGAGCGTCCGGCCGTCGGGCGACCAGGCGAAGGAAGCGATCGACCCCTCGGCCAGGAGACGGACGCCATCGCCCGGGGTGACGAGGTAGAGCCCGCCGTTGGACGGGGCGATGGCCAGGGTATCCTCAGCCGGTGACCAGGCGAAGTTCTCCGTAAACGGCCCGTTCGGCACCTCCGCCAGTTGCCCCGGGCTGCCGTCGCTGCTGACCAGCTCGATCGAGCGCCAGCCGAGGTCGAGATAGGCGAGCCACCGGCCATCCGGCGACCAGGCAGGGAAGGCGAGGGTGGTATCGGACTGTACGTTCACCGCGCGCCCGGCCTCGTAGTCGACCAGGCGGAGCCCGCCGGGCGTCGCGACCGCGAACCTGCCGAGGCCGGGGATTGCCGGCACCGGCCCGGCAGGCGGCTCGGATGGCGCGGGAGTCGGCGTCGCCGCGGGGGTTGGAGGAACGAGCGGGGGCGTGCTCCGGGGCTCGAGCCAGCGGAACGTCGAGACGATCGCGGTGAAGACCTCGGACTCCTTCGCGGCGTCGAACTCCGGCGGCGGGGTGGGGTAGTTCTGCGGCACGGTGGAGTGCAGCACGAAGTCGAGGACGACGCACGTCCCGATGGCCTCGGTCCAGTAGCTAGTCCAGTCGTAGTGGTTTCCAGCCGCGCCACCGCTCCCGCTGGCCCTCGTGAACTCGACGCCGTCGACGAGCACGCGCTCGGTCGGGATCGTCCCCGGCTGGTATCCGGCGAGCTGCTGGCTGGCGCAGCGGCCGGGCGGCGGCGGCCCGGCGGTGATCGTGAGGTACTTCTCCACCAGGTTGGTGCCGGGCGTGAAGGGCAGGTCGATGCGGACCGAGCCTTCCTGCGCCATGAGCTTGCCATCGGGCGGGTATTTCAGCTCGAAGCCGGCTCGCACGTCGCGGTAGAGCTGCCAGGTCGAGGTGTCGATGCCCGGCGGCGGAGTGACGATGCTCACCGGGCCGGTGGATGGGGTCACGGTCGGCAACGCCGGCGTCGGCGTGAGTGCCGGCGTGGGCTCCGGCCGGGCCAGCGGGCCGGCGCGCTCGTCGATCCGGCTGCCCAGCAGGGTGACGAGCAGCCAGGTGAAGAGCACCAGCACCATTCCAGCAGCCAGCAGTTCGGAGGCCGAGCGGAGCCAGCCGCGTGGCCTCCGGCCGGGACGGTGCTCGCCAGACCAGGCGGTCACGCTGGGCGACCGGGGAGCCTCGGGC
Organism: Thermomicrobiaceae bacterium; assembly: GCA_014874455.1. Lineage (GTDB taxonomy): Bacteria > Chloroflexota > Chloroflexia > Thermomicrobiales > Thermomicrobiaceae > Thermalbibacter. The sequence continues at coordinate 27,258 of JADBJL010000015.1, forward strand.
TCTCCGGCGCGTGGCTCCCAGACTGGCTCGGGCGGCACGACGGCGGTGTCGGAGCGCCGCGCCTGGGCCCGGGCCAGGCCGGGGATGGCGGCGCGCAGCTCGGCCGGTGGCTCGGAGGACGCCAGCAGCGCGTCGAGCCCGGCGACCACGCGCGCCAGCTCAGCGTCATCGCGCCCGTCGAAGAGGTCGGGATAGCGCTCGATGATGCGTCGCCTATGCGTCACGGAACTGCTCCTTCAACTGGTGGACTACGCGCTGGAGCTGCTTGCGCACGGCCGCCTCGCGCTTCCCGATCACCGCGGCGATCTCCGGCACGGTCAGCCCGGCGGCGAAGCGGAGCGCCAGCAGTTCCTGCTTGGCTGGATCGAGCCTGAGGTAGAGTTCCTGGAGCCGCGCCAGCTCCTCGCGTCTCAGGACGATGCTCTCGGGTGACTCCTCGCCCACTCCCCAGGCGACCTCTGGCACCAGATCGAAGGCCACGGTGGGCCGCTGGCGCCGGTAGAAGTCGGCGACCGCATTTCGGGCGATACGGAGCAGCCAGGCGAGGAACGGCCGGCCACAGGGCCGGTAGCCGGGCAAGGCGGCGAGCGCTTTCAGGAACACCTGCTGGGTGAGATCGGCGGCGTCGTCGGCGTTCCCGGCGCGGGCGCGGAGATAGCGGTAGATCTGCGGCAGGTAGCGCTGATAGAGCACGCCGAACGCCTCCGGATCTCTCCGTGCCGCCTCGACCAGCGCCTCGTCGTCACCTCGGGGCAAGTCAACTGGAGGCTGGGGATTCTCCACCCTGCTGTTCCCCTCGTACGCCGGCCACCTCGATCAGCTCCCGCGACCGCTCGTCGGCCAAGAGCAGGGTGCGCAGTCGTGCTCTCCCGCGGGAGAGGCGCGACTTGAGCGTCCCGGTAGGCACTGCCGTCATGGCCGCGGCCTCGTCGTAGGTCATCC
>JADBJL010000111.1 GCA_014874455.1 Thermomicrobiaceae bacterium
CCGGGCCCGCACGATGCCGGGCACGCTCCAGATCGCCGCCCAGATAGCCAGGATCCCCATCGAGACCATCGCCGGGTTATCGACCACTCGTGACCTCCTCCGCTCGGCAACCCGCCAGCCTCACGTCGCCGCCGGGTATCTTACCGCAGCGCTGCCTGAGAAGGCAGCTATCCCGCTCGACGAGCGGAGGCGGTCATCTCCGCTCGCTGGGTCGCGGGGACAGCCGGTAGACCGGATCGGCTCGGGCCGGTACATGCTGTCAGGTCGGCGCCGTCGTGCGGGCATGGAGACCACGCCAGGCCGTCCGGCGACAGGGCGCGGCAGGGACCCGGGAGCCGACCAGCTAGCGCGCCCCGAACTGCCGGTGCAGCCTGGTGAGGACACTGGCGAGCCGTTCTTCCTCCTCGGCCGGGGCAGCGCCCGGGATCAGCATCACCAGCAGCTCGTCGATGCCCCGCTCGAGCAGCTCCGCCAGCCGCTCCTCGACACGCGCTTCCTCTCCCCACACCACCAGGTGGTCGAGCAGGTCGTCGCTCGGCGTGCCGTCGGCGAGGAGGGGGTAGCCGGCGGTGGCGAACATCTGGGCGTAGAAGGGCTGGCGGCCATAGCCGCCGACGACCGGCCGGGCCAGTTCCAGCATCGTCGCCCGATCGCTCGTGAGGACGACCGGCACGTGGGCCACCAGTCGCGGACGGGGACGGCCGGCGCGCTCAGCTCCGGCCTCGAGCGCCGGGAGTGCTCGCTCGAGCAGGTACTCGGCCGGGCACATCCAGGAGATAGCGCCGTCGGCGATCTCGCCGGCCAGCCGGAACGCGTTGGGGCGCAGTGCTGAGGTATAGATCGGCACGCGAGCCGTTCCGACGATCTGGGTCTTGATGTGGAAGTACTGGCCCTCGAAGTCGACAGAGCCCTCCCAGAGCAGCGCGCGCAGCACCGCCAGGTACTCGCGCAGGTGGTCGAGCGGCCTGCCCATCGGGATGCCGTAGGCGCCCTCGATGGTCGGCCGGTGGCTGGGCCCGATCCCGAGCCGGAAGCGGCTGGGCGCGAGCTGGTCGAGCGCGATCGCCTGCTGGGCCAGGACAACCGGGTGCCGGGTATAGGTCGGCACGATAGCGGTGCCCAGGCCGATCTGGCTCGTCTGCACGGCGGCGGCCGCGAAGACGGTCATGGCGTCGAGCGAGCGACTGCCAGTGATCGCCCAGACCATCGGCACCCCGCGCGCCTCGGCGCGCCGGATCGTCTCGACCGCGGCGGGCGCGTTCGTCCGCTCCGGTTGATCCATACTGACCCGTGGCCAGCCCATACACACCCCCCTCCTAAGGCAGCGAGTCCGTCGATCGAACCACATGCCAAAGCGTATGATCAGGCCTGCGCGAAGACAACCCGATAGCCGACGCTGTACACGGTCAGCCGTTCGGGAACGTGTCGTGCACGCTCTCGCAACAGGTACCGCTGGCGCTGTTCTGCGGGACGCGCCCCACGGCTCGTGGTAGGGTATCCCGAGGTGAGGTGATGACGGAGCGGTGCAGCGATTCCCCGGTAAGTGGCATATGGCGCAGCCTTTGTCCACGACCCGCGCCGCGCCGCAGGGGCTCTGAGGGGAAGGAGAGAAAGCGATGGCCGAGCTGACAGCGTACGCCTACGATCCGCGCTTCCTGCAGCACGATACCGGGCAGGCCGAGCTCGCGCTGCCGAACGGCGAGACGCTGGAGCCGGTCGAGCACCCCTCGAGCGTCCGCATCACCCGGCGGACGGCCCAGCTCATCGCTGGCTCCGGCATCAGGGAGCACCTGCTCCCCATCGATGCCCGGCCGGCTACCGAGGAGGAGCTGCTGGCCTACCACACGCCGGACTACATCCGACAGGTTCGCGAGACGGCCAGCGGCGGCGGCTGGCTGGATCCCGAGACGCCGGTCGTCCCCGGCTCCTGGGAAGCGGCGCTGCTGGCCGCCGGTGCGGCCATGGAGCTGGTCGACGCGGTGCTCGACGGCCGGGCGCGCAACGCCTACGGCCTCCTGCGCCCACCGGGTCACCACGCGATGCGGGATCGCGGCACGGGCTTCTGCGTCTTCAACAACGTGGTGCTCGCCGCCCGGCACGCCCAGCGGCGCGGTCTCCGCAAGCTCCTGGTGGTCGACTGGGATGTCCACCACGGTAACGGTACCCAGGCCGCCTTCTGGAACGACCCGGACGTGCTCTTCGTCTCCCTCCACCAGGACAACTGGTACCCGGCTGGCTGGGGCGCGGTCGACCAGGTCGGCGGGCCAGGGGCAAAGGGGACGACGGTCAACATACCGCTGCCGCCCGGCACCGGCAAGCGCGGCTACCTGCTCGCACTCGACGAGGTGGTGCTGCCGATCGCCCGGCAGTTCGAGCCGGAGATGGTCTTCCTCTCGGCCGGGCAGGATCCGAGCATAGACGACCCGCTCGGCCGCATGCTGGTGACGATGAGCGGCTTCCGCGAGATGGCGGAGCGCTTCCGGGCGCTGGCCGACGAGCTGTGCGCCGGGCGGCTGGTCGGCGTCCAGGAGGGCGGCTACTCGCCGCGCTACGTGCCCTTCTGTACCCTCGCGGTGCTCGAGGGGATTACCGGCGTGCGTACCGGTATCCGGGATCCGTTCACCGGCAGCAGCGAGCTGGAGCAGGCCGAGCGCGACTTCCGGCCCGATCAGGAGGCCGCGGTCGAGGCTGCCCGGCGGGTGCAGTCGGCCTACTGGCGGCTGTGACGCGTCTGGCTGTATTCGGCGCGGGGCTCGCCCGGCAAGCACCTCTCTCACCCTGCCTGTAGCATCCCTTCCCCGCTCGGTGGGCGGGGAGCCAGGGGCCGCGCGAGGTGGTGCTGACCCAGCGCGCGGGTATCAGTCTCCTCTCCCGGTATGCCGGAAGGGGCGACTTCCCTCACTCCCTGCCCCTCTCCCGCGTGGTGGGAGAGGGGGTGCCCGAAGGGCGGGGTGAGGGCTGCGGCGCGGGAGAGGGGTGGCGGGGCCGGGGCGAGGGTCAGCCCCGCCCGCGTACCGCTGGGTTGGGGGAAGCCGGAAGACGCTCGGCTCGTGCTCGCCTTGCATCCGCCTGCGACGCTCGGGATAATCGGGGCACCTGGCAGGTCGGCGGTAGCGGGAGGGGGCGTCGATGTCCCAGCGGATAGACCGGGAGCGGTTACTCGCTCTGCTCCAGGAGGGTCTCGGCCCGGCCCCGGCAGGCATGGACTCGCGCGTCTTCCAGCAGCTCTGCGCCAACATCGTCGAGGCGATCGCGGCGGCGCTCGCCGAGCACCAGCGCCAATCGCACCAGCCAGAGCCCGAGTTCGGCGAAGCTGAGCGCGAGACGTGAAAGCGACCGGTTCTTCGCCAGCGGCGACCGCAGTGTGGTACCCTCAATGCTCGCCGTCTGATCGGCCTCGCACAGTGCCGAGCCAGTACTTCGGCCGGTAACGCGAAGTATGCCAGACAGCCCAGCTCCCACGGGCTGCCGGCGACCAAGGGGAGGCGGGCGGGACATGGTGCGGAACCGCTGACAACCGGCCTCTAGATTCAGACAGCGCAAGCAGTCCTGTCCTAACGTGCAATTGCCTCGTGCTCGGAGGGTGAGGGAGCTTTGTCTCTGCGATAGCTCCACCTGCCGGCATGAGGAGATCAAGAGGTTCGTCGCCGTGTTCGCGATGAGTGTGTCCCGGAGCCAGACCTCGCCCGCCGACCCGGCGCTCGCCGTGTCGGTCGAGGGCTTAGCCAAACGGTTCGTCCACCGGTCGCTGCTGCGCCGGAGCGAGCCCCAGGTTGTCACCGCGCTGGAAAACGTTACCTTCAGCGTAGAGCGCGGGGAGATCTTCGGCATCCTCGGCGCCAACGGCTCCGGCAAGTCGACGCTCGTCCGCGTGCTCTCGACACTCCTGATCCCGGATCAGGGGACAGCCCGCGTCTTCGGCTACGACGTGGTGCGTGAGGCCGGTGAGGTCAAGCGGTTGATCAACCGCGTCTCGGTCGAGGCCTCGTTCTTCAAGCGGCTCTCGGCGATGGAGAACCTGCTCTACGCTAGCCGGCTCTACGGGCGGCACGGCCGCGGCCTGCGCGCCGATATCCTGGCCGTTCTCGACCGCCTGGGTATCACGCGGGAGCAGGTCGACCAGCCGCTGGAGCAGTTCTCGCGGGGCATGCAGCAGAAGGTCGCCATCGCCCGCGCCTTCCTCACCAGCCCGATCCTGCTGCTGCTCGACGAGCCGACGACCGGGCTCGACCCGCGCTCCAAGCGCGATGTCCAGGCGTTGGTTCATCAGCTCCGGTCGGAGCACGATGCCACCATCCTGCTCTGCACGCACGACCTGGACGAGGCGGAGGCGCTCTGCGACCGCATCGCCATCCTCGACCGCGGGTGCCTGGTGGCGGTGGACACCCCCGAGCGGCTCAAGGCGCTGGCCGCTCGGCCCGGCGCTGGCGCGCCCTCGCTGGAGGAGGCGTTCCTGGCGCTCACCGGCCGTACGCGCGAAGCGGAGCTGGCCACGGAGCCGGGGTGAACGCCGAGCACACCGGGAGGACAGCGATGACCGTCGATGTCATGCCGAAAGTGAGTGCAGGGTCGCGCCTCTGGCAGGAGGTGCGCGCGACCTATGCCTTCATCGAGCGTAACCTGTTCCTGATGCGTCGCTACTGGGGCTGGGAGGTCGCGTTCACTGTCTACACCGTGGCCTCGTCGCTGAGCGTGATGTACATCGGCAAGGCGCAGCAGGCCGACCAGGACTACCTGGTGCTCTACCTGGGCATCGGGACGCTGGTCTGGTCGTACCTGCGCTCGATCTTCTCGATCATCAGCGAGATGATCGCCTGGGAGCGCTGGGAGGGAACCATCGAGTACACCATGATGGCGCCGGTCTCCCGGCTGACTCACCTGCTGGGCGTCTCGCTCTTCAGTGTCCTCTATGGCCTGGTTCGGAGCGCATTCTTGCTCGGCGCGATCGCGCTGCTCTTCGACATCGATCTCGCCGGGGCCAACCTGGCCGGAGCGGCGCTGGTGCTCACCGCAGGCAGTCTCAGTTTCATCGGTGTCGGGATGATGGCCGCCGTGCTACCGCTCCTCTTCACCGAGCGCGGCGCCGAGATGACCTTCGTCCTCTCCTCGGTGCTGCTGCTGGTGTCCGGCGTGTACTATCCCGTCGCCGTACTGCCCGGCTGGATGCAGCCGGCAGCCCGCGTTTCGCCCGCCACCTACGTGCTCGAGGGGATGCGCGCTGCCATCCTAGACGGTGCGCCGGTGGCGGCGCTGTGGCCGATGCTCTGGCCCTCGCTCCTGATCGGCTTGCTGACGATCCCGGCCGGCGTGCTCGTCTTCTCGGCGGTGGAGCGATACGCCAAGCGGACGGGCCGGCTCAAGCGGAGCGGCTAGCGAGCGGCTGTTCAGTGAGCTAGCGTGCCTCTAGTGACTCGGCGACAATAGCGCCGCAGCAGCGGTCTGGAGGAGGCGGACATGGAGCAGGCGAGGACGCAGCAGGCACTGAGTAGCGTGACCGAGCGGATCGCTCGGTTCATCGAGGCCGGAGAGATTTCCGGTGCCGGGCTGGCGGTGACGATCGGAGGTCAGCTCGTCCTCGAGTGGTACGGCGGAGAGGCAGCTCCTGGCCTGCCGGCCGGGCCCCGGACGCTCTGGCCGCTGGCCTCGATCACCAAGCTCTATACCGCGACCACGATCATGGCGCTCGTGGAACGTGGTGTCCTTACCCTGGGCACCCCCGTGCGCGCCGTGCTGCCCGAGTTCGACGGCGACGGACGGGAAGCGGTCACCGTCCGCCACCTGCTCACCCATACTTCGGGCCTGCTCTACGAGCCGGAGGATATGGAGACGCTGCTGCGCCAGCAACTCCCGCTCGACGAGCTGATCGAGGCCGCCTTCAGTGAGCCGCTCCAGTTCCAGCCCGGCACCCAGGTCAGCTACAGTGACCTGGGCTACGCGGTCGCGGGCCTGGTGGCGGAAGAGGCAGCCGGCCGGCCGTTCCCGGCGCTGCTGCGGGAACTCGTGCTGGAGCCAGCGGCACTGCGCGAGACCTACTTCCCGCTGCCACCGGACGAGGCCGGCCGGCTGGCGCAGGTGACCGGCGCGCTGGCCGAGGGCACGCCCGGCCACATGTACGGGCCGGGCTACGGGCTGCGCCTGGCCCACCCGGCCTGGGGAGCCGTCGCCTCGCTTTCTGACCTGCTCCGCTTCGCCCTGCTCTTCACGCCGCACGCGCCAGCGCGCATCCTCTCCCGGTCGGCCATCCGGGCGATGACCTCCAACCAGGTCGGCCTGGCTGCCGATGGGGGGATCTGGGGGATCGGTTTCGAGGTGGCTGGCGGCCGCTTCGGCGAAGGCGACTTGCTCTCGCCAGCGAGCTTCGGGCACAGCGGGGCGACCGGTTGCACCGTTTGGGTCGAGCCTGAGGCCGACCTGGTGCTGGCCTACGTCTCGAACCGCCACCTCAACACCGGCCGCGAGGCGTTCGTCCGGCGCCTGGCGACTGTCGTCAACATGGTGCTGGCTGCGGTGACCTGACGTACCACGTCGGTCGAGCCCCACAGCCAGCACGCGATCGTCGCGATGCCCGGATCGCGCATGGCATACTTGAGTGCTATGGTCGTGAGGCATCAGATCGGCCGACTATGCTGTTCCTGACACTCGTCTTCCTCGCCGCGCTCGTCCTGGTGGCCCTGTTCGCCCTGACGGTGACGATCGGGATCACGGTGAGCTCGCTGGTAACCCTGGTGACCGCGCCGGGGCAGTTGCTTCGCCTCCTGCGCGATCGCCGGCTCCGGCGCAACCACGCTCTCGAGCACGCGACCATCAACGTGATCGAGGAGCGCTACGGGCCGAGCCGGCTGACCGGGATAGCACAACCAGACGGTTTTCTGATCCGCGGTGGAGCCCCGGCCGGCCTGGTGCTGGAGGCGGCCCAGGAGGCGCTCGCGCGGCTGCGGGCCGGCGAGCGGCAACTGGCGATCCATCCGCGGTGCGGCACCACGCTGGTCGCGGCGCAGCTCGTGCTGGCACTCACCTTCCTCGCTGTGCTGCTGCTGACCCGCCAGCTTACGCTCTGGCCCTTCCTGGCCGGCATCCTGGCGGCCGGGCTGCTCGGGCCGCGCATCAGCCCCTGGCTCCAGCGCTGGGTGACAACCGATGCCCGGGTCGGCTCGCTGTCCATCACCGGGGTCGAGGTCGAGCCATGGCCGGCCCAGCTCGGCTGGGCGGCGCTCGTGATGCCCGGCTCGCTCTTCGTGCGAACGGCGCAGGCCGGGACGCCCGGCGAGGAGAGCGAGGACGAGTCCGGCTACACGGTGGTCATCCGTGACTATGAAGAGATCCCTGGCGGACGCTACCGCATCCGCTGACCCCCAGTCTCCGGGCATGATCGCTGAGCTGAACCGGTTCCTGAAGGACGATACACGTCCCACATCGCCACCGCCGACTGGCCCGGCACGACCTTCCTCACCACCAAGATCAGTTTTGCCCGTCTACCCCGATTGAAGTACTCCTGGGACGGCTGGTAGTCAAGGCGGCGGGTCGGGTGGAGCGACGCAAGTCCGAGCACTCCGTCTCGGACATCGGTCAGCGACCGGGCGGTAGGTAGGAGTCGATAATTGTCTGGAGAGCCTCTCGTTGGGAGGCCACCTCGAGACCCGATCCAGCCGCGCGGACGACGTGCTCGGCGTTCTCCGCTGGCATCCCCAGCGCCACAAGAACGGCGATAGCGAATGTTCCGGTGCGGCCGATGCCCGCACCGCAATGGATGAGGACGTTTTCACCGCGGCGCAATGCGTCGGCCGTTTCCGTGGCCAGCAGCCAGAATCTTTCCAGGTCGGTCGGTCCTTCGAAGTCAGCAATTGGGAACTGCCGGATCCGGCACGGGACCCTTCCTTCGACAATCGCTGCAGCATACTCGGGCGACTTTGTCCCGACTTCGTTGTCGGGTGCTAGGCAGACGATCTGTGTGATGCGCAGTCGTGAAATTTCGGCCCATGACCGTTCCAGAGGCTCGTACCGGCCAGGCATGCTGTGCAGGTACATCTCTCCGGGAATCTGTTCAGGTAACGTGAGCCTCCGAAAGAGAATCATCCTTGCTTTCTCCTTCTGAGCCGATAAAGGCCAGTGAGAGGGCGGACCAGCCTGAGTGGTCCGGTCCGCCTCGGACAGTGTCCGATGGCGAGCCTGACCCTCAGCTCACCGCCTTCTTCACGAGCGCGGCGAGCCTCGCCTCGTTGTCGGGGGTCAACTCCTTGAGCGCGAAAGAGGTCGGCCACATGGCGCCGTCGTCGAGGTTCGCCGTGTCGGTGAAGCCGAACGTCGCATACCTCGAGTTGAACTTCGACGCCGGGGTGAAGTAGCAGACGACTTTGCCGCCCTTGTTAGCGTACGCGGGCATCCCGTACCAGGTCTTGGGCGAGAGAGCTGGCGCGCTGGCTCTGATGATCGCATGGAGCCGCTCGGCCATGGTGCGATCCGGTTCCGGCATCTCGGCGATCTTCGCCAGCACGGCGCGCTCGTCGTCCTCCGCGCGCCGGCCACGGCGAGCCTCGGCCTTCAGCTCCTGGGCACGCTCCTTCATCGCGGCCCGTTCCTCGGCCGTGAATCCCCCGGCCGCCTCCTCCCGGCTGGCGCGCCTGGCGGCCTTCGGCGTGTCGTTCATCGTCTGTCCTCTCTCCGCGCGCGCAACGACGTCGCCGGCATCGTGTCCTCTCTCTTGGCATGCGGCGCGCTATCCGGGGACGATCAGATGCTGTGGGCTGCCCTCATCCCGACTTCGCCACCCCTCTCCCGCGCCGCGCAGGAGAGGGGCTACTGGCCGCATGAGGTGGTGGGCCATCACCGGCGCAGATCCAAGCCGGGGAAGAAGGCGTGTCTGGCCCGCCCTCACCGTGCCTGTGTGGTGGTAGTTGAGACGGTCGGTCGCCCGGCTCTTGCTCCGCCCTCACCCCGCCTCCGCCACCCCTCTCGCGTACGGCGCGGGAGAGGGGGAAGGAGTGAGGGCGGCTAAGACCGGCACGGCAGCCGAGGGGAGAGAACTACTCGCCCCTGAGTCTCGCTGCACGTGCTGCCCGGCAAACCGCTAGCCCCCGCCGACGAAGTGGACGATCTCGAGCCGGTCGCCCGGCGCCAGCTCGCGCTGGTCGTACTGGTCGCGTGGCACGATCTGGCCGTTGTGCTCTACGGCGACGAGCCGCGGATTCAGGTTGCGCAGGCGCAGCAGGTCGCCGACAGTACGCACGCCGTCGACTTCTACCCGCTTGCCGTTCAGCACGAGCTCAATCGTCACCGCCGATCACCTCGTCCAGCGCTTCCCGGTAGCGCCGCGCTGCCTCGGCCGGCTCTGCATCCCTCAGGATACCCGAAATGACGGCCACCCCCCAGGCGCCGGCCCGCAGCACCTCGGGCACGCGCTCCGGGGTGATGCCGCCGATCGCGACTACCGGGATCGGGCAGCGCTCCGCCAGCCGGCGGACGAACTCCAGGCCGCGCCCGGCCTGGCCCGGCTTGCTGCCGGTCTCGTAGACGTTCCCCGCGATGACGAAGTCCGCGCCCTCGGTGGCTGCCCGCTCGGCGCCATCGATGTCATGTACCGAGCGACCGATCAGCAGGCGTGAGCCGGCGATCTCCCTGACCTCGCGCGGGCTCAGCCCGGTCTCCGGCAACTGCACCCCGTCGGCTCCGACGACTAGCGCCACGTCGGCCCGCTCGTTGACGAAGAGCAGCGCCCGATCGCCGATGGCCCGGCGCAGCGCCCGCCCCGCCACGGCCAGCGGCCCGCCGGGAAGATCCTTCTCCCGCAGGTGAACGGCATCGACGCCGGCATCCACCGCCAGGCGGGCGACCTCCGGGAAACGGTCGAGCGGGCAGAGCCGCCGATCGCTGATCAGGTGAAGGCGAGGGATGCGGTCATTCATACCCGGCCTGCCAGCGCCTCGTCCACAGCCGACCGCAGGGCGGCCGCCGCCGCTCGCGGGTCATCGGCCGCGACCACCGCCGAGATCACGGCCACGCCGGCTGCCCCTGCCTCGATGACCGGCCGGGCGTTGCCCGCCGTGATCCCGCCGATGCCGACCACCGGGATGGACACGGCCACGGCGATCTGCCGCACGTGCTCGATCCCGACGGCCGGCCCGGCGTCGGCCTTGGTCGCGGTACCGTAGACCGGGCCGACGCCCAGGTAGTCGGCCCCGGCCCGCTCAGCCGCCAGCGCCTCCTCGAGCGTTGAGGGCGAGAAGCCGATGACCAGCCGGTCGCCGGCCAGCCGGCGCGCCTCTACGAGTGGCAGGTCTTCCACACCGAGGTGCACGCCGTCGGCTTCCAGCGCCAGCGCCAGGTCGACCCGGTCGTTGACCACGAAGAGGGCGCCGGCCTCCCGGCACAGCTCGCGCAGCGCTCGCCCGGCGCGCACCGCTTCGGCCAGCGGGCCGGCCTTCCAGCGGAGCTGGATGGCGGTCGCGCCGCCGGCCAGTGCCGCCTGGACGATCTCGACCTCGCTCCGCCCCCGGCTGAGACCACGGTCGGTCAGCACGTAGAGCCGGAGCGCCCGGCGCAGCCGCTCGGGCGGCCAGTCTGCCCGCGCCATGGCCCGTCCTACCGGATCACGCCCTCGAGCGGGCTGCTGGCCGAGGCGTAGGGCTTCTTCGGGATCCGCCCGGCCAGGTAGCAGAGCCGCCCGGCTTCGATCGCCAGCCGCATCGCGCGCGCCATCTTCACCGGGTCACCGGCCTGGGCGATGGCGGTGTTGATCAGGCAGGCGTCGGCCCCGATCTCCATCGCCAGCGCGGCGTCCGAGGGCGCGCCGATGCCGGCGTCGACGATGACGGGCACGTTCGCCTGCTCGATGATGATCTGAACCTGCCGGAAGTCCGGCAGCCCCTGCCCGGAGCCGATCGGCGAGCCCAGCGGCATGACGGTCGCGCAGCCGATCTCCTCCAGCCGCTTGGCCAGCACCGGGTCGGCGTTGATGTAGGGCAGAACGACGAAGCCCTCGTCCACCAGCACCTTGGCCGCCTCGAAGGTACCGATCGGGTCGGGCAGCAGGTACTTCGGGTCGGGGATCACCTCCAGCTTGACCCAGTGCGAGAGCCCCATCGCCCGCGCCAGTCGCGCCACCCGGATCGCCTCCTCGGCCGTCCGGCAGCCGGCGGTGTTCGGCAGGATCTGATACTTGTTCCAGTCGATGACCTCCAGGATGCTGCGGCTCTGCGGGTCGTCGAAGTTGATGCGCCGGAGCGCCACCGTCACCATCTCGCAGCCGGAGGCTTCCAGCGCTGCCAGCATCTCCTCGTTCGACCGCCACTTGCCGGTACCCAGGATCAAGCGCGAGGTGAACTCGCGATCGGCGATCTTGAGAGGTTTGTCTTCTTTCACGCGGGTCACGGTCTCGACCATCACGACACCTCCTGTCGAGCCAGCGCCCCGGCGGCCCAGAGCGCGTAGAAGTGGTGCACCGGCGACTGGCCGGCCCCGATCGGGTAGGCGTACCGTAGCGCCTCGTGCAAGTACTGCTTGGCGTGCCAGACGGCCGAACGCACGTCTTCCCCGCGGGCGAGGTAGGCCGCGATGGCGGCGGAGAACGTGCAGCCGGTGCCGTGGGTGTGCCGGGTCGGCACCCGCGGGAGCACGAACCGCTCTACCGTCCGTCCATCGTACAGGACGTCCACGGCGTCGCCGCCGAGGTGCCCGCCCTTCACCACGACGTAGCGCGGGCCGAGCGCGTGGATGGCCCGCGCTGCCTCGATCATATCCGTCTCGCTCGCGATCTCCCGGCCGGCGAGTACCTCGGCCTCCGGCGCGTTGGGGGTCACCACCAGCGCCAGCGGCAGCAGGATCTGGCGCAGCGCTTCGACGGCGTCCTCCCGCAGCAGGCGGTCGCCGCTCTTGGCGACCATGACCGGGTCGACCACGAGCTTCTCGATCCTGTGTCGGCGCACGCCTTCAGCGACCGTCTCGATGATCTCGGCCGAGCTGAGCATCCCGGTCTTGGCGGCCTGCGCGCCGATGTCGCCCATCACCGCGTCGAGTTGGGCGGCGATGACCACGGTCGGGATCTCGTGCACGGCGGTGACGCCGAGCGTGTTCTGGGCCGTGATCGCCGTGATCACGGTACTGCCGTAGACACCGAGCGCCGAGAAGGTCTTCAGATCCGCCTGGATCCCGGCGCCGGCACCCGAGTCGGAGCCGGCGATGGTGAGCGCTTTGGCGATGCCGTGTTGGACAGTCATCCCCACTCCTTTCCCGCTGGAGCGAAGCAGTAGCAGCGGCGGCGAACCAAAAAGCCGCCGACCAGAACGGCGCGGCGGTGCGAAGTGGAGTAGGTCGAGGTTCGGTGCCGTCCCTGCGCTGGCATTACCCAGATCAGGTTCGGAGGGTTGGCGGGCGATCGCCCGACCTCTCAGCGCTACCGCGCACCCCTGGCAACCGTCGATCTCTAGGTTAGCACCGTGTCCTCGCCCGCGCAACGCCTGAGCGTTGGGTCGGCAGCGGAGCACCTGGTGCTGAATTCTCCTGAGACGATGATCCGGGTCACTCGGCGAGCCGTGGATCGAGCGCGTCGCGTAGCCCGTTCCCCAGGATGTTGATGGATAGGACAGTGATGTAGATCATGAAGCCCGGGATGAACGCGAGCCACCAGGATCGGGTGATGAACTGCTGCGCTTCGTTCAGCATGTTGCCCCACGACGGCGTCGGGATGCGCACGCCCAGGCCGAGGAAGCTCAGCGTCGCCTCGACGATGATGAAGACCGGAACCGCCAGAGTCGCCCAGACGATGATGATAGGCGTCACGTTCGGCACCATGTGCAGGAAGATGATGCGCACGTCCGAGGCGCCGTTGACGCGGGCGGCCTCGATGAAGTCGCGGTGCTTCAGGCTCAAGACCTCGCCACGCACCAGCCGCGCCAGCCCCATCCAGCTCAGCGCGGCGATGACGAGCGAGAGGCCGATCCAGCCGACGTGGAAGAGCGAGTTGATCAGGATCAGTAACCGGGAAGGGTGAGCGGTCGAGGGAAGTCAACTACTGGTGGTCGGCCGCCTATCCGTGTCGTGACGTAGCCAGAATTCGGTTCCGCGGACGCACAGCGAGCAGGCACGAGACAGTGATCCACCACTGATTCTCCGTGGTCTATGCATCCGACAGGTGCGGGTGGGCACACGTACTGCTCTCGCTCGGATCAGGTCGTGTGCGCTGGCACGTGCTGCTTACGTCAACCTTCCCTATCTGTTGGCGCTCGACGGAATGGTAGCCTCGATGCTGATCACACCACAGTACCGGATTCCGTCAAGGTTAAGCTGGCTGTTGAGCCAGGGGCTCTATCAACATTCGCGAAGGGACAGCTCCGCTAGGGATCAAGGCCAGCATTTCACCGCGTGGCCAGCGCCGCGCCCAGCGCGGTACGGCCATCACCTCGTTCTCTATCTCCGCGACGACACGCTGCTCCAGGAGATTGCCGTCGCGGAGCGGGCAGCGCAACGTCGCCTGCAACGCGGTGCCGGGCACGCTCAAGGTTGCGGTAGGGTCATGTACCTGCTTGAAGCCGCTCCTCGGCGATACGACGAGCAGCGGCTTCCGTCGTGATACCTTCGGCTGCTGCTACCGCGAACACTTGCCGCAGAGCCTTCTGAACACTCTGGACGACTTCCTTCTCCGCTTGCGCCTGCGACCAACCCAAGGCCTCCATGCCCGGAATGGCCATAGCCCCGCCGACGTTGATCACGTAATCGGGCGCATACAAGATGCCCCTGGCCCACAGCCGTTCGGCATCCTCGAGGCTACCGAGCTGGTTGTTGGCCCCACCTGCCACTGCCCGGCACTTCAGGCGTGGGATAGTGTCGGAGTTGAGCACCCCACCTAACGCGCACGGGGCGAAGATGTCACACTCAGTTTCGTACACCGATTCCGAGGGGACAAACGGCAGCCCGAGCTCGTTGTGAAAGTGCCGGATAGCGGCATCGTCGATGTCGTTAAACAGTACCTCGGCACCTGCCGCACGTAGATACTGGATCAGCGTTCCCCCGACGTGGCCGACCCCTTGCACGAGCACCCGTCGGCCTTGCAGGGAAGCATCGCCATAGAGGAATTCACAGGCCACTTGCAGGCCTGCGAACACCCCCAGCGCTGTAATCGGCCCGCTGTCGCCCGCACCCCCCGCTGCGACTGTGCGGCCGAAGACGTAGGGCGCGCCGGTTTCGGCGACGATATCCATATCCTCACTGGACGTGCCGACATCTGGGCCGGTGTAAAACAAGCCACCCAACTGCCGCACGAGCTCGCCGTAGCGGCGCAGCAAAGCAGGGCGGGACTGCGGATCGAGCTCAGTCGGGACATCGATCACAGCCTTGCCACCGCCGCGCGGGATTCCCGGCACGGCAAACTTATAGGTCATCGCGGCGGCGAGGCGAAGAGCGTCCTGAAGCGCCGCTTCCACGTCAGGGTAGGGCTTCATCCGGGTGCCCCCGCCAGCCGGGCCGAGGCGAGTGGAGTGAATCGCTACGAAGATCCAGGCACCAGTCGCTCGGTCATACTGGATGATGACGGTCTCGCCATCCCAGTCCCTCAACGACGACTCGATATCCATGGCGGTTCCTCCCCTCACTTGAGCTTAGATCTGCACATGAATGCCAACGCCGAACTGCGGTGCCGCGGCGACGAGCCCCCGGTGACCGCCGTCGCCGCCACTCCGATTGGCCGGTAGACCGTGATCTGTCCATCGTTCGTTCGCCCAAGCCGACGGCTGTCCACTGGCTGACCGATGTCACAAGCCTCTGCGAGCTCGAGGAAACCCCTCGATCGCCTCTGCTCGAAGCAGATTCGGCGCCGAACCCGGCCACGAAGGCTGCTACCTCGTCTGGATCTCTGCCCGCCATTACGGCTCTGGCGAAGTCGCGAACGCGCTTCATGGCCCGAGCGTGGGGCCGTGCCCACACCCCGGGCCGACAATCGCGCAGCCACGCGGCGTACGACGCACCGACATCGCCTTCGGTCGTTCTGGACTCCAGATGCTCACAGTATAGCATGGGAAACTCTTTCACGCGCGGGCACGGCGCCTTCGCTCGGCGGCTGGCAGGGAGCTTGCCTCGTCATCCGAGCCGATCACGGTCGTCACCCGGTTACTGGCGACGCTGATCCTGCCAACGGTCACTTCCTTGGTGCCAAGGTATCCCTGCACCCTGAGCATTCTGTCGCGACGGTGATTGATGAAGCTGGCTCCAGGTAGCGCCACGGAGTGTCAGCGAGACGGAAGGGATCGGTGTTGCTCCCTTCCGGCAGCCGCCGTGCGGCGACCTGCCCGTAGCCGACGAGTGTTTGCCACACGACCTCGGTTCTGCGCGGCCCACGGGCATCGTCCGCCACGGCTTCGCTCCTGTGCCCCTGGCAGGGGGATCGCGTTGCTCTATCGTCATCCAGGTGCGTCGACAACAGCTGCGAGCTAGCATCAGCCGCTCGCCAGAGCGAAGCGAAGGTGATCCGGCTGCACGCGGGAGTTACCTCCTACCATCCGCTTTCCGACTCATGCAGGTGGCGGAAACAGATACCAGCGATAGCGCGCAATCTCGCGAAATCCGATGCGACGGTACACGCCTTCGCCCATAGGCGCGGCCTGAAGTGACGCCAGCCGTGCACCGCGCCGGAAGCCCTCGTGCGTCACGGCACGGGTCACGAGTTCACCCAGTCCCCGGCGACGGTAAGCGGGACGGACACCCACGTGGATGACTTCAGCCACCCCCTGGCTGAGATACATCATCGCGCCCGCCGCCGGTGCTCCCTCGACATACGCGACAACTGCCGCAATATGCGGCGCGCTCAGGCTGGGTACATCGGGGTAGACGGCATACCAGATATCTTCGGCCACATCCAGGGTTCGGAATGCGCTCGCCACCGCGGCGAGGAAATCAGCCCGCTGCGCCTCGCTCCGAACCTCCTCCAGCTCAATCCCAGGCGGGGGCGAGGGCAGCGCCACAGGCGTTTCCAGAACCATTTCCGGGCTGTCAGCGTCAGGTGTCCGACCCGCTGACCACAGCCACGCCTCCACGTCGTCGTCCACATGCTCCATCGTGTGGAGCGTGAACCCGCATCGCCGCTGCCCGAAGAACTCCATCGCTCTCGGTACCAGATCGGTGGCAGTCAGTCCCGGTTCTGTTCTCACGGCGCCGTTCCATAGGGCAGGAGACGACACACCTGTCGCATAGAGGAGGAGTCCCTGCTCTTCGAGGACAACTCCTTTCGATCTGAGGGTGATCTCTCGCATGGTTTCCGCAAGGCTACGATGAGCCAGCTCCAGCAGGTCGCGCTGCTCCATCAGGCCCTCCTAACACCGGACGGCAGGTCGGTTAACTTCTGTCAACGACGGTTTCGTCGCTGATCATACCACAGCACTGAGACTGTCAAGGCCGAGCCTGTGCCCGCTCGGGCCACCAGGCCGGGTGTTGCTTGACAGCAGGGGCGATCTCTCGGTACGCTTAAGGTGCACGTGCCCGGTGGCGGGTGGTGAAACGGTATCACAGGGGCCTTTGGAGCCCTTGTTCCAGGTTCGAATCCTGGCCCGCCAGCCTGGTGGTACGTCGGGGAGGCCGGCCGGGTTGTCTCCAGCCGGCTCGAAGAGCGAACGTGAGACCTGACGAACCGACAGATTCAGCTCACCCTACGCTGGCCGTGGTCGTCCTGGCCGGCGGTCTGGGCACGCGCATGCGGTCGCGGACGGCGAAGGAGCTCCAGCCCCTGGCCGGCCGCCCGCTCCTGAGTTACGTCCTCGAGGTTGCTGAGGCGCTCCAGCCAGCGCAGCGGATCGTCGTCCTCAGCCCCGCCAAGCGGGCCGTCGAGGAGATGCTGCCGCCCGGCTGGCAGGTCGCCTGGCAGGAGCAGCCGCTGGGTACCGGCCACGCGCTGGCCCAGGCGCTTCCGCTCCTCGCCCCTGGGATCCGCCAGATACTGCTCCTCTTCGGCGACCACCCGCTCCTGGCGGTGGCTGACATGCGGCGGCTCCTCGCTGTGGCCAGCGAACGCGGCCCGGCGGTGGCCGTGCTGACGACCGTCCTCGATGACCCGGCTGGCTATGGGCGCGTTCGCCGCCAGAACGGAAGTGTGGTCGGCGTCGTCGAGGCGCGCGAGGACGCCGCGAGCTATGACGGGCCGGTCGAGGTGGTGAGCGGCGCTACCTGCTACGACCGCCATTGGCTCGAGGAGGCACTGCCACGCCTTGAGCGCAGCCCGTCCGGCGAGTACTACCACACCTGGCTGGTCGAGCTGGCTGCGCAGTCGCCCTGGCCGACCGAGCCGGCTCTTACCGTGCCCGCACCGCCGGAGACGGCACTCGGCGTCAACGACCGGGTCGATCTTGCCCGCGCTGAGGCGATCATCCGTCGCCGGATCGCTGAGCGGCTGATGCGGGCCGGTGTGGCGATCGTCGACCCGAACTCCACGTTCATCGACGCGACGGTCGAGATCGAGCCGGACGCGCGGATCGAGCCGTTCACCGTGATCAGCGGGCGGAGCTGGATCGGGGAGGGGAGCCGGGTCGGGCCGCACGCGATCGTGCGGGACAGCCGGATCGGGCCGGAGTGCGAGGTACTGGCCTCAGTGATCGAGGGAGCGGTTCTCGGCAGCCGGGTACACATCGGCCCCTATGCGCACCTGCGGCCCGGCACCGAGGTGGCTGACGACGTGCATATCGGGAACTTCGCGGAGCTGAAGAATGCCCAGGTCGGGCGAGAGACGCGCATCGGCCACTTCAGCTACCTCGGCGACGCCGAGGTGGGCGAGCGGGTGAACATCGGCGCCGGCACCGTGACCTGTAACTTCGACGGGGTCGCCAAGCACCGCACGGTGATCGAGGACGACGCCTTCATCGGCAGCGACACGATGCTGGTGGCCCCGGTGCGCGTCGGCGAGGGTGGGCGCACCGGCGCCGGTAGTGTCGTGAACCGGGACGTGCCGCCTGGAAAGCTGGTCGTCGGGGTACCTGCTCGGCCGATCGAAGCCAGACGATCGCGGCCGAGACCGGGAACAGAGGGAGCGTGAGCGGGTGGAGGGGCGTTTGCAGATTTTCGCCGGGAACTCGAACCCGCGGCTGGCGTACGCCATCACCAACGTGCTGGAGGTGCCGCTCGGTCGAGCTGAGGTCGGTTCTTGGAGCGACGGCGAGACGCGCGTCAAGCTGGATGAGAACGTCCGTGGCTCGGACGTCTTCGTGATCCAGTCGCTCTGCTCGCCGGTGAACCAGCACATTATGGAGTTTCTGCTCATGCTCGACGCCCTGCGGCGAGCCTCGGCCGCGCGGATCACGGCCGTGATCCCCTACTATGCCTATGCTCGCCAGGAGAAGAAGACCGCCGGGCGCGAGCCGATCAGCGCCAAGTTACTGGCCAACCTGCTGACCACGGCGGGCGCGAACCGGGTACTCACGCTCGACCTGCACGCGCCGGCCATCGAAGGCTTCTTCGATATCCCGGTCGACCACCTGCGCGCGACGCCGATCCTAGCCGCGCACTTTCGCCGGCTCGGCTGGCAGGACTTCGTGGTGGTCAGCCCGGATGCTGGAGCGGTGGTGCGCGCCGACGAGTTCCGCCGCCGGGCTGGCGGCAGCCTGGCCATCATCTCGAAGAAGCGGACTGGCCCGGAAACGCCGGAAATCCTGGAGATGGTCGGCGAGGTGGATGGCCGTGACGTCGTGGTGGTGGACGACATGATCTCGACTGGCGGAACGCTCCTCAAGGCGGCCGAGCTCCTGCGCGAGCGCGGTGCCCGGCGCATCTACGCGGCGGCAGTTCATGGCGTCTTCGCGGACGGTGCGCTGGAGCGGATCGAGCGCTCGCCGGTCGAGAAAGTGTTCGTGACCGATACGATCCCGTTATCGGATGGCGTAGCGACGGAGAAGGTGGAGATCCTGACGGTGGCACCGCTTCTGGCCGAGGCGATCATGCGCATTCACAAGGATCTCAGCATCAGCGCGCTCTTTACGTGAGGCGCGCCCGGCGTCGCTCCACGCCGCACGGGGTGCTCGCACGCGCTCGCTCCGAGCGAGCGGCGATGAGGCCCCAGGAGTTGAGAGGATTTGAGTAATACCATCTGGTTCGACATAGGCGTGATGCTTGCGGCGGCCCTGCTGCTTTCGCTGGCTGCCCTCGCCGAAGCGAGCTGCGCGTTGCCCGGCCGCCGCTCACTCCGTGAGCTGCTGACCCTCTTCGCTGACCACCAGCGACAGAACGGGCTCGACTTACAGCGCCTCCAGGCTGTCCGGGCCGGAGTGCAGGCAGTCGAGCTGCTGGGTGCCGGGCTGTTTGCCCTGGCCCTGGCCGACCTCTTGCAGCGCGAGGCTCTCCCCTATGCCCTCGGGGCCGGCCTCATCGCCCTGATCATCGTCATCGCCGTGCTGGGCCGGGCGCTGCCCGACCTGCTCTTACCGCCCGAGCTCGCCGCGCCGCCGGCTTGGGCGCAGCGGCTGGCCAGCGTGCTGGCGACGATCGCGTCGCCGCTGCTCTGGCTGAGCCGGCTGATCCGCCGCGCGCTGGCAATCGTGCTGCCTCAGCCAGCATCGGCCCTGGTCGTCGAAGCCGCTCCGATGGCTCCCGTCGAGCCGTCTGCGCCGGCGGAGCCGGAAGAGGAACAGATCATCAGCCGCGTCCTGCGGCTCGAACGCTCGACGGCGCGCGACATCATGGTGCCGCGGATGGACATGGTGGCCGTACCAGCGGACATGCCGGTGTCGGAGGTCGTCGAGATCGCCCGACAGGCCGGCCACTCCCGCATCCCGGTCTACCGCGGCAGCATCGATAGCATCGTCGGCGCGGTCTACATCAAGGATCTCCTCCGCTTCATCGGCGAGTCGGCGAAGGACGTCCCCGCAGTCGAGGTCATGCGCCCGGCGTATTTCGTGCCGGAGTCGAAGCGGGTCGACGAGCTGCTGCGCGACCTCCAGCAGCAGCGGGTGCACATGGCGATCGTGGTGGACGAGTTCGGTGGAACGGCCGGCCTGCTGACGATCGAGGACGTGCTGGAGGAGATCGTCGGCGAGATCCAGGACGAGTATGACACCGAGGCGCCGCTCATCGAGCGCGTCGGCGCGGACGAGGCGATCGTCGACGGCCGCATCAGCCTGGACGAGGTGTCGGACATCTTCGAGGTGCGTCTCGAGGACGAGGAGACGACGACGATCGGCGGGCTGGTGCAGCGCCGGTTGGGGCATATCCCGCAGGCCGGCGAGTGTGTCGAAGTCGATGGGCTGCGCGTCGAGGTGCTCAGCGTCGACCGGCACCGGGTGCGCAAGCTGCGGATCGTGAAGCAGCCGGTGGCCGAGGACGCCAGCCCGGCGCCGAGCGCGAAGGCGTCGTAGCGCCGTGTGGCGGATCGAGTGGCATGACCGGGTCACCTCGACCATGGATCTCGCTGCTGAGCGCGCTGCCGCTGGCGAGCCGGCCGGGCTGGTGGTGGCCGCCGAGGAGCAGACGCAGGGCCGGGGCCGACAGGGCCGGCGGTGGGAAGCGCCGCACGGCACCTCGTTGCTCTTCACGGTGCTCTGCCGCCCGCCGCTCGCGCTGGTACAGGACGAGCGGCTCTCGGTGCGGGTGGCCGAGCGCGTGGCGGAGGCGATCGCGCGCCTGACCGGGCTGCGGGCGACGATCAAGGAGCCGAACGACCTGCTGGTCAACGGCCGCAAGCTGGCTGGTGTGCTGCTTCAGAGCCGGATCGAAGGCCGCCGGCTCGACTACCTGCTGATCGGCATCGGCATCAACGTGAACATCCCCCCGGAGCAACTCCCCCTGCCGACGGCTACCAGCGTCCTGGCCGAGACCGGCCGCCCGGCCGACCGCCAGGCCCTGCTGCTAGCCGTGCTGGAAGAGCTGGCGAGTCTCCCCGGGCTCTTCCCTGACGCCGCGAGGTGCGAGGCAGCCGGCTAGCCCGCCGTGGGTGGCATGGCCGCGCTCACCTTGACGCAGAGTTCGTCCGAAGGGCCGATCGGCTACGATACGGGCGGCAGATCGAGAGGAACGGACGGAGGCCGCGTGGGCGCTCAGCGACCGGTCTCACTCACGATCGAACGGGGAATCGCCACCATCACGCTCAACCGCCCGCAGGCGCTCAACGCCATCGACCGCGAGCTGGCGAGGCACCTGCGCGAGGTCGCCGAGGCCGTGGCTGCGGACGACAGCGTCCGGGCCGTGCTCCTGCGCGGCGGCGAGCGCGCCTTCTCGACCGGCGCTGACCTCCGCGAGCGCTTGGCGATGACGCCGGACGAGCTGCGCGAGCATACGCGGCTGATCCGCGAGGCCGCCGAGGCGCTGGCTGCCCTGCCGGCCCCGTCGCTCGCGCTCGTCCGCGGCTATTGCCTGGCCGGCGGTGCCGAGCTGGCGCTCGCCTGTGACCTCCGCTTCGTTGACACCACCGCTCGCATCGGCTTCCCAGAGGTGCGCCGGGGCATCTTCCCCGGCGCCGGTGGCATGCTCCGACTCCCCCGGCTGGTCGGCCCGGCCCGGGCAGCCGACCTGATCCTGAGCGGCCGGGTCGTCGACGCAGAGGAGGCACTGCGCATCGGCCTGGTCGACCGCGTCGTGCCGCCGGAGGAGCTCGAGCGTGCCGCGGCCGAGTACCTCGAGCTCATCGTCGCCAACGCACCGCTGGCCGTCCGGGCGGCCAAAGCCGCGCTGCGCCACGCCTTCGACGCCGACCAGGAGGAAGCCGCGCGGCTCATCGAGCAGCTCCGGGCGGCGCTCGACGAGACCGAGGACTACCGCGAGGGCCTGCGCGCCTTCGCCGAGGGTCGGCCGCCGCGCTTCCGCGGCCGCTGACCGTCAGGATGCCGAGAAGACCGTCTCGTAGTCGTTGACGCGCAGCGTGTACCGCTTGCCAGGTTCGAGCGCGCCCAGCGGCACCGTCGTGCGGTACTCTTTGGCGATCATCGTGCAGATCGCGTCGCGGGGACGCTGGCTCAAGAGGGTGACTGTGATCACGTCCCCGTCGCGCTGGACGGTCGGCTCGAGGGCTTCGGTGCAGCCGTCGCCCAGGACACCGGTCACCTCGGCGAAGCCCTGCGGCGGGAAGCTCTCGGCGATGCGCACGTCGACACCGGTCACCTGCACCGGCCGAATCAGCAGCTCACCGGCCGGCGGCGTGCCGGTATTCGCGTCCACTCGGGCCGTGGTCTCGAACCCGTTGACCGAGATCGCATACTCGCCCGGCTCCAGGATCCCCAGCGCGATCGTCTCGGCGTACTCGGAGATGACCTGGGCGCACACGGCGTCGCGCGGCCGCTCGCCGAGGATCGTCACCTCGATCTGCCGGCCCTGGCGGGTGATCTGCGGAGGCAGCGCGCGTGTGCAGGCGTCCGGGATGATCCCGGTCACCCGGAGCGCGACCGCCCCGGCCTCGCCGACCGCGACCTGCACGTCGGTGATCTGCAGCGGCCGGCGAACAACCTCGCCCACCGGCGATCCGGTTCCCATGTCACGCTCTCCGTTGTCGCCCGTGGACACCCCCTGGCTCACGAGCACACCGGCCACCGCCACGGCCAGCACCGTCAGGACGGCCAGGGTCAGAGCCCAGAGGGCGTAGCGAGTACGGCGCTCGCTGTGCTCGACCATCATCACCGATCCCGCCCAACTCTACACCGTGTGACTGGTCAACCTTCTTCACCTAGCAGGTAGACGCCAGCCGCTCCGGGAGAGTTCCCCGGACGTCTTGACGGGCGTCGCCCGTCCCGCGATGCTCAGCGCGAACGTCGAGCGCTTATGACTGGGCGGATCGACCTCTGCCGTCCGGTGTGAGAAGAGCTCTCGCACGGGAGCGAGGAGGACAGCGATGAGTGTGCGACGCATCGAGGTCGGTGAGATCGAGATCGTCTCCTTGACCGATACCGCTGGGCCGTTCTTCACCTACAGCGGGGCGTATCCCGCGACGCCGCGCGAGACCTGGGATCCGTTCCGCGCGCGGTACCCCGAATACTTTGCTGGCGAGGACGCCCTCTTCACGCGGGTCGGCTGCTTCCTGGTGCGGGCCGGCGACCGTACCGTGCTCGTCGACTCCGGCATCGGGCCAGGGCCGGTCGCGCTCTTCGGCCATAGCCGTGGCCAGCTTGTGGAGGAGCTGGCGAGCTGCGGTGTCGCGCCCAAAGACGTCGATATCGTCTTCCTGACGCACCTGCACCCCGACCACGTGGGCTGGAACCTTACGTCGGAGGGCACGCCGACATTCCCCAACGCCCGTTACGTGGCCTCACGGGCCGACTGGGAGGTGTTCCACCGCCCCGAGGTCAAGGCTGCCATGGAGGCCCTGGTACCCGGCTGCGTCGAGCGCGACGTCACCCCACTCGCCGGGCTCGGCGTCCTCGACGTGATCGAGGGGGAGACCGATCTCCTGCCTGGCATCCGGGCGTTTCCTACCCCTGGCCATACGGCAGGCCACATGAGCCTGCACGTCACCTCTGGCAGCCAGCAGGCGCTGATCCTGGGCGATGTCTTCCACCACCCGGCCCAGGTGCCGGTCAACGAGATCTGCATCGCCTTCGATATGGACACGGCAGCGGCCATCCAGACGCGGCGGCGGATCGTCGAGTGGGCGTCCAGGGAGGGGATGCCGCTGGCCGGTTGCCACCTGCTGCCCCACGGGCTGGGGCGGATTACGCGCCGCGACGGTGTCCCGGTCTGGGAAGCCCTCTGAAGGTCGCGCTCAGGATGTGGTGCGCCGGGAGCGGGGATTGTTCCGCTCGCCGGCCGTAAAGGGGTTGGCCCAGGTCACGCCGGTCTGGGCGAAGCGGTTGGGGTCGAACGGCTGCAGGTCGAAGACGGCCCGCCCCAGGCAGATGAGTTGGGCGATGGCCTTGCCGACGGCGGCGCCCCAGGAGAAGCCACCACCGTTGAAGCCGGCCGCGACGTAGAGGCCGTCGATACCCCCGTACGGCCCGATCAGCGGCAGCCCGTCCGCGGTGAACCCCATGATCCCAGCCCAGGCCCGTACCATGCGCAGCCGGCTCAGCGGCGGGAACAGTGTCGCCAGCGTGCGCGCGATCCCGCTCAGCACGCGCGGCGTCACGTTCTCCTCGTCGTGGCCCAGCCCCTCGTCCTCGTCGAGCCGCCGGCAGCCGCCGCAGAGCACCTGCCCGGTCGGAGTCTGGCGCCCGTACTCCTTGTCGAAGTTGGTGCTGAACGGGTACGGCAAGACCGGCGCCACCGGCTCGGTGACCAGGATCTGACCCCGAGCCGGCACGAGCGCTCCGTTCGGGAGGTCAGGCAGGAGCCGTGGTGTCCAGGCATTCGTCGCCAGCACGACTGTGCCCGTCTCGACTCTCCCGCGTGGCGTCTCGACCGCGACGACCGCGCCGTTCTCGCTCACGATCCGAGTCACCGGCGTCCACGTCGCGATCTCCGCTCCGTAGTAACGCGCCCCGCGAGCCAGCGCGTGCACGAGCTGAAAGGGCCAGAGGTGCCCGGCCTCCTCCGACAGGCGCGCCCCGAGGATCCGGTCGGCGGCGACCGGTACCAGCTCGCGCACCTCGTGCGCGTCGAGCAGCCGTACCGCCAAGCCGTGCTCCTGCTGAGCCCGCACGCTGGCGACGAGATGCTCGTACTGCTCCTCGGTGGTCGCGAGGTCGAGCGTGCCCGTGAGGCGCAGGGAGAAGTCGTCGTCCAGCTCGCGCGGCAGCTCCTCGCTGAGCATGCGCAGGTTCTCGCGCGTCAGCGCGTAGACCGCGTGGCCAGCGGCCGAGTGCAGCGCCGAGCCAGCACCGGTCATCCCGCCGTTCCGGCCGGAGGCGCCCGAGCAGATCCCGCGCGCCTCCAGCACCAGCACCTGCTGGCCGCGCTTCGCCACCTGGTAGGCGATCGAGCAGCCGAGCAGGCCGGCGCCGATCACGACGACCTCCGCCCGGCCAGGTACAGGCTGCGCTCCGCCGGACATACACCTGCCTCCTCGCCACGCCACGCTCGCTGCGCGGCATACGACCCGCACACCGTGGTTCGCCTTAGCCTACGCGGGGCGTTGCCGCCCGTCCAGAGCGCTGCGGGTGGAGCGGCCGGTATCCCTGCCCTCTCTCAGGGTAGGCTCGATGCTATCGAAGTGAACGTGAGCTGTAGCGGCCTCTGCCCGCCGCTCAGGAGAGAAGCAGGAGGAGGGCCTGCAGGGCTGCGCTGCTGGTGACCAGCGCCAGCACCAGCACCGCCACGAAGATGACCGTGACCACCAGGATCTGGAGGAACGCCTGCCCGTTCGGCTGCTGGGCGCGCAGCGTCGCCGCCCGGGCCGGGTGGATCGCCGGGTTGCCCGACCACCCCGGCACGTTGCCGGTGTAGCGCTGGAACAGCAGGTCGGCCAGCGCTCGCTGGCGCAGGAGCTGGTCGTATTCCCGGCGCAGCTCGGGCCGCACGAGCACCGTGTAGGCCGCGTTGAGCAGCTTGGCCCGCTCCTCGGCCTTGCGCCGCTCGTCGGCGTCCAGGAAGCGGTCGGGGTGGCAGGAGCGGATCAGCCGGCGGTAGGAGCGGGTGATCTCCTCCCGCGTGGCATGGAAGGGGACGTCCAGCACCTCGTAGTAGTTGATCGTCGGATCCAGGTCGAGACGGCCCAGCGGCATCGGTTCCCTCGCGGGGCTTCATGCGCGCGCTTCGAGCTACATTCTACCGTATCTGGCTCCCAGTCTCAGCAGGCTGCTCCCTCACCCCCGGCTCGGCGCGGTGTGCCTCGCCCTCCCCCTCTCCCGCACGGCGCGGTAGAGGGGGAGGGGTGGGGGATACTCGCCCTTACAGCGAGCGCTGGTAGGCGACGAAGGCGCGGGTGGCGAAGACGCCGCAGACGACCGCGAAGAGCGCGAGCAGGCTCGCCCGGCCCAGTACCATCGCCCAGTCACTCCCCAGCACCGCCTCGCGCGCCGCCTCGACCGCCCAGTTGACCGGGTTGAACCGCGCGATTGTCCGGATCCAGCCCGGCATCAGCACCGAGGCGATGAAGGCCGAGGACAGGAAGGTGAGCGGCAGCCCGAAGAAGTTGACCACCGAGATCAGCGTCTCCTCCCGGCGCGCCAGCAGCGCCAGGCCGTTGGAGACGGACGAGAAGCCCGAGCCGAGCAGCGCCGCCACCAGCACCACCGCCAGGTTGCCCAGCAGCCCGTTGGCGAACGAGGCCCCCAGCAGAAAGCCGAGCGCCAGGATCAGAGTGCTCTGCACTACCACCGTCAGCGCCGCGTGCAGCACTCGCGCCGCGATGATCGCGCCCCGCGAGACCGGCGTCGCCAGCAGCCGGCTCATCACCCCCTCGTTCAGGTCGCTCAGCAGCCCCATGCCCGACCAGGCCGAGCCGAAGAAGGCGGTCATGATCACCACCCCGGGCGTCAGGAAGTCGATGTAGGACGCCACCTGGAAGCCCGGGAGGTCGACGATACGCCGGAAGAGCTGGCCGTAGAGTGCCAGCCAGATGACCGGCTGTACCAGCGTCACCAGGATCCAGATGGGGATGCGCAGCGTCGTCCTGACATGCCGGAGCAGGAGCTGGAACGTATCGCTGATGAACCACCGCATGGTCACGATCTCCTCGCGGCACCGGCGGCGCGGCTCGCCTGCTCGGCGTCGCCCTCACTGCGGTAGCGGTGGCCGGTGTAGTGCAGGTAGACGTCGTCGAGCGAGGGGCGGCTCATCGTCACCGCGCTGACCGCCACCCCGGCCCGCTCGAGCGCCGTCACCAGCAGCGGGATAGCGGTGGCGCCCTCGCTGACCCGGGCGATCACCTCGGTTCCGTTGGGCACCGCCTCGAACATGCCGGGCAGGCCGTCGAGCGCGCGCACGGCTTCCGCTGCGTCGCCCTCGACCTCCAGTGTCACCCGGTCGCCCTGCAGCTCCGCCTTGAGCCCGGCTGGCGTGCCCTCGACGACCACCCGCCCGTGGTCGATGATCGCCAGCCGGTCGCAGAGCCGGTCGGCCTCCTCCAGGTAGTGGGTGGTGAGCAAGACGGTGACCGAGCCCTCGGCGCGCAGCCGCTGGAGGTCGGCCCAGAGCAGGGCGCGCGACTCCGGGTCGAGCCCGGTGGTCGGCTCGTCGAGAAAGAGCACCGCCGGCCGGTGGACGAGGCCCATGGCGATGTCGAGCCGGCGGCGCATCCCGCCCGAGTAGGTGTTGACCAGCCGCTCGGCCGCGTCCTGTAGCCCGAGCTGCTCCAGCAGCTCGTCGACGCGCCGGCGCAGCTCGTGGCCGGGCATCCGCTCCAGGTGGCCCTGGAGCAGCAGGTTCTCCAGGCCGGTGGCCCAGCGGTCGACGCCGGAGACCTGGGCCACGTAGCCGATCTTCCGGCGCACCTGGCCCGGCTCGCGGAGCACGTCGTGCCCGGCGACGACGGCCCGGCCACTGTCGGGGCGGGTCAGGGTGGCCAGGATGCGCACCGTGGTGCTCTTGCCGGCTCCGTTCGGCCCCAGCAGCCCGTAGATCTCTCCCTCGTGCACGGTGAAGGAGACGCAGGCCAGCGCCTGCACCCCGCCACGGTAGTGCTTGGCGAGCTCCTCGACCACGACCGTGTCGGATGCTCGCATCGCTCATCACCTCCGCTTCATTCGGACACGGGGATCATCCCAGCCGGCCCTGTCTGCCTTCGGACGACCGCCTCTGCTCCGCAGGGCGACGAGTCTGCCACACGCCAGCGCGCGGTGCCAGGCGCTCCGGGAGCCGGTAGATGGGCCGGGGTGACCCGGCCACACCAGGATACGCGCCATCTGACCATATGTCAATCGATTCATGAGAATCAGCACGTTTTCTTGTGCTGATCTTCATAAAATGGTCACCCCCGGTACCTGCCACCGGTGTCTCCGGCGAGGGCAGCAGCGCGCGTCTGGTCGTGCGGGGCCTGGCTCGCTGCGCCTAGTGGGAGAGCGGGTCACTTGAGCCGCCTCCATCCCCGGCCCCGCTGCCACGCGGATCGGATGGCCTGATGGGCGGGGCAGGGGCAATGCGCACGGGCGAATGATTATTTGCCCATACGATATGGTAGGGGGCGACCGGCCGGTCGCCCCCTACCAAAGCCACGCGCAAGCGGGTGTTGACGACCCCGGGCCGCCCCCGGGCCCCGCGGCGGGCCGGGCGGGGGGGGGGG
>JADBJL010000090.1 GCA_014874455.1 Thermomicrobiaceae bacterium
CGGCACGACCTCTCCCTGCTGGCGCAGCTTCTCCAGGTGCGCCAGCACCGTCAGCGCCGCGGCTCGACGGAACTGCGGGAGAATGTCGGGATACAGCTCGGAGACCAGTTCCTCGATCGTCTTCGGGCGAGCGTCGAGAGCCTCACGGATCTGCTGCTCGCGCCGAAGCCGGCGCGCGACATACTCGTCGATCACTCGCCCCGGATCGGTGATCTCGGGCCCGTGTCCCGGAAGCACGCGCTCAGGCCCGAGTGCCCGTACTCGTTCGAGGGAGTCGAGGTATGCGACGATGCTGCCGTAGGGCGGGATGATCGCAACCGTGCCATTGCCGGAGAAGAGGTCGCCGGCCAGGAGCGTTCGTCCTGCCGCATCCCACAGTGCGACGTGACCGGGCGAGTGCCCCGGCGTCTCGATGACGGTCAAGGTGCCTTCAGGAACGCTGAGAGTCATCCCGTCTTCGAGTTCGAGATCGACGTCCTCCCACCTCAGGAAGTCACGGAGGATCGGCCGTTCCTTCGGATGGAGCATGAGGGCACAACCGAGCCGTCGGCGCAGCTCGCCGGCCGCCGCCGCGTGGTCGGGGTGCCCATGGGTGAGGACGATGGCGCGGACGCGCGCGCCCGCGCGGGCGGCCACAGCCTGGGAGACGATCTCGACACCGGCCTCGCTGCCGGGGTCGACGATCAAGAGCTCCCGGGAACCGACGAGGTAGGCGTTGGTCGGCTGGTCGCCCATCATCGCGGCGGGGTTGGGAACCTCGATTCGCTCCATCGGAAGCGACACCGGTTTCGCCCCCTCGTCCTTTCCCCGGTTTGGGCCTTGATCATAGCATCAGGAAGAGGGCGGACGCAGTGCTCTCTGGCCTGGTTCGGTTCGTGCTGAAGTGGGGGCAGCGGGTAGGTGAGGTTAGAGCGGAGAGGCTCCTGGCTCAGTCTGCCGAGAGGACATGGAACGAGAGAAACACAGAGCACCCATGCGGTACCACATGGGTGCTCAGCAACCGGTCGCTGTTTGGAGCGGGAGACGGGATTCGAACCCGCGACAACCGGCTTGGAAGGCCGGCACTCTGCCAACTGAGTTACTCCCGCGCGGTCGGGGTGAGAGGACTCGAACCTCCGACCTCAGCGTCCCAAACGCCGCGCGCTACCAACTGCGCCACACCCCGAACCAGTCGCACCGCATAGTATAGCAGATTTCGAGCTCGTTTTTCATCCTCAGGATGGGCGTGGCACTAACCGCGCGAAGCGGCGCCGGCCAACCTGGATCACCGTCGGGCGCTCCAGCCGCACCACGAGTTCCGGGTCGTCGACCCGCTTCCCGTCGAGCCGCACGCCTCCCTGGACGA
The DNA here is from genome assembly GCA_014874455.1 of Thermomicrobiaceae bacterium. GTDB lineage: Bacteria > Chloroflexota > Chloroflexia > Thermomicrobiales > Thermomicrobiaceae > Thermalbibacter. The sequence goes on from JADBJL010000090.1 coordinate 1,346, forward strand.
TCAGGCGGCGCGCCTCGTTATTGCTCGCGGCAAGGCCAGCCAGCACCATCAGTTGGACGATCCACCCTTCGGCGGGAACCTCGATCTCCGGCATCTCCTCGGGTAGCTCTCGCCGCCGGAAGATCCGGACGAATGCCTCGCGTGCCCGCTCAGCCGCATCGACACCGTGCAGGTCGGTGACGATCTGGAACGCCAACCGCTCCTTCACGTCACGCGGGTTCACCTGTCCCCGCTCGGCAGCGGCCAGCATCGCGTCGATCTCTTCCTCCGGAATATCGGTGAGCAGGCGCAGGTAGTCGCCCATCACCCAGTCCGGGATCGACATCAGCTTGCCGAACATCTCTTCGGGCGGCTCGGTCACGCCGATGTAGTTGTCCAGGCTCTTGCTCATTTTCTGGACGCCGTCGGTGCCGACGAGCAGCGGCACGGTCAGGATGTTCTGCGGCTCCTGGCCCATCTCGCGCATGATGTCGCGCCCGACCAGCAGGTTGAAGGTCTGGTCGGTGCCGCCGATCTCGACGTCGGCCTGGATGGCGACCGAGTCGTACGCCTGGAGCAGCGGGTAGAGCAACTCGGTGATCGAGATCGGCGAGCCTTCCTGGTAGCGCCGGGCGAAGTCCTCGCGATCCAGCATGCGGGCGACGGTGTACTTGCTGGTGAGCCGGATCACGTCCTCCAGCGTGAAGGTGTCGAACCACGTACTCTGCCAGACGATCTCAGCTCGGTTGATATCGACCACCTTGAAGAACTGGTCGAGGTACGTCTGCGCGTTGGCGCGTACTTCCTCAGCAGTCAGCATGGTGCGCTGGACTGAGCGTCCCGATGGGTCTCCGATGCGGGCAGTCCAGTCGCCGATGATGACGACGACCTGGTGACCGAGTGCCTGGAACTCCTTCAGCTTGCGGAAACAGACGTAGTGCCCGAGATGGATATCCGGCCGGGTGGGATCGACGCCGAGCTTGACCCGCAGCGGCCGCGGGCCGAGCAGCTTTTGCCTCAGGTCGTCGCGCACGACGACGTCGACAACTCCCCGACTAAGCAGGCGCTCGACAGCAGCAGTTCGATCAAGCTGTCTAACCATCGGCTGAGACCACTCCCTCCGCCACCTCGAGGACTGCCCATGCAAGCGGTGGCGGCCAGTCCTTTCCTAAGTTTGCCAGGATTTCTCGCGTCGCGTGCTCGTCGGCTTTCATCTGCTCGATCAACGCGTCGATGCTCGGGAACCACATATCGTCGCGCAGCCGGCGGACGAACAGGATGGTCAGCCGATGTCCGTACAGCTCGAGTGTCAGGTCGAGGAGGTGGACTTCAATCGCCCGCTCCTGGTCGTGGAAGACCGGCCGTGTGCCGATGTAGGCCATGCCAGGGAGCAGATCAGGTGAACCGTCGACCGAGACCTGCACGACATAGATCCCGTCGGCGGGGACAGCGAGCCGGTCGATGAGCCGGAGGTTGGCAGTGGGATAGCCGAGGAGCTGGCCCCGGTGCTGGCCTTCCACGACCTCGCCAGCAAGGGCGTACGGCCGACCGAGCAACTCGGCGGCGGACTCGACCGATCCCTCCTGGACGAGTTGCCGGATGCGAGTACTGCTGATCGGCTCCGTGTCGAGGTCGACGCGAGGTACCACTGTGACCTCGAAGCCGTAGTGCACCCCGAGCTCGCGAAGTGTATCCACCGTGCCGCTGCGCCCGCGACCGAAGCGGAAGTCGTCTCCGACCACCAGTTCGACTGGGGTAACGGCGCCGACGAGCCGCTCGATGAAGGTCTCCGGAGCCTGGCTCGCGAACTGTTCATCGAAGCGGAGCACCAGCACTTCGTCGATCAGGCTCGCACCAATCAAGGCGAGTCGTTGGTCGGTCGTGCACAGTCGAGGTGGCGCTTGGCCGGGCCTCAGCACTTCAGCCGGTAACGGATCGAAGGTCACGACGAGACTGGACACACCGCGCTCGACAGCCCTTCGACGCAAGCAATCGAAGAGATACTGGTGACCGCGATGGACGCCGTCGAAATTGCCTATGGTCAGCGCGCGGGGGCGCGTGGGAAGCGCCTCCAGCGCACGATAGACGAGGGGCGGCATACGCTTGCGATCGCCTTCACTCGGGTCGATTCGGAATGACCAGCGCAGGTTTCCAGAACTCTCTGGCTTGCTCGTATCGGGCGAGCCCAAGCCAGCTTCCATCCAGACCGTAGACACGGGCCAAGCGCTGGTCAGAAAAGGCGCCGGGTCGACGTACCGGCGCCCCATGATACCACGCCTTCGCCTGCTCGGGGCTCAGAATCAGGGCCGCGTGCTCGCTCACGGCTGTGTCCGGATGGAGCGCGATGAGACGCCACGTGTCGGCCGACAACCACCGATCAAGCGTCTCCAGGGGCCAGGCATCAGCCAGGCTGAACGGCCCGACGCGTGTCCGGATCAGACCGTGGAGATAGGCACCGGTGCCGAGCACGGTGCCCAGGTCGCGTGCGAGTGAGCGGATGTACACCCCCTTACCACAGTCGACAGACACGAGGACGTCCGGGTACGCGTAGTGCAAGAGCTCCAGCCGGTAGATGACCACTCGACGCGGCGCGGCCTCGACGGCCTCGCCAGCTCGAGTGCGGCGATAGAGGGGCTTGCCGGCCACCTTAATGGCCGAGAAGGCAGGCGGCACCTGCTCGATCTGTCCTTCGAAGCGGCGGAGCGCTTCCTCCACCGCAGCGCGTGGCGGCTGACTATGCGGCTCCGCGGCGAGGAGTGCCTCGCCCTCGAGGTCGTCGGTCGTGCTGGCGATCCCGAGGACGATGTGCGCCAGGTACTGCTTCCCTGCGTCCTGGAGGAAGGAGGCGAGGCGGGCCGCCTGACCGACGGCCACGAGCAAGACCCCTTCGGCAGCCGGGTCGAGCGTTCCCCCGTGTCCGACGCGGGTCTCACGGAGGCGTCGGCGTACCCAGCTCACGACGTCGTGTGAAGTCCAGCCTCGGGGCTTGTCGATGACGAGCAAACCGTGAAGATGGCTCATCTTGATTCTTATGGGTCACCTGCGACGGCGTACTCCGGCAAAGAGCGAGCGACCGCCTCCAGGAACGCCTGCCGTGCGTGCTCTCCCGGGGGCAAGCGACAACCGGCAGCACGGCTATGGCCACCGCCGCCGTAGCGGGCCGCGATCTCGGCTACGTCGAGCACGTCGCTCGTCGAGCGGAGGCTGACGCGCCATCCCTCAGGCTGCTGGTAGAACAGGATGGCGATAGCGGCACCCTCGGTACCGCTCAGGAAGTTGACGATCCCTTCTCCCTCCGCCGCTGTAGCGCCGCTTTCCTCCAGCATCTCCGGGGTGATCTCCGTCCACACGATTCCGGTGTCGAAGCGGGCGCGTGCCAGGGCCAGACCCCAGAGCCGCACCGTCGAAAACGGACGTTGACGAAAGAGGTGGGTCACGATGGCGGAGAGGTCAGCGCCGGCCTCCAGGAGGTGGGCAGCGAGTCGCATCGTTTTCGGCCTCGTGCTCGAGGTCTGGAGTCCCAGCGTGTCACCGTAGATACCAGTCAACAGACAGGTCGCGAGTTCGGGAGACACCGGCAGACCGAGCTGGAGGACGAGTTCAGACAGGATCTCGGTGGTCGCGGCCGCGTCGGGGTCGACGAGGTTGACGGTTCCGAAGCATGTGTTGGTGACGTGGTGGTCGATATTGACGATCGGGATCGAGCCGTCGAACCACCCTGGAGACTCCCGGAAGAGCGGCCCTAGCCGGCTCGGATCAGCGCAGTCGACGAGGACGACACGATCGAACGACTGATCCCGCAGTTCGGAAAGCTGAGCGAAGCGATCGACCCCGGCCAGGAATCGCACCGTAGCGGGCACCCGCCCGTCTCCGGTAGCCATCACGACGATCTGGCGAGTGTCATCGAGGAGGAGGCGGACGGCGAGCACCGAGGCGATGGCGTCCGCGTCAGGGTTCGCGTGCGTGGCGACCAGGATTACCTGACCAGACGCCATCGTTCTCCAGGCGGTCTCCAGGTCGGCGGGCGTATAGCGGCCGTCATAGCAGGCGGTGTGGTTCGTCATCCCTGTCTACCTCGGCTGCTCGTCCGCTGCCGTCCGCTCGGTCTCGGACTCCGGGTGGAGTTGCTCACGGAGCAAGTTGAGCGTTCTCGTTACCTGTTCAGCGTACTCCATCGATCGATCCAGTCGGAAGGAAAGCTCCGGGATGTGCCGTGTCCGCATGCGAGGCTTCAACAGGCGTCGAATGAAGCCAGCCGCTCCGTTGAGGGCATCGATCGCGGCGGTTTGTTCCTCCTCGCTACCGTAGACCGACGCGAAGACCTTCGCGTACCGGAGATCGGGGCTGACCTCGACTCGGGTCACGCTGACGAAGCCGAGGCGAGGGTCACGCATCTCGCGGCGGATGATCTCGCTGATCTCGTCGCGCAAGAATTCGGCTACTCGCTGCTGTCGGAGGCTGTTCATGGCTACGCCTCCCCCGGGCAGTTCCGTGCCCGGCTGGCTGAGAGTGGAGCGCCTCGGTGGCGATGGCATCGGGCTAGTGCCGATCGTGCCGGCCGAAACGCCCATCTCCAGCCCTATCGAGTCCGGGGTACTTCCTCGACGTGGTAAAACTCGATCTGGTCACCAACCACCACGTCGTTGAAACCGTCGATGACCAGCCCACACTCGTAACCAGCGGCAACCTCGCGAACGTCCTCCTTGAAGCGCCTGAGAGACGCGACGGTGCCGTCGTGGATGACGGTACCGTGGCGCAGCACCCGCACGCGCGAGTTGCGCAGTGCCTTCCCGCTGACGACGTAGAGCCCGGCAACGACCGTCCGGTTCGGCAGGCGGAACGTCTCGCGCACCTCAGCATACCCGTCGGTTACCTCCCGGGTCTCCGGCGCCAAGAGTCCCGAGAGTGCGGCTCGAACGTCGTCGAGCAGGTGGTAGATCACGTTGTAGTAACGCACGTCGACACCTGAGGCGTCGGCGGCGCGCCGGGCTGCCACATCCGGCCGCACGTTGAAGCCGACCACGATAGCCCCCGTCGTCGCCGCGAGCATAATGTCGGACTCCGAGATCGCGCCGGTGCCGCTGTGGATGACCGTGATCCCGACCGATTCGATCTCCTCGTTCAGTTTCGCCAACGCGTTCTGAATCGCTTCGAGCGAACCCTGGACATCCGCCTTGAGAACGATGCGTAGCTCGCGCGTCTCCCCGGACTCGAGTCCGGCATAGAGCTCGTCGAGCTTGACGACGCGCATCTCGGTGAAGGCTTCCGCACGTCGCTGGCGCGCGCGCTCCTCCGCAAGTTCGCGAGCAGTCTTCTCGTCCTCGACGACCTGGAGGATGTCACCAGCCTCCGGGACATCGAGCAGGCCCAAGATCTCGACGGGCATCGAGGGGCCAGCGCGGCGGACGCGGCGCCCGCGGTCGTCGAACATCGCGCGGATCCGTCCCCAGGTGCTCCCGACGACGACCACGTCGCGGAGCTGGAGTGTTCCGGACTGGATCAAGACCGTTGCCACCGGGCCGCGCGTCTGGTCGACCTTGGCTTCGATGATGGCGCCGATCGCCGGGCGGTTCGGGTCAGCCTTCAGCTCCATCAAGTCTGCGACGAGCAGGATCATCTCCAGCAAATCTTCGATGCCCAGCCGCTGCTTGGCGGAGACCTCGACGACCGGCACGTCGCCGCCGAACTCCTCGGGAACGACTCCGACCTCGGCAAGCTGCTGCTTGACGCGCATCGGGTTCGCCGTCGGGAGATCGATCTTGTTGATCGCCACAATGATCGGCACGTTCGCGGCCCTCGCGTGGCTGATGGCCTCGCGCGTCTGCGGCATGACGCCGTCGTCGGCCGCGACTACGAGGACGGCGATATCGGTTACCTGAGCACCGCGGGCCCGCATGGCCGTGAATGCCTCGTGGCCAGGTGTATCGAGGAACGTGATCTTTCGCCCCTGCACCTCGACCTGGTAGGCTCCGATGTGCTGGGTGATCCCGCCTGCTTCACCTTCGGCGACGTTCGTCTCCCGGATCGCATCGAGCAGCTTGGTCTTCCCGTGGTCGACATGTCCCATGATCGTGACGACCGGTGGCCGGGGCTGTGCCCCCGGGCCGGCAGCACCGGCGCGCAGCTCCTGCTCGATCACCGCGCTCGCCTGCTGGGCGGCCTCGGGCACATGCTCCTCGGTCTCCACGCCGAATTCAGCCGCGACCGCGGCTGCCGTCTCATAGTCGATCTGCTGGTTGATCGCAGCCATGATGCCGCGGCGGATCAGGCTCTTGATCACCTCCACGGCGCTGACGCCGATGGCGTCAGCCAGCTCACCGACGGTGATCACGCTCCCGAGGACGACCGGGCCGCTCACTGTGGTTGCAGGGCCTCCAGCCCGGGTCGATCCGGTCGGGGCCTCCATATGGGGCCTCGTGCCCCTGCTCCGTACTCTCTTCTGTCGCTGCTTCTGGTTCATCGTTCTCCCTCCTCAGTCAGAGTCGTGCCGGGCCGAGCTTCGTGCTCGCGTTCGTTGTCTTCCCGGCGGAAGTGCAAGTCGGCATAACGCAGGAGCTCGGCCCGAAACTCCGGCGGCACGGTCGTGCGCAGGGCACGGTCGAGGGCGTTCCCCTCGGCGGCGAGCTGCCAGCACGAAAACCGGCGACAGAGATAGGCGCCGCGTCCACTCCGCTTACCCGTCGGGTCGATCACCAGCTCGCCTTCAGGGGTGCGGACGATGCGCACGAACGTACGCTTCGCGTCCTTCTGCTTGCAGACGACGCAGGTTCGAAGCGGAACGTGCTTCAGGCGTGGCCCACGGCGCCGGCCTGAGGTTGGTCGCCGCTCGCTCATCCGTGCCCCTCACCTCGTCAGCCTGCCGCTAGGAGACGCGCGACGTCTGCTCCTCGGTCAATGGTAGCGCACGCCCGGTCTCGAAGTCGTACCGTGCCCGCAGTTCGCGGTCGTAGTAGACGTTGACCACGCCGTCGACGATCTCGACATCGACGCTCTTGAGGATCAGGTCGCTCGGCAGCGGGCCGAACTCACGCTCGCGCACACTGATGGTGCCGTCGGCACGCACGAGACGCGGCTGACGACCGAGGGCCATCATGTCGTGCGGCATCTCCGGGAGGCCGGCGCGCAGCAGCAAGCGCTCCTGATCGCGGAGCGACTCGGGATCCTTGATGTCGATGCGCCAACCGGTCAGCTTGTAGGCGAGACGGGCGTTCTGCCCGTCCTTGCCGATGGCCTGTGACATCTGATCCGTCGGCACGATGACTCGTGCCACCTTCTCATCCTCGTTCAGGATAACGCTGATCGGCTTCGCCGGGCTGAGCGCGTTGCTGATGAACGTCCGCGTATCGGGCGACCACTCGATCACGTCGATCTTTTCGCCCGAAAGCTCGGTCACGATGTTCTGGATTCGAACGCCGCGGACACCGACGCACGCGCCGACCGGGTCGACCTTCTCCTGACGAGCGGCGACGGCCACCTTCGACCGCTGGCCCGGCTCGCGAGCGATCGCCATGACCTCGACGGCACCGCTCAAGATCTCCGGAACCTCCAGTTCGAGCAGGCGCTTGATCAGGTTCGGGTGCGTCCGCGAGACGACGAGCTGCGGGCCCCGCGGATCCTTGTTTACCTCCAGCAGGTAGACCTTGATGCGCTGCCCTGGCCGGTAGCGCTCGTTCGGGATCTGCTCGCGCGCTGGCATGATCGCCTCGGCCTTACCGAGGTCGATGATGACGGCGCGGGGATCGGCCCGCTGAACGATCCCGGTCAGGATCTCGCCCACGCGATCGGCGTACTCGTTGTAGATCATTTCGCGCTCGTAGTCGCGGATGCGCTGCAGGATGACCTGCTTGGCCGTCTGCGCTGCGATCCGGCCGAAGTTGGCTGGTGTGCGCTCGAGGCGGACGATATCCCCGACGACGGCCTTGGGATCGACCTTCCGGGCCTCCTCGACCGTGATCTCGCTGAGCGGATCCTTCACCTCCACGACCACGCGCTTCGGCGCAAAGATCCTGATCCTGCCGGTATTCACGTCGATGTCGATCTCGACTTCTTCTTCGGATCCGGTGATCTTCTTGTAGACCGTGCGCAGGGCGTGCTGCACAGACTCCATGACCGCATCGCGCGGAATGCCGCGCTCGGCCGCAATCTGGGCGATCGCCGTGTACAGGTCGCTCTTCATGGCTTGGTTCCTCCTTTCTTGGGATCGTGCCCTGAGGGCGGCACCTGCGGTTGATACCGGGCGGCAAAAATTAAAGTGGGCATGGCCCACTTTCCCTGGGCACTTCGTTGACCAGCCACAGTATACCACACTCATGAGCCGATCGGCCAAGGATATCGAACCGGAAACGCGACGGCCGACCGTAGCCCTGCTCTTCCGTGGCCAGGAGGGCTCGTTTGCTCTGTCGCTCCATCCGCTGCACACGACTCGACGCACGCGTATCCTGGAGCGGCTGGAGGCCGTGTTATACTGACCCCGGCGAGGAGACGAGACCTCGGTGTCTCGGTTGGAGCGGCTCGTCTGCCTGACAGGCGCTCTTAGGGGGACGCATGAAGCTGAGTAAATGGCTCCGACCGGGCATGCTCATCAAACGCTGGATACTCCTCCTGATGCTCGGACTGGTGATGACCAGTCTGGGCCTCGCGATGGGTCTCGCTTGGGTCTATCGCAACTACGACTTCCCGCACCGGGTCTCCGGCCTGGTGCAGGCGGTGACCTTGCAGTTTATTCCGCACCCGTATCGCGAGATGCTGATGCTGACCGTCGGTGGGTTGCTCGTCGCGGTTGGCTTCATCCAGTTGAGTCGTTCGCTCCTGGCGCCCTTTTTGGAGCACCGCGGTGATGGGCAGGGACTCGCGGAGATCATCCATGCCCACCGCTTCGGCCCGGCGGAGCCGGAACTGCGCGTGGTCGCCATCGGCGGGGGCACCGGGCTCTCGACCTTGCTCCGCGGGCTGAAAGCCCACGATGTGGCTATCACCGCGATCGTGACCACGGGAGACGACGGCGGCAGTTCAGGACGATTGCGCCACGAGTTCAACATCCCTCCGCCTGGCGATATCAGAAACTGCTTGGTCGCGCTGGCGGACGCCGAGCCGCTGATGAGCGACCTGTTCCAGTTCCGCTTCCCCGAAGTCGGCTCGCCGCTCGATGGTCACAGCTTCGGAAACCTCTTCATCACAGCCATGACCCAGGTGACCGGGAGCTTTGAACGCGCCGTCGCGGAGTCGTCGCGCGTGCTTGCCGTGCGGGGGCAGGTCATGCCCTCGACCCTCGAAAACATCACCGTCTGTGCAGAGATGGCGAACGGCGAAGTGGTTCGCGGTGAATCGCGCATCACCCAGTATCGGGGTCGTATCCGCCGCATCTTCCTCGACCCCGAGCGACCGGAGGCCTACGACCCCGCCATCATCGCGATCTTGTCGGCTGATCTGATTGTCCTGGGCCCGGGCAGCCTGTATACCTCGGTCATCCCGAACGTGCTCGTCAATGGCATCGCGCATGCCATCCGCTTCTCGCGTGCAGTGAAGGTCTACGTCTGCAACGTCACGACCCAGCGCGGGGAGACGGACGGCTTCCGCGCTGTCGATCACGTGCGCGCGCTGTACGACCACGTCGGAGGGCTGCTGGTCGACTACGTGCTGGTGAACGACAACTTCGAACCCGGTCGACGGCTCGATCCCGCGCTCGGCGTCATACCGGTGAGCCTGGACGGTATTGACCAACTGCGCGGCTTGGCCCATGTGGTGTTACGCGATGTCGTCTGCGCCGAACAACCGATGCGTCATGATCCGGTGAAGTTGAGTCGTGCGTTGATCGAGCTGGCACGCGAAGCGCGCAGCGTTTCCCGAGCCGCCGATGATCGGGAGCCGATCACGCCTTCCGGCAGGCCGGTCGAGAGCGTTGGTGTGGCGGTAGCGACGGACGCTCGTCGACGAGTACCGAGGCAGTGGCAGTGAAAGGAAACAGCGATGGCTGTGCGGGTAGGCATCAACGGGTTCGGGCGGATCGGCCGCCAGGTGCTCAAGGCGATACTCGATAACTATGAGGACGAACTGGAAGTCGTCGCCGTCAACGATCTCACCGATGCGCGGACGCTCGCTCATCTCTTCAAGTACGACTCGAATTACGGCGTGAGCGACCTTGACATCGAAGCCACTGACGACAGCATCATCGTCGATGGCCAAGAAATCCGGGTGTACGCGCAGCGCGATCCAGCGAGTATCCCGTGGCGCGACCACGAAGTAGAACTCGTGGTCGAGTCCACGGGCTTCTTCACGGACGCGAGCAAAGCGCGGGCCCACCTGGAAGCCGGCGCCCAGAAGGTGATCATCACCGCCCCGGCGAAAAACGAGGACATCACCATCGTGCTTGGCGTCAACGAGGAACAGTACGACCCCGCCCGGCATCACATCGTGTCGAACGCGTCGTGCACGACGAATTGCCTGGCGCCGGTGGCGAAAGTCCTGCACGAGACCTTCGGTATCCGGCGCGGGCTCATGACGACCGTGCACGCCTACACGAACGACCAGCAGTTGCTCGACGCCCCGCACCGCGACCTGCGCCGGGCGCGCGCGGCGGCCTTGAACATCGTGCCGACGACGACCGGGGCGGCTCGGGCTGTTGCCCTGGTAATCCCTGAGCTAAAAGGGAAGTTTGACGGCTTCGCGCTCCGCGTGCCGACCTCGACCGTCTCGATCATCGACTTCGTGGTCGAACTCGAACGGGGAACGACTGCTGAGGAGGTGAACGAGGTCTTCCGCCGTGCGGCGGACGACGAGTTAGCCGGCATCCTCGGCTATACCGAGGAGCCTCTCGTCTCGATCGACTTCCGCGGTGACCCGCGTTCGGCGATCGTTGACGGGCTCTCGACGATGGTCGTCGGCGACAACTTGGCCAAGGTCGTCGCCTGGTACGACAACGAGTGGGGCTATTCTTGCCGTGTGGCCGATCTGGCGTACCACATGATGATCGGGAGTCTGCATCAGGAGTAACCTGGTGGTACTTACCGGGTCGGTGCATCGCTGATCCCGTTTCAGCCGCAGGACGCGGTGCCTGGTAGTGGTTGTGTCATTTGACGTGCCCGGACGCTACCGGTAACCCTAGGCGACGCCTCGTGCCGTCTTTGGGAGCGAGCTACTCACCGCGACCACGCTCGCCGCGGGAATGAAAGGGTAGGCTCACCATGCGACTGCGCACCTTGCGCGATCTCGAGGTCGAAGGAAAGCGCGTCCTCACACGAGTGGACTATAACGTGCCGCTCGAGGACGGGCGCGTGGCCGATGATACCCGGATACGAGCGACGCTCCCGACGCTGGCAGCGTTGCGCGAGCGGGGTGCCCGTGTGATCCTGTGCTCTCATCTCGGCCGTCCCAAGGGACAGGTGCGGGAAGAGCTCCGCCTAGCGCCGGTTGCCGGACGGCTGGCCGAGCTGTTGGGCGCGCCGGTGCGGTACGTGCGTGACATCGTTGGCGCAGAGGCGCGGGCAATGGCAGAAGCGCTCGAGCCGGGCGAAGTAGGCCTGCTGGAAAACCTGCGATTCGATCCCCGCGAAGAGCAGAACGATCCGGGATTTGCCCGCGAGCTTGCGTCGCTCGCAGAGTGCTACGTGAACGACGCGTTCGGTGCGGCTCATCGTGCACACGCGTCCACAGCCGGTGTCACTGCCTTCCTGCCGTCGGCGGCAGGGTTGCTCATGGAGCGCGAGATTCAGGCGCTGACACGGGTGTTGGAGGCCGACGAGCATCCCTTCGTCTTGATCTTGGGTGGAGCCAAAGTCTCGGACAAAATCGGGGTCATCGAGAACCTGTCGCAGCGGGTCGATGCGCTCTTGCTCGGTGGCGGCATGGCGAACACGTTCCTGAAGGCACTGGGGTATGAAGTCGGCCGCTCGCTCGTCGAAGACGATCGGCTCGACGAGGCAAAGCGTCTCCTCTCACGTGTGGAGAAGCGCGGGGTTCAGGTCGTGCTGCCGGTGGATGTGGTGGTGGCACCCGCGCTGGAAGCAGTGGATCGGGCGAGGAAGGTGCTGGTTAGCGAGGTGACTCCAGCGGACGCGATCTTCGACATCGGCCCGCTCACCGTCGCCCGATTTGCGGAAGTCATCGGCGGAGCGGCACTCGTGGTGTGGAACGGCCCGATGGGCGTGTTCGAGGTTCCGGCCTTTCGCGAGGGGACGCGAGGAATCGCGCAGGCGGTTGCTGCTTGTGCAGGGTTTACGGTCGTCGGTGGTGGCGACTCAGCGGCTGCGGTCGGGGAACTCGGACTGACGGATCGGATCGACCATGTGTCGACTGGTGGCGGAGCCACGTTGGAGTTCCTCGAGGGGAAAGAGCTGCCCGGGGTGCGGGTGCTGATGGAGGCGGAGGAGTGAGGCAGGCGAGGCGCGTGCCGCTCGTTGCCGGCAACTGGAAGATGCATACCACCTACGAGGAGGCGCTGCGCCTCGCCGGGGTATTCCGAGAGCGTCTCGACGGGGTGGATGGCGTCGAGTGCGCACTCATCCCGCCGTTTCCCTGGATCGTGCCGGTAGCCGAGCGGCTCAGCGGATCGACTCTGGTGCTGGGCGCGCAGAACTGCGCGACGATCGACGAGGGGGCGCTGACGGGTGAGGTCTCAGCGCGGATGCTGGCTCCGTTTTGCCGCTATGTCATCGTCGGGCACAGCGAGCGTCGGCATCAGCTCGGCGAGTCGGACGAGATGGTCGCAGCCAAGCTGCAGGCTGCTTTGCGGAACGGTCTCGCCCCGATCCTGTGCGTCGGTGAGTTGCTCGAGGAGCGCGACCAGGGCATCGCCGAGGCCACGGTCGAGCGGCAGCTCTTGCATGCTCTGAGGAACGTCCAAGCCGATCAGGTGCGTCGGCTGGTCATCGCCTACGAGCCAGTGTGGGCTATCGGCACTGGCCGGCCAGCAACTCCAGAGGACGCGCAAGCGATGGCTCGCTTTATCCGCCAGTGGGTCGAGGCACGTTTCGGTGCGGCGCTCGCGGACGCGGTGCGGGTGCAGTACGGTGGCAGTGTCAATGCGCGCAACGCGGAGGCTTTCCTTCGATTGCCCGATGTCGACGGTGCACTGGTTGGCGGAGCGAGCCTGGACGTGGAACAGTTCTCACAGATCGTGCGACTGGCCGGTGAGGTTGGCCGCAGTGAGCACGGAGTGACGGCGGTAGACTCACGCTAGGGGGCGTCGTGGCATGATGGAGGTAACGCTCTACCTGGGCATCATTATCGTGTCGATCCTGCTGATGCTGGTGATTCTCTTGCAGTCGAAGGGGTCGGGCTTCAGCGGCGCGTTCGGAGGCGACACTTCATCGATCTATCGCACGCGCCGCGGAGTGGAGAAGGTGTTGTTCCAACTGACCATCGGCGTCGCGGCGCTGTTCGTGCTCCTTTCGATTCTCGCGCAGTTCCTGCTCTAGTTCGAAGATGGCGAGGCTGTCGTCGCGATCACGAGCACAGCGAGCATCGGATCTCGGCCTGCGCCGAGGTACGAGGACTCGTCGAAGGCGGGCGTCGAGGGCGTGAGAGCACCGACACCAGGCCTGAATCGTCGTTCGCGGGCCCGGTCGTGGGGCCTGCTCTGGGTCGTCAGTTCTCTGATCCTTCTCCTTTCCAGTGCGGGGTTGCTCTGGCTCAACGGACTGGACCGGCGTCCGCGACCGCTGCCCACTCCGGTCACCGGTCACGCAGTGACCAGCCAACCAGCCGCGGAGCCGACACCTACGCCAGTACCGGTTCCTGGTGGACGCTATGTCGAGGGGCTCGTCGGTCTTCCCCTCACGTTGAACCCGCTGCTTGCTTCGTCACCTTCGGAGCGCGACGTCGCGAGCGTGCTGTTCGAAGGGTTGACCTGGGTAGATGGTACCGGGCGGCCGAAACCCGAGCTTGCGGAGACCTGGACGACGAGTGACGATGGGCTGCGCTATACGTTCAAACTTCGGCGCGGGGTGACGTGGCACGACGGCCAGCCGTTTACCGCGGCCGATGTGCTCTTCACTGTCCGCCTGGTACAATCTCCCGATTTCCCCGGGAACCCGGATCTCGCAAGGTTCTGGCGCGGGATCCGAGTCGATATCGAAGATCCCTATACGGTCGTTTTCACCCTGCTGGAGCCGTTCGCTCCCTTCCCAAACTATGCATCGCTACCGATCTTACCCGCGCATCGCCTGCGCGGCGTCCTGCCTGAAGACCTGAAGGCGGATCCGTTCGGGCTGGCTCCGATCGGCACCGGGCCGTTCCGCCTCGTCACGTTCGATCCCGAGACCAGGCAGGCCATCCTCGCCCGCTACGACGGCTACTACGGCCAGCGCCCGTACCTGGACGAGGTGGAGTTCCGTTTCTACGAGACGGTGGACGAGTTGATCGAGGCGTTCCGTGACGGCGACCTCGACGGCGCAGGCGTCTTGCCCTGGGACGTCGTCGTGCGGGGTGTCGATCTGGGGGGCGACACCCGTATCTTTGCGCCAATGCTGGCTGGTATGACCGCCTTGTTTATCAATCAGCAAACACAGTTCTTCTCCGACGTGCGGGTGCGGCAAGCGATCGCACTGGCGATCGACCGGGACGCGCTGGTCAAGGAGATCCTGCACGGACAGGCAGAACCCGGGAATGGGCCGATCCCGGTCTCGCTGTGGGCCTATGCCCCTTCAGAAGTGTCGTTCGACCGCGAGCGAGCTCGCGAGCTTCTCCGCGAAGCTGGATGGGTCGACAGCGACGGTGATGGAGTTCTCGACAGTAGCGGGGTAGCCTTTCGATTCACGCTCCTGGTCAATCAAGACGATGCGCAACGTGTCGCGGTAGCGCATGCCTTGGTGGCTCAGTTGCAGCAGCTCGGGATTGCGGTGACGGTTCAGCCTGTTTCCTCGACCGCCCTACAGCAGGCTCTCTTCGGGCGACAATACTCTGCCGCGGTCTTCGGTTGGATACCGCTTAGTGGCGACCCCGACTGCTTCGAGCTCTGGCACTCTTCGCAAGCGGATACCGGCCTCAATGTGAGCGGCCTCCGTAACCAGACGATCGACACCTTGCTTCTGCAAGCGCGTTTGACGAGCAACGAAGCAAACCGTCGCTCGCTCTACGCAGAGTTCCAGCGTGTCTTCGTCGAGCTGGCGCCTGCCGTGGTGCTGTACTATCCGCGTTACTTCTTTGCCGTGAAGGGTGACATCGAAGGCATCAAGCCGGTTCCGTTGATTCATCCGAGTGATCGGCTTCACGCGCTCCCCGAATGGTTCCGGAAGCAGCGTTAACCAGCCAGGCCTGGACACGGCGGCTTAGTGCGATGCCAGGTCGTGGCTGTCTCTGGATATGCAGTGCGACGCGACGCTGGGCCCTCCTCGGGTCGGGCGAGGGTTAGCGAGGGCTTGACTTCGCCAGCGCGTGGCGCGTCAGGTATACTCAAGAGCGTCACGCACGGGACGGCTGCGTGAGAAGGAGGAACATTGATGCCGGTACTCCTATTGCCGAGTCTGGGATGG
This sequence comes from Thermomicrobiaceae bacterium, assembly GCA_014874455.1. Classification (GTDB taxonomy): domain Bacteria; phylum Chloroflexota; class Chloroflexia; order Thermomicrobiales; family Thermomicrobiaceae; genus Thermalbibacter. Next base: position 16,792 of record JADBJL010000090.1, read on the forward strand.
CAGGAACTCGTCCTGATCCTGCTGATCGTGGTGATCATCTTCGGCGCGGGCAAGCTGCCGGAGATCGGTGGCGCGCTTGGGCGGGGTATCCGGGAATTCCGCCAGGCGACCCGCGAGGAGAGCAAGCCGTCGACGGAGACCGAGGCGGTTGCACACGAGACGGTGAAGAAGGACGCCTAGTCGGGTTCTTAGCCAAGACCTCGATATCGCGCTTGTCGACGACACTGTGCTGGTGAATCCCCGCAGTGGGGGTTTGACGGTAGCGGGATCAGGTGGCTCGGGGCGTAGGACGGCTACGCCCTGTCTTGTTGTCGAGGATCCGGGTGACGCTGCTGCTTCAGCGATCGCTCGAATCTTCCCGGAAGAAGGTGAGCAGCCGCTGCCCCGGCGCCACGCCGCCGTCCAGGATTTCGATGAACGAGATGCGACTCCAGGGATAGAGGAAGTGGGTCGCGCCCTCGGTGATGAAGGTGAGCGAGCGCCCGTCGCGCCGCCTCGGATTGCGGAGCACGACGAAATTGTCTCGTGGGTCGGGCATCGTGTCCATCTCAGCGAGGAACGGATCCTCGTTGTGGATATGGACAACGACGCGGTAAGACATGTCTGCCTCCTTTGCGCTGAACTCCGTCATCACCTCGACGGGTCAGGGCTCGATGTGGAACGCGTAGACCCGACCGTCCAATGCCCCGACGATAACCAGTCGTTCGGTCACCGCCGGGGTAGCCACGATCGGCGCGCCTAGCGAGATCGACCACCGTGGTTGGCCGTCGAGATCGAACGCGGCCAGTCGGCCGTCCACCGTCCCGACAAAGCCCAGCGAGCCCGACGCTGCGGCTCCAGCAGTAATCTGCTCCCCGAAACGTTGCGTCCAGACCACGGAGCCGCGCTCCCTGTCCACTGCGTAGATCGAACCGTCGGCGGAGCCGGTGACGACCAGTCCACCGGCGACCAGTGGCGTAGCCACAACCGGCCCGCCAGTCTGAACGCTCCATTCGATCTCGCCGCTCTCCACGTCCAGGCGATAGATCTTCCCATCCAGGCAGCCCACCACGACACTCGAATCGAGGGCAGCGGGGGACGACAAGACCGGGCCGCCGAGCGCCCGTCGCCAGCGCGCCTGGCCGTCGTGCAGGCTCCAACAGTAGACGCCTCCGTCATCGCTGCCGACGACGATCAGGTTCGATTGGATGAGTGGGCTGGATCGGATCGGTGCGCGTGTATGGCGCCGCCAGACGAGCTGCCCGGTGTCCCGATCGAGGGTATAGCAGAACCCGTCGTCTGAACCGATGACCACCAGCCCGCCGGCAACCGCTGGCGAGGAGCGGACTGGCAATGCCGTGAGGTAGCGCCAGCGCAAGGTCGACGTCTTCTGGTCGACGGCGTAGACAGCACCGTCCTCGGAACCGAAGATAACCAGTCCGTTGACCCCGGCCGGCCGCGAGACGACGCCCCGTCCGGTTGGAAACCGCCAGACCAGCCGGCCGCTCTCGACGTCGAGTGCATAGAGGTATCCGTCGTAGGAACCGACGAACACTACCCTGCCGACGACTGTGGCTGTCCCACGTACCTCGTCGCCGGTGCTCGCAGCCCAGACAGGCTGCGCGCCCCTCGTTTCGGCCGTCCGGCCTGGCACGATGGCCTTGGCAGCCGGGAGAGTCCTCTGGTTCTGGGGGACGGTCGCCTGGCGCGCGTCCGCCACGGTCGAGACCGAGTGCTTCGAGGGCTCGCGCAGCGCACGGAGGGCCTCGGCCATGGCGACCGCGGAGGGGAATCGGTCGGACGGGTTGTAGGCGAGCGCGCGCAGGATGATCGCCTCGAATCCTTCGCTCAACGAGGGGTTGAGCGAACGTGGCGGTCGCTCGGTCAACGAGAACGGTGGTTCCAGCCGGGGATCGATCCTGGTGGCGAGGTGATAGAGGGTCGCACCGAGCGCGTACAGGTCACCCCGTGGCTCGGCGATGCCACGGTATTGCTCAGGTGGAGCATAGCCTTCGGTGCCGATCATCGTGCCGCGATGCAGCGGCTGGAAGACGCGAGCGATCCCGAAGTCGATGAGGCAAATCGATCCGTTAGGGCGAAGCATCACATTGGACGGTTTCAGATCCCGGAAGACGATCGGTTCCGGTTCGTGCGAGTGCAGGTAGGTGAGGACGTCGAGAATTTGCAGCGCCCAGTCGATCAACGTCGGCTCGGGGATCGGCTCTTCAGAACGGCCAAGGAGCCGTTCGAGGTCTTCACCCTCGATGAACTCGAGAACAAGGTAGCTGATGTCGTCCAAGGTGAAGAAGTCGAAGACCTGTGGGATCCCAGGATGACGCAGGGTAGCGAGCATTGCCGCCTCGCGCTCGAAGGCACTGCGCTGGAGCGTGCGGCTGGTCTCGTCCGGCGCGTGCGAGATCATCGCCTTGACCGCGCAGAGCCGCTCGACCTGACGGAAATGGGTGTCGCGCGCGACGTACACGGTGCTCATCCCGCCACGGCCGGCTACCCGAAGCAGCTCGTAGCGGTTCATTAGCAGCGTTCCCGGTTGGAGCGTGGTCGCGGAGGTGGAGGGGCGTTGGTCTGGCACAGCATCGGCTCCTGGTGACTCACTTCGTCAATCACAGCGCGTGGCTAGGATACTAGCTGGCTACGACACTGGAGCACGAGGCTTTCCGGTCACACGGCCACGCGTGGAGCTGCAGGTCGATACCGATTATAGAAGACCGGCGGACTGCGCGCGCCTGGCGAGGTCTCGAGGCTCCTCCGCGCACCGAACGGGAAGCCGAGCGCGCGATGTGCCGCGCCACATGCATGTATAATCGGCCGCAGCGACTCGGAGACGAAGTGTCGCCCTGGCAATCTCAAGCGCTAGTGCTTTGGTGTGAGGAAGTGCCTTTCGTGATGCGAGATCAACACGACGCTGCGACGGAGCGGACGCTCCCGCTGGCTGACCGGCAATCAGCGGAACGGCGATCCGGGCTCTGGGATCTGGCGGAGACCTTGCTTTTGGCACTGGTGCTCTTCATCGCGATTCGCGGCGTGGTGTTGAACTATCGGGTGGATGGTTCGAGCATGGAGCCGACGCTCCACAACGGCGAGATGCTGATCGTCAACCGGCGAGCCTACATGCATGTTCGCCTCGCGACGCTGGTCGGTTGGCTCCCTGGGGTAGAGGTAGACCAGGAAACGGTCTGGTATCCGTTCGGCCCGCCGAAACGCGGAGACATCGTCGTATTCCGGCCTCCGGGGAACTCGACCGAGCCGTACGTGAAGCGGATTATCGCGCTTCCTGGCGAGCACGTGGCGATCCGAAACGGCGCTGTCTACATCAACGGTCAGCGCCTGTTGGAGCCGTATCTGAGCGAACCGACGTTGTGGCGAGGCATGACGCTGGAGCACGAATACGTCGTGGAGCCTGGGCACGTCTTCGTCATGGGTGATAACCGCAACAACAGCAGCGACTCACGGGTCTTCGGTGCGATACCGCTTTCGTCCATCGTCGGTAAGGCCTGGGTGACGTATTGGCCACCCGACGAGATCCAGGTGCTGACCAGCCCAGCCTATGCCTTCCAGTAGCACGTTGGGCGCGACAGTTGTAGAATCGGATCGGGACTCTGTGCGACAACGCGTGGGCACGACCGGCGGGCTTGACTTGTCGCAAGACCCGACCACGCGGGAGGAAGGTGCAGGGCATGATCGAGACGGTCGTCGAAAGCATTCGTGTCAGCCTCGTGACCCAGCATCGCGTTGTGTTGCTGAGAGAAGTCAACGGAGACCGCCACCTGCCGATTTGGATCGGCCCGTTCGAAGCTGAGGCGATCGCAATGGCCATTCAGGGGGTCGCGGCTGCACGGCCACTGCCCTACGATCTCTTGCGAACGATCATCGCTGAAATGGGTGGCGAGATCCGGGAAGTGGCGGTGACCGACCTGGCTCAGGACGTGTTCTACGCCAGGATCGTCATCTATGCCGATGGCCGTCTGCTCGAAATCGATAGCCGGCCGAGCGACGCGATCGCGCTGGCTGTACGGGCGAAAGTGCCCATTTACGTGGACGAGTCGGTTATGGATCGAGCCGGCGTTCAACTCGAAGCCGAGGAAGAGGGTGAGCCAGAGGGCGAGTTCGAGCCCCCTGAGGCCGAGCAGTTGGAGGAAGGTGTGCCCTCCGACGCCGATCTTTCGGTGTTCCGCGAGTTCATCAACTCGCTCGACCTGGATGATCTCGACAAGAAGTAGCGCGAGGTGCGCGGAAAGCTGCGGCGGCATGAGTAACGACTTCGATGAGGTACGGGACGTCGTTCTGGGCATGGTGGAGCGATGCTCGCACTGCGGGCGGCGTCTCAGGCCTGAGAACCTGCAGATGGTGGGCAGGTCGCGAACGATGTGGGCCTTCCGCCTGACCTGTCCTACGTGTGGTGCGCAGAGTTTCATCGCTGCGGTCGTGGGAGATCAGGGCGCGGACGAGTCGGTGGGCGACGAGCTCCAGGCGACGGGTCATGCCAAGCCCTCAGCTTTACCTGTCACTGAAGACGACGTCATTGCGATGCGTCAGTTCCTCGAGACCTTTAACGGTGACTTCAAGTCGCTGTTCGCCAGGGGCACTCGCGGAGCGAGCTGACCAGCGGTGTTTCCTGAGAACAAGTGACGCGTGGAGCGGCCGCCGAGGGCCGTACGTGTTCCAGGGAGCGCACCTTGGCGAAAGACGGTGTCGCGCCCGGAAACGCCGGGCAACTCAGCGAAGAGGCGATCGGATATCTGGACGCGCTCTATCGAATGGCCCTTCGCCTCACCGGAAACACGCATGATGCCGAGGATCTGGTGCAGGAGACCTACCTTCGCGCTTTCCGTTCGCTTCACCAGTTTCAACCGGGAACAAACCTGCGTGCCTGGTTGTTCCGCATCTTGATGAACGCGTTCATCAACGAGTACCGCAGGCAGGCACGACGCCCGACCAATACGTCGCTCGACGAACTCGACGAGTTCTCGCTGTACCACCAGATGCGGGCCAACAACTCACACCAGGTATCTGGACAGCCAGAGCAGGAAGTCGTGACTCGGTTGACCGAGGAACGCGTGCTGGCGGCACTGGACGAGCTGCCGATCGAGTTTCGGCAAGTTGTCCAGCTTGCGGATATCGAAGGGTTTACTTACCGGGAAATCGCCGAGGTGCTGGGCATCCCCATCGGGACAGTGATGTCGCGCCTCCACCGTGGTCGCCGACGCTTGCAGCGACTCTTGGCTCCTAGCGTGTGCCACTCGCCGAGCCTGTGCCAGGGACGCTCATCGCTATGCTGAACTGCGACGATATGGCTGAGCGGCTCTACCCGTATCTCGACCGCGAGCTCTCGCCAGAAGAGATGGCGGCCGTCAAGCGACATCTCCAGGACTGTCCCCCCTGTCGGCACTGGTTCGTTTTCGAGGAAAACATCCTTCGCTATATCGGGGAGTGCGGGCGTAAAGTGCGCGCGCCAGAGGAGCTCGCGGCCCGTATCCGCGAGCTCCGTCAATCTTGAGCGCGGGATGCACGGGCGCGCTCACGCTCGATCAGATCCTCGGGAAAGCGAATCAGCTCGTGCGCGATCGACGGACACCGGAGATTGTGCAGGTCGATCTTCATGTTGATCTGCCGAGCGAGTTCGGCGTAGCGACGCTCGAGCCGCTGGAGGATGGCAGCATGGCCGGGATTCTGCGGATCCAAGCGTGCGGCGGCGCTGCGGTACTCGTCGAGCGCCGCACGTACGACCTGCCGCTCCTCCCAGATCTCCTTGCGAAGTTGCAGCCATTCCGGCAGGAGTCCGTTCTTGCGGAGTAGCCGATGGGCGGCCCAGTACTCGCTGCTTGCCTCGTCGTCTCGCGGCAGTGGCCGACCCTCACCAGGTAGGTTGCGAAACTCGCCCCTCTCCTGTGCGGCCTTGATCCGCTCTTCGATAAGACGATCCCACCACCACATCTCTCGTACTTCGAGTGATCGATCGCCGTCACGACCTCGCGGTGTCCTCGTTCAAGTATAGGCCCTGAGGCGGAGTGGCGGTCTGTTATACTGCTTCGTGAAAGTTGGAACGAAGAGTTCGGCGGGGTAGGGTGGCGTGGCACATCACGTAGAACCAGCAGAGCAGGTCGACCTCGCGCCGTTGCGCGAAGTGCTCGCATCGCAGTTTCGACCACGAGACAGCCAGGAAGCGTACGAGCTGATCGTCGGCGCCTGCCAGGAGGCCCAACGGCTGTACGGCTGGGTGCCGCCAGAAGCAGCACAGGCGATCGCCGATCACCTCGGGGTGACGATCAACCGCATCTACGGCTTGCTCACCTTCTATGCCGACTTTCGCACGGAACCGCCTGGGAAGCATTTCCTGTGGCTATGCCATGGCGCGGCATGCTATGTGATGGGATCTTCACGGCTCATCGAAGTGCTCAGGGAGCGGTACGGATTGGAGGATCACGGGGTTAGCCCTGATCGCGAGCTGACCCTCCACGTGTTCAATGGGTGCCTCGGTGTCTGCGACCTCGCGCCCGTCATTCAGGTCGACCACCACACCTACTGGGGGCGACTGACACCGGATCGGCTGACGGCGGCAATCGACGCGTTGAAACGGGGCGACCCGGTGGAGGAAACTGATGGCCCGGCTGGCTGATCGGCAGGACTTCGAACGTTATGCCGCCGCTGTGCACCAGCGCTGGGAGCGACTGTGGGCCGGCGATCGATGGGTCATCTCGGTCGGGATTAGCGGGTGCAGTATCGGCAAGGGCGCCCTCGAGACCTACCGTCACCTGGAGTTGATGCTTGCACAGGAGGGTGTTCCGGCAACCCTGCGCCAGGTCGGTTGCGCCGGCTGGTGTTTCGCCGAGCCTTTCGTCGAGGTGCGAGCGCCGGGAGCACCGCCGGTCGTCTACGGCAACATCACTACTGATCGGGTACCCGAGCTGGTGCACGCGCTCAAGCGCGGTGAGGTAAAGGCTGAGTTGGCGCTGGGCGTGCGGGCCGAAGAGTCGTTTGGTGGAATCCAACCACTGAGCCAGCACCCCTTCCTGGCCCGGCAGCGCCGGCTACTCTTCGCCGATGCCGGGGTCGTCGACCCGGAGTCGATCGACGACTACATTGCACGCGGAGGGTACCGCGCCTTCCTCAAGGCCCTCTTCGAGATGACGCCGGAGGAGGTCGTGGCCGAGGTCAAGGCTTCGAATCTCCGCGGCCGCGGTGGCGCGGGCTTCCCTGCCGGCATCAAGTGGGAGAGCGGGCGGCGGACGCAGGCGTGGCCGAAGTACGTCGTCGTCAACAGCCACGAAGGCGAGCCGAACGTTTTCAAAGATCGGCGGCTGCTGGAGACGAACCCGCACCTCGTCCTCGAGGGCCTCCTCATCGGCTGCTACGCGCTGGAGACCCCGCACGGCTATAACTACATCGGCGGCGAGCACGCGCTGGCTGTGCAACGCTTCCAGGAGGCGGTGCGCCAGGCCTACGAGCTGGGTCTCCTGGGCGACAACATCCTTGGCACCAAATTTAGCTGCCATGTCCGGGTGCGAACCGGCGGTGGCGCTTACATTTGCGGTGAGGGTTCAGCGCTGATGTACGCCATCATGGGTCAGCGTGGCCAGCCGCGGACGAAGCCGCCACGTTCCGTCGAAGAGGGGCTCTGGAAGCGCCCGACCGTCCTGAACAACACCGAGACGTTCGCCTCGGTGCCGGGCATCGTGCGTCACGGAGGCGCCTGGTATGCCTCGCTCGGCACCGAGCAGAGCACTGGCACCAAGCTGGTGACGATCCAGGGCCCGGTCAAGCGAGTGGGGGTCGCCGAGATCGAGATGGGGATGACCCTGCGGGAGCTCATCTTCGAGGTCTTCGGCGGGATGCGCGAGGGGTACCGGTTCAAGGGCGTGCAGACCGGTGGGGTCTCGGCGGGGCCGTTACGCGAGGATCAGCTCGATGTGCCGATCGACTTCGACTCGATGACGCCATTGGGGGGAATGCTGGGCTCAGGCGGGTTCGTGGTCTTCGACGAGTCGGTGTGTGCGGTCGACTTCGCCCGCTACCTTACGGCGTTTAACCGGTTCGAGTCGTGCTCGAAGTGCAATCCCTGCCGATTGGGCAATCCAGCGCTCGTCGAGATCCTCGACCGCATCCGCAACGGATATGGACGACCCCAAGATCTCGATATCATCCGCGAGGGGAGCAAGCACATCATCGAGCTCTCGCTCTGCGGGCTGGGACAGGTCGCGCCGATGCCCCTCCTCGGGATGATGAAGGCCTTCCCCGAGGAGTTCGACGCACATATCCGCGAGAAGCGCTGCCCGGCGAACGTGTGCCCGATCAGCGAGGCCACGTTACTGGCTGCCGCCGGGGATGACTGAGCGCGACCGGCGTGTTTCGCCTGCACATCGCGTGGTGCATCGCATCCAGCCCGCTCCGCCGTCGCGGTCGCTCGGAGGTGTGGGCCGTCACGGCCACCTCGTCCTGAACTGCAGTGCCGACCACGGCGGCGCGACGGCTCGGTGGTTGTCCAGTGTTCTCGCTTAACGGGCGAGGTCGATCTGCTGGCCGCGGCCACTCGCCTGGGCCTCGCGGACAGCGCGCGCGGCGACGATGACATCCTGCACCGCGTTGCCGACGGACTTGAAGAGCGTGACCTGCTCGGCACCGGTGCGCCCCGGCGCCTGGCCGGCGACGATCTGGCCCAGCTCGACACTGATGTGATCGCGGGAGATCAGGCCCTCTCGCAGCGGCTTGATCACGTCACCCGCCTCGGCGAGCGCGGCTTCGACCGAATCTACGACCACGTAGGCCCTGGCCACCGTCTCCGGGGGAATCTCCTGCATCTCTGGCGTAAAGGCACCGATCGCGTTGATGTGCACGCCAGGCTTCAGGTCACTATCGGCGAAGACGGGGGAGCGAGCGGTAGTCGCCGTGCAGATGACGTCGGACTCGCGGAGAGCAGCCGCCAGATCGCCAGTGGGAATCACGCGTGCCGCGAGCGACGGTTCGAGCTGGCGGAGGCGCTGCTCGAAGCTGGCGGCGGCGCCCTGGTTGATATCGTAGACGTAGATCGTCTCGATCGGCCGGACGCAAGTGACGGCCCAGGCCTGGGTCGGGCCCTGGGCACCTGCGCCGATGCAGGTGAGCACGTGCGCGTCCGGGCGCGCCAGGAGATCGGTCGCTGCGCCAGAGGCGGCGCCGGTGCGGAGCGCGGTGAGGTACGTGCCATCGAGCACGGCCAATGGCTCACCGGTCGCCGTGTCGACCATGACCACGATGGCGTGGATGGTCGGCTTGCCGAGCGCCCGGTTGTTGGGGAAGACGGATACCACCTTGACGCCCAGTCCCGGAGCCGAGGGGACGTAGGCCGGCATAAAGAGCGTGACGCCGGAGACGTCGGGTACCTCGATCGGCGTGCGCAGCGGCGAGACCGTCTGGCCCGCCGAGAGGTCGCGGAACACCTGCTTCATCAGCTCGATGGCGGTGCGCATCGGTACGAGCTGGTAGACATCCTGTCGCGACAGCGCGAGCATTGCGTACCCTCCCCCTGATTCGACACAGCGCTTCGGTCGAAAAGCTACGCGCAGTGTAACACCGGTACCACCGGCGTACGGCGGCACCGTGCAGCGCTGCGGCAACACGGGTTCACGCCGATCCAGTGGCGCCGGGCCGCAGCATCGCAGCCGAAGGCCCAGGCAGCCCCTGTCACGTGTCGAGCTTGACGAACTGCTCGCGGATGTGGCAAACTCTACGGGCAACAAGCGAATACGGTCCCCGATAGCTCAACGGTAGAGCAGGCGGCTGTTAACCGCAAGGTTGCAGGTTCGAATCCTGCTCGGGGAGCCACTTATACCTGCGCTGTCGGTGGGGATCCTCCGAGTGGAACGCGTGTCCAGCGCCCGGATATACCACAGAGGATGAGGGGACTCGGATCTTGCTGAGTTCCCTGGAAGAATCGTCTTCCAGGAGGCCTTCGAACGTCGCCCTCCACACCAGCACTGGGACCTTCAGGTTCTCTTGCACAAGCGTTTCGAGAAACGCCCGCGTCGCGAGCTGGGCAAGCGTGCTCTGCTGAAACTGGCGCACGAAGCCCGGGTCAATCGGGCCTGTCAGTTTCGATACGGTAGAGTCCCGGAGGCCCAGCACACCCAGCTTGTCCCGCAGGGTCAAGGGCGAGCCGATGAGCACGAGCCCTAGGGCGCGCTCGGGGTGGTCTATGGCAAAGCGCCGGACGACGAAGCCGCCGCTGGAACCGTCTCCTACGACGGCTGCCTTAAGATGGAGCACGTCCAAGAACGCTACCAGGTCAGCCACGAAATCATCTGTGTGATAGCCCGTCGTCGGGCGACTCGCATCGCCGTGATCTCACTGCGTGTGGGCAAAGGCGCGGATAGACTCCGGCAGATGAAGCACCACGAGCTCGAAGGAGCGCCACGAGTCAGCTAAGCCGTGCAGGAGCAGCAGGTGAACGCCCGAGGCGTCTGCCTACTCGACAAAGGGCCGCTTCACCCGTTGGGAAGCTCGACGGACTCGATGACGGGTGCTATATCTGCCTCCTCCGTTCGCGGCGACGGTTCACGCACGCCGGTTTCGACTGGCCATGCTGATGACCTCCGACAATTCTAGGGGACATCTAAGTGGCGTCTCCGCGAACCCGTCACCATTGACATCGCATCCGCAGCATCATGGGGCAGGACTCGGTGTACAGCTCGCCAATCGCACTACCGCTACGCAAAAGACGATGAGCGCATGCACGTCGATCGCGTCGAAGCTACCAGCCGAAAGTGCGCGCGATCAGCTCTTCGCCGACGCGCAGGAGCAGCGGTGAGCCGTGCGGGCAGACCGCCAGCGCCGTAGTGTGGCTGCGCTTCTTGAGACGGTTGAACCCCTGGTTGACGGTCCTGGTTCAAGCGATGCTCTTCGGTACCGTGCACGCCGTCCGTATGATCGGGATCGTCCGCGTCGCGGTTGAGGCGACTGGGTCTTCCTCTGACCAACTGTCACCCGCCTGGTGCGGTGCTCTGTCTGCTCTTGCTGCAGCTCTATTCTCCCGGCCTGGTACATTCGCTGGGATAACAGCTTTCTCGTGGCCGTCCAGGCTGTGCTGGGGCTCGATCTGTCGTGACTCACCGAGTAAAAGAAGCAAGACGTGTCATGACCACCAGCAGACGACGGCTGTCATGGGAAAGATCGTGGAGTTGGGCCTGCCGATCGCGGTGTGGTTCGGCCCGGATGGGTCGAAAGCGCGCGGATTGGTGAATAGTGATGGCACGCTACGGTCCACCGGCGAGGCGTTCAAGCGCTTCATTGCGCAGCATTTCAAATAAGTTCCATGAGCGCGTCTCACGGAGTTCGACGCCCCAAACCTCTCTGTGCGGCGTATGCCATTACCTGGGCGCGGTTCTCGAGGTGCAGCTTTTCGAGGATGTTGCGGAGGTGGTATTTCACCGTGCTTTCGCTGATGACCAGTTGGGAGGCGATCTCCTTGTTGGTCTTACCCTGGGCGACCAGTTGCAGAACCTCTTCCTCTCTATCAGTAAGATTTCTCTCAGAATCGGCCCGTGCCTTAGCCCGGCCGTACCTGGAGAACTCTTCCAGCATTTTCGCTGCCATACGCGGCGAAATCGGTGCCTCTCCCTGGGCGACTCCTGCGATGAGGTCGAAGAACACTTCCGACTTCAGCTTCTTCAACAGATATCCCTGCGCGCCGCTCTTAATGGCCTCGAACAGGTCTTCCTCGTCGTCGGAGACCGTCAGTATGACCACCTTCACGTCTGGCATCTCGGCCTTGATGATGCGAGTGGCTTCCAGGCCACCCATCTCTGGCATGCGGATATCCATGAGAATGAGATCAGGCCGAAGTGCACGAGCTCTCTCGACAGCCTCCAGCCCATTACTGGCCTCGCCTACAACCCTGTAGCCGCGAGCGCGTAGTAGACTGGCGATGCCGTCCCGGAAGAGATCGTGGTCGTCAACGATGAGAACTCTTGTCATACCTTGCTGCTACCTTTCCTCTGGGCAGGTCAAGTATGAGGCGTGTTCCCCTGCCCGGAGCCGTGTCCAGAGTGAACCTGGCGCCGATAGCCGCTGCTCGCTCCCGGATGGACTGCAAACCGAGGTGAGGCCTGGGCCCTCGGGCGATGTTTTCTGGTTCGAAGCCACGTCCATTGTCCTGAACGATGACGCGGCAAGCATCTTCTTGAAAAGAGAACACGACCCGCACTTCGCTGGCACGGGAGTGTTTGCGCGCATTGGTCAGTCCCTCCTGAATGATCCTCAGGAGCTGAACTTCAGCCCCGGTGTCGAAGACCCAGGGCGTGCCTTCCACGACCATCTCCGCGGGGATCCCGGACAGGTCGGAGAAACGCTGAACGTAGTCCCTCAGGCTCTCAAGGAGGGGCCGCTTGCAGCCACTGGTGCTAAGGGCAAGAATGCCCTCGCGCACGTCGTCGTAGGTCTCTTGGGCAGCAACCTCCAACTGTTCCATCTGCTGGATCGCGGCGTCCACGTCCCTCGCGCGCAACAGCTCTTTCACAGCTTGGGCCTTGGTATTGACGTAGCCGAGCACCTGGGCCAAGCCATCGTGCATCTCGCGGGCCAGGCGCTCCCTTTCGCCCAGAATGGCCAGCGTCTGCACCTCTTCATGAAGTTGCGCGTTCTCCACCGCAATAGCGATATGCTCTGCAACCAGCTCCAACAGCCTCAGCTCACCCTCGCTGGTCAGCGCCCTGGGGTCGCGGGAGGCGACCGTGAGGACGCCGATCGTACCAGTACTCCGCCGCAAGGGCATGGCATAAAGAGTCTTAAATCCTTGTACCTTCACGGCATCGCGAAGGAACCTCTCGTCATCAGGAAGGTTATGCACCAAGATGGGCTGTCCTGTCTGGGCGACGATGCCCGGATATCCTTCCCCCAGCTTGAAACGTTCCACCTGGAAGAACGCTTCTTTGGCCTCACCACAGTGATGGCGAAGGACTACGATTCCCTCCTTCGGTTCCACTACCCAGACCTCGGCCGCCTCGGCGGTGGTGGCCTCCAGGGTTGCTTCCAGGGCAGCCGGCAGCACCCTTTCTAGGTCTACGGACTCTTCTACTGCCCGGCCGACTTTGAGGAGAGCGTTGAGCTCCCTGTTTTGCTGGAGGATCTGTGCCTCGATGCGACGGAAGAGGCCAACCATGAAAAATGAGAAAGGAATAATACCGAGAACAATAACAATTGAGAGGGTAATGTGTTCGCCCGTGTGGCCAAAGAGCTCGGCCCGGTGGGGGAAATAACTGAGACCCACAAGAGCCCCTACGCTTGTGGCCGGCACGAGGATGCCTATGATTAGCAACCGCTTCAGGTTCATGGCCTCTGCCCTCGCAGGGTAATTTTACACAATTTTATGCCTTTATACCGGTGGCCGCGCCCCGGCACGGGCACGACCGAACGCGAACAGGATCGGCGCCAGGGGGACGATCCTACCCCGGCGCTCCCCGTCAATGAGGAGGGGAGCCGAGCCGACCCAGCGGTGACGCGGGAGCGAGTAGTGTTCACCACACGGCTATGAAGATTGACCTAGCACCAGACGCGGTCCGGTGGGCATGACCCGGACCGTGCCTGGTGCACCCAAATCGTGTGTCTTGCTGCCTCGGCGTCGATGGCGGCGTTCCAGGCCCGCCAGCTGGTGCACCCAAATCGTGTGTCTTGCTGAGGTACCCGGCGTGTCGCTCTACTTCGCCTCAACGGTTAGTAGTTGCTTCATTCCTGCCTCGTAGTGCCCGGGCAAGCGACACGACGCCTCCAACTGCCCTGGTTGCTCAAACGTGACTTCCACACTGGCTGTGGCACCGGGCCCAAGATCCTCTTCCTCGATCATGGCGAGCGCCATCTTGTCCAATTCTTCCATGGACATCTGACTGGAAGGCTCGACGGGCGGCATGATCATCAGCTCGTGGGTGACCATGCCCTTGTTGGTCACCACAAAGCGATAGGGAACCCCGACCTTGAACGTCGTCTGTGGAAGCTCGACGTACCACTCGCCAACTTCTACGGGGATAACCACTGCCCCGGTAGATTCCTGGTTCCTTTCCGCCGCTGGTGCCGCCGTCTCGCTGAACGATATGGCGCCGCTGTAAGTCAGTCCCAGCAGGGCCATGGACAGCAATACCGCGATGATCAGCAAGGTCTTGAGGCGCATTTTGGCTGCCTCCCTTCTGGTGTCTTTTCCTACAAGAAGCATGGCATTGCGGGACGCAAAGCATCATGACCTCTGGTCTAGTTTTGTCCTGGCTTTATGGTCAGGTCGGCCCTATCCAGGTGGACAGGGCATGGACACTAACCTGAGCCGACCGTCCGCCCGCAGCCGTGGTATCCCGATGATGCTGTCGCACTCGCTTCTGGTGGGCGTCCCCGCAGTCGCACGCTGCAGCCGCGCGATCCTTCGCGCGCGGTGTCGATAACGAGACCTAGCCCCCTGGAAAAGTCGAGGCTGCCGATGTACACCTTCGCCCCATTCATGCGGGCTGGAGCCCCAGAGACCGCCCGGGTGCGGAAGTCGTCGACCTCGAGTGGCGAGTAGCGCGATGCTCTCGTCTCCGGCACGGCGGACCACCGCCAGCGCCAGCCGGCATGCGGCGATGATGCACTGGCCTGGCGGCTCGCCCATGCGCTGGCGTCGGCCAGCGAGCGGCGGTACGCACCAATCGCTCGCTGACTGTGCCTCACTTCGCCAGTTGCCAGCCATCAGACGGCGCGGTGTGGCCCGCGACTGGCACGGCGTGAGATATCGTGGTAGTTTGTAAGTAGATCACAGAGTAGCACAGATGGGGCATCTGCTATGCCAGCAACATTGCTAGCCGCGCAGCGCCGACAACGAATCCTCGACGAGGTACGTGCTCACGGTGCGGTTCGCACTGCCGACCTCTCCAGCCGCCTGGGCGTCTCAGAAATGACGATTCATCGAGACCTCGACCGGCTCGCGGCGGAGGGCCTCGTGCGAAAGGTTTTCGGTGGGGCGGTCGCCGTGGAGCCCCTGGCAGCGCAACCACACTGCAGCATCTGCGGCGTCTTGCCGGAGAAGCGGCTCGATTTTACCGTCCACACGACCGATGGCACCCGAGCCGTCGCTTGCTGTCCGCACTGCGGCCTGCTGCTTGTCCGGCGCCTGGGCGCGCAAGTGCAGTCAGCAGTCACCTTCGACTTCGTGACCCGCCAACCGGTCAATGCGCGCGCGGCTCTCTTTGTGCTCGAGAGCACGGCCACGCCGTGCTGCGCGCCCAGCCTGCTGGCCTTCGCTCGGCGCGAAGATGCAGCGCGCTTCCAGGCAGGCTTCGGCGGGCGCCTGGCCACGTTCGAGCAAGCTATCGAGTGGCTTGGAGCAACTGGTCTGGCGAGTGGGAGGGATGAGTGGCATGCAACGCATTCTCGTGGTCGATGATGACCCGGCCGTGACCAGCGTCCTCAGGCGAAGCCTCGCCTATGAAGGTTTCGCCGTCGACACAGCCAACTCCGGGGCCGAAGCGCTCGCCCTCGCCCGCACGCAGACGCCGGATCTGGTCATCCTCGACATCATGTTGCCGGGCGTGGATGGCCTCGAGGTCCTGCGGCGGCTGCGCGCGGCCGATCCGCAGCTCCCGATCCTGATGCTGACGGCCAAAGATTCCCCGATGGACCAGGTGCAGGGGCTCGAAGAGGGGGCGGATGACTACGTCGTCAAGCCGTTTACCTTGGAGGTGCTGCTGGCGCGGATACGGGCGCTGCTCCGCCGCCACGAGGCCGAGCGCCCGCCAGTCCTGCGGTTCGCCGACCTGAGCCTCGACACCGGCACCCGCCGGGCGCGGCGGGGAGACCGTGAAATCGATCTCACTACCACGGAGTACAACCTGCTCGTGCAGTTTCTCCGGCATCCGCGGCGGGTGCTGCCCAAGGAGTTCCTGATGGAGCGGGTCTGGGGCTACGACTTCGGCGGCAGCACGAATGTGCTGGAGGTCTACGTCAAGCAGCTCCGCCAAAAGCTGGAGGCGAACGGGGAGTCGCGGCTCATCCACACGTTGCGCGGAACCGGTTACGTCCTCCGCGAAGAGTGAGGCGAATCATGTCTCTCCGGCTGCGCCTCGCCCTCTGGTACGGTGTGCTTGCCGGCCTGGCGCTCGTGCTGGTGACGCTGCTGACCTATGCGTTGCACACTCGCGGTCACTACGACGACCTCGACCACACGCTCGTCAGCGTCACCCAGCACGTGGCTGAAGAGGTCGAGGCATCGACCGAGCCGACCGGAAATGCCTTCGTCACCGCTCCGCCCGCTCCGGGTCTAGTGCTGCGCGTCTACGATCCAGACGGGCGCCTCGTGGCGGCCTCCCCGAACGCCGCGCTCGCGCCGGAGGCCACACCTTGGGCGCTCCTGGCCGGGCCCTCCGTCCCACCATTCGACCCGCTCGTGGGCCTCGTCCCCTCTTTCACGCCGAGCCATCCAGAGCCCGGAGTGCTGGGGGTCGCCACCGGCCCGGACGGCACGCGCTGGCGCCTCTACGCCCTGCCATTGCGTAACGGGCGGGCGCTGCTGGCGGCCACGCCGCTCGACCGGGTGGACGCCGCGACCAGACTCTTCCGCCATATCGTGCCGCTGCTCGCGGGCTTCGGTGCCGTGGGCACCCTGGTGGCCGGCTACCTGCTGGCTGGACGCGCCATCCGGCCGGTCGCGACGATGACCGAGACCGCCGACGCGATCGCCCGCTCGCGTGACTTTGCCCGCCGCGTACCCGAGCCGCAACGCCGCGACGAGCTCGGCCGCCTCGCGGCAACGTTCAACGCGATGCTGGCAAGCCTCCACCAGGCCTACCAGGCCCAGCAGCGGTTCGTGGCCGACGCCTCGCACGAGCTGCGCGCGCCGCTCACGGCCATCCAAGCCAACCTGGAGTTCATTCGGCGTCATGCGGAACTGCCGACTGCCGATCGGGACGAAGCGATCGCTGAAGCCAGCCGCGAGGCGAGCCGGCTAGCCCGGCTGGTGGCGGACCTGCTGGTGCTCGCGCGGGCAGATGCTGGCCTGCCGCTGCGCCGCTGGCGTATGGAATTGGATCGCGTGCTACTGGAGGCATTCGCCGAAGCCCGCCAGCTCGCCCGTGGCCAGCGGCTGGAGATCGGCCGGCTGGAGCCTGCGATGATCACCGGCGACCCCGACCGGATCAAGCAACTGGTGCTCATTCTCCTGGACAATGCCATCAAGTACACGCCAGAGGGGGGCCGGGTCACCCTCGAGCTGCAGCGCACCGGTGCCAGCGCCGAGATCCTGGTTCGCGACACCGGGATCGGGATTGCGCCGGAGGATCTTCCTCACGTCTTCGATCGATTCTACCGCGCGGATCCTGCGCGGAGCCGGGATCCGGGTGGCTCCGGCCTCGGCCTCGCGATCGCCCGCTGGATCGCCGAGCAACACGGCGGCCAGATCACGATCGAAAGCAGCCTGGGGCTCGGCACCACCGTCAGCGTTCGGCTGCCCCTAGGGTCCTGAACTCTCCTCAGGATTCCCTCAGCTTCCCTTCAGGCCCGCTTCAGCGCGCAGGCCTACACTGTGTCGCGACGAGGAGGGCGGCATGAGCACCGCACGACTGACGATGGCGATCTACGGGTTGAGTTGCGGAGGCGGCGGCGCGCTGACCGTGGAGCGTGCCCTGGCGAAGCTGCCCGGCGTCGTACGCGTCTACGTCAACCCGGCGACGGAGATGGCCTATATCGAGTACGACCCGACGCGGCTGGGCTGGGAGCAACTGGCGGCTGCGGTCGAAGGCGTCGGCTTTCGAGCCGGCAAGCCTGCTGCCCGATGAAGCCCATGCGGTGCGTGGCCCGTCGATGGTGGGAGCGGCATTCCGATGGTCTCTGACTGAGTCCATCGTCGCAGGAGGTGAAGATGTTCCTTCGTGTCATAACACTGTGTCTCGGGGCAGCTCTGATCCTGTTGCTGGCGGCCTGCCAGACGCGCGCCGGTACAGCGCCCGAGGCCGGGTCGGCAGCGACACCGACCCAGTCGGTCACTTCGGCCGCCGGTGTCGCTCGCCCAATCAAGTCGACGGTTCGCGATGGCGGGGCTGGCGGGGTCACGGTCGAAGCGACCTGGCTCGGTCAGCAGGCGGACGGCACGGTGGCCGTCGAGCTGACGCTCGATACCCATTCGGTCGATCTCTCGAGCTTCGACGTCGCCGCGAACGTTGCGCTCCGTGACGAGGGTGGCAGCGAGTTGGCGGCGAGCGACTGGCAGGACGAGCGCCGGAACAGCCACCACCGGTCTGGTGTGGTGCGCTTTCCGGCCCTGCCACCCGGCAGTAACCGGGAGCGGGTGACGCTGGTGGTGCGGAATCTGGCCGGTGTGGCCGAGCGCACGCTCAGCTTCGAGTTCCAACGATAGGAGGAGAGGATGCGGGCTAGGCTCACTGTGGAGACCGGGGCAGCAAAGACAGCCGGTCGGCTACCCGGACGGAAAGTCTTCGTGATCGGCAGGCGGGTACCAGCGCCGATTTGGGGTCTGTTCGGGACAGCGGCTCTCCTGCTCCTGTACGTCGCCATCGTCGGCGGCGCTTCGCGGTCGTTTGACCACGTGCTGGAACTGCTCGCTACCGACTGGCCTTTCGTCGCGGCGCTCGCGGCGGGCTTTGGCACGCAGGTCGGTCTCTACGCCTATCTACGCGGCCTGACCCGGGCGCCAAGCGCGGTGGCTGGAGCCACCACCGGCGTCGGCACTGGAACCTCCACCGTCGCGATGGTCGCCTGCTGTGTCCACCACGCAACCGACGTCCTTCCCATCCTGGGCCTCTCAGCGGTGACCGGTGCGGCCGGCTTTCTGGCTGAGTGGCGTGTTCCGTTTATGAACCTCGGAATCGTGGTGAACTTGATCGGCATCGCACTGAGTCTACGGCTGGTGCGCCAGGCACGGCGCCATCGACGCGCCAGCCCGGCCGGGGCGAGCTGCCGATAGGGGCGACTGATTGGGGCGAACAGTGATCGGTAGGGATTCCCGTCGTA
Source organism: Thermomicrobiaceae bacterium (assembly GCA_014874455.1). GTDB lineage: Bacteria > Chloroflexota > Chloroflexia > Thermomicrobiales > Thermomicrobiaceae > Thermalbibacter. Next base: position 35,737 of record JADBJL010000090.1, read on the forward strand.
CCCATCCGGGCCCTTTGGCGCTCTGCCGCCTCAGCCGTGCTGGCGGGGCTTCTGGCAGGCCTCTGGCTCGGTGGATGCAAGGCCTGGGCGGCGAGCTGACAGCCTGGCGCATCCCGGATGACCAGCTCGGCGCGCGCCCGCTCCAGGCTATTGGCCGTTGGTTGGCCCATATGAGACCGATCTGGCGCCTGTGCCCCAGTCGTTCCGGTGCTGGCGCTCTATCTCGTGCGGCATGGCCCCGGCAAGCTCTTGTTCAGCGTTGTACGCGTGCACATACGGAGGTTGTCTGGTTCGGGAGCCCCAACAGGCACGTCCCCGACGATGCCGGCGAGCGTGCCTGACCTGGGCCATTGATCGTGGCGCGCTCGAAGAGCGCCTGACACGAAGGAGGTAAACCCGATGGCCGAGAAGGTGAAGGATCCGGTTTGCGGGATGGAGATCGAGATTCAGCAGGCGGCGGCGAAGACAGAGTACCAGGGCAAGACCTACTACTTCTGCTCGCCAGGCTGCAAGACGGCGTTCGAGAAGGATCCGAAGAAGTACGTGTCGTAGCCTGCTTCCCGCTCGACCAGGGCGACACGGGACGATCCGGCTACGGCCGAGGGTGACTTCACCGCCAGAGTCCGGCTGCCCGCCGATCTGGCGCCGGGCACCTACCAGGTGCGGGTGGTCAGCCCGGTACCGGTGGCGACGAGCATCAACGTGGTCGCGGCTGGCGGGGTGGGCACCTCGACGGTGCAACCCACGGCCGCTGAGCCGCTGGCGCGCCAGCGACCGCTAGGCGAGACGATCGTTCTGGTGGCACTGTTCGGGATCCTGGCGGGGCTGGGCCTGTTCTTCGCGCAGACGGCCCAGCGAGCGAGTGCGAGTCCGGGCGGGATGGCTGCTCCAGACGGCTCCAGTCAGGCAGCAGATACCGCGTCACGCACGCGCATAGCGTGACGCGAGCAGGCGGCCGGGCCAACGATCCGCTCGCTCGAAGCGATACGTGACGTCGATGGAGCGTCACGCGGACGACGTTCTGATCCGCTCGGATCGTCCCACCGCCTCGGCGGCCGGAGTGGTGCTCCAGCCGCGCTCGCACGCTAGCAGGCTAGCCACCGGGTCGATCGAGACCGGCGCCGAGCGGGCCGCCCCGTCCGGTGTTACGGCACCCACAGCACGCCCGGCCGCTTGCGTCCCAGCTCGTACGCCTCGGCAGCGCGCGCTGACCGGCGCATCGCAGGGGCGATGGCTTGACCACGCCTTTTTCGCGTCGTAGAATGTCACTAACGTTGCATGCAACAATTGTGACCTGCATCCTCAAGGCGGGTGCGATCAAGCGTCCGGGCGGGGCCGTCCATTTGCTCAGAGCGGTGCTGCAGGCGATCGAGATCGATGACTGCCCGCAAGCCGCAGACGTGGCTGGACCGCGGAGCGCTCGGGGAGTTCATCAGGTGGTCGGCCCCGGCCCATCTGATGCGCGCGAACCAGACGATGGGCGCTCCGAGCCGCTGGGGCCGGGCGCCTGTCGTTTCCGGGGATCTTGTCGACTGCCGCTCACGAGATTTCCGTCCATCCGCGAAAGGGGACCATGTGACACATATGCAGGGGGATGATGCACGCCGACATTGGCTGCTGCTGATCTACCGCGTGCCGCAGGAGCCGCCGGGCCGCCGGACCTACGTCTGGCGCCAGCTCAAGCAGCTTGGCGCCGTCTACCTCCAGCAGGCCGCCGCCGTCCTGCCCGAGCGGCCGGAGGTGCGTGAGCCGCTGGAGGCGCTGGCCGCGCGCATCCGCGAGTTCGAGGGGGAGGTCTCGCTGCTCGAGACCACCTCGCCGAGCCCTGAGTGGGAGCTGGCCCTCGTCGGGCGTTTCAACGAAGCACGTGACGCGGAGTACCGCGAAGTGGTCGAGAACGTCGAGCGCTTCGAGGATGAGATCCGTCGGGAGAGCCGCAAGGGCAAGTTCACCTTCGCGGAGTTGGAGGACATCGAGGCGGACTGGGAGAAGCTCCAGCGCTGGTACGAGCGCGTGCGCGCCCGCGACTTCTTCGGGGCACCCGGCGGGGCTGCTGCTGCGGAGGCGCTGGAGCGTGGCCGGGTCGCGCTCGAGACCTTCACCGCTCAGGTCTACGCCCACGAGGGCGTGCAACTGGAGGACGGGCGCGGGAAAGCCCAGGAGTAACGCCCAGGAGTAACGCATGGACGTCAGCCCACACCGCCGCGGTCGTCACCCATGAAGGAGTCCCGGCCCCTCGCCGAGGAGAGCCACACAGCCCAGCCGGAGGCGGACAGCCCGGCCTGGCATGCGCGCTCTGTAGCAGAGACCGTATCAGCGCTCGGGACCGACCCCGATTACGGCCTGTCGCTGGCCGAAGCGGCCAAGCGCCTGGCCCGTCTGGGGCCCAACATCCTGGCTGGGGCCCGCCGTGAGCCCTGGTGGGAGGACGTGGTCGAGGTCCTGGCCGAGCCGCTCGTCCTCCTCCTGATCGTGGTGGCGGGGGTCTACGCTCTCCTGGGCGAGGTCGAGGACGCCGCCACGATTGTAGTCATTATCCTGGCCGTAGCCGGTGTCGAGATCATGAACAAGGCCCGGGCGAAGCGGGCCATCGCCGCGCTGCGGAGCCTGAGTGCCCTGCGGGCAACAGTCGTCCGTGCTGGCCAGCCCGCCGATGTCCCAGCGGCCGAGGTCGTCCCCGGCGACGTGGTGCTCCTCCAGCCAGGACAGCGGGTGGTGGCCGACCTGCGCTTGGTTGAGACGGCCGCCCTCCGGGTCGACGAGTCGAGCCTGACCGGCGAATCGGCGCCGGTGACCAAGCGCGCCGATATCGTGTTGGCCCCCGAGACGGAACTCGCCGACCGTGCCAACCTGGCCTTTGCCGGCACGCTCGTCACGGCCGGCAAGGGGCGGGGTCTCGTCGTCGCCACGGGCCGGGCGACTGAACTTGGCCGCGTCGCTGAGCTGGCTGCGGGGGTGAAGGAGCCGCCGACGCCGCTACAGCAGCAGCTGCGCCAGCTGGCCGGCTGGCTGCTGTGGGTGGCGCTTGGCTTCAGCGTGCTGATCCCCGTGCTCGGCGTGCTGGTGGCCAATCGCCCGTGGCGGGAGATGCTACTCACGGGGCTGACGCTTGCTTTCGCCACCATCCCGGAGGAACTCCCGATCCTGATCACCACCGTGCTCGCCATCGGTGCCTATCGGCTGGCCCGGCAGCAGGCCATCGTCAAGCGCCTCCAGGCGGTCGAGACGCTCGGCAGCGTCTCGGCCATCTGCACCGACAAGACGGGCACGCTGACTGAGAACCGGATGCGGGTCGTCGAGCTATGGGCCGGCGGCGCCTTGCCGCCACTCGGGATCGGTACTTCCCCCGAGGTGGCCCGGCTGCTGGAGATTGGCGTCCTGGCCAACGACGCCCAGCTCATTCTGACGGATGGGCGCGAGCGCTTCGTCGGGGATCCGACGGAGACCGCGCTCCTCGCGGCGGCGAAGACGGCCGGGCTGCAGGTGGGTGACCTGCGGGCGGCGCGCGTGCTGGAGGAATTCCCGTTCGACGATCGCCGCAAGCGGATGTCTGTGGTCTACGAGCGGGACGGCGCGCGCTGGATCGCGGCCAAGGGGGCACCCGAGGCCATCCTCAGCGTCTGCGCGGCCGTGCGGCTTGGCGGGCGCGTCGAGCCGCTGGACAGGCAGCGGCTGGATGAGCTGCGGGCGCTCGTGGATGACCTGGCGGCGCGTGGGTTGCGGGTGCTGGCGTTCGCCGAGCGCCAGCTCGGGCCCGACGAGCGGCCAGACGGTGACGTCGAGAGCGTCGAGGCCGGTCTCACGCTGGTCGGGCTGGCCGGACTGGAGGATCCGCCCCGACCGGAGGTGCCGGAGGCGATCGCGACCCTGCGGTCAGCCGGCGTGCGTGTGCTTATGCTCACGGGCGACCACCCGGCCACGGCACGCGCGATTGCCGAACGGGTCGGGATCGAGGCGCGGCGGGTCGTCCTCGGGCGCGAGCTGGAGCAGGCCACTGACGATGCGCTGCGCGAGCTCGTCCGCACCGCCGCCGTCTTCGCCCGGATCACGCCGGAGCACAAGCTCCGGATCGTGCGCACCTTGCAGGAGCAGGGGGCGGTAGTGGCGGTGACCGGCGACGGGGTGAACGACGCCCCGGCCCTGCGCGCCGCCGCGATCGGCATCGCCATGGGCCGGACCGGCACCGACGTGGCTCGGGAGGCAGCCGGGCTGGTGCTGGCCGACGACAATTTCGCGACCGTGGCCGCCGCCGTACGCGCCGGCCGGACGCTCTACGAAAACCTCTGCAAGTCGGTGCGGTACTACCTTGCGGCCAAGCTCGCCCTCGTGACCGCCTCGGTCGCCGCTGTCCTGGCGCACCTGCCGGTACCCTTCGCCCCGGTCCAGATCATCGTGTTGGAGCTGTTCATGGACCTGGGGGCCGCGACCACGTTCGTGGCCGAGCCGCCCGAGGCGGACCTGATGGCCCGGTCGCCGCGCGATCCGCGGCGCCCGTTCCTGGACCACCCGATGCGGCTCGGCATCCTGGCCGGCGGGCTGTCGCTCGCCGCCGCGGTGGTCGCGGTCTACCTTTGGGCCTGGAGCCGGGGACCAGGGCTGGCGGTGGCCCAGAGCGCGGCGTTCGTCACCTGGATGATTGGACATGTCGTCCTGGCCGCCCACATGCGCTCGGAGCGGCAGCCACTCCTGCGGACGGGCCTTCTGACGAACCGCGCGTTCCTGCTCTGGGCAGCCGCCGCGCTGATGGGGCTGATCGTGAGCATGGTGGTTCCGACGCTCCGGGCGCGGCTGCACCTGGCCGAGCCAGGTCTGACCGCCTGGTTGGTGGCGCTGGCAGCCGGGCTCATCTTCCCGTCGTGGTGGGAGGTCGTCAAGTGGTGGCGCTGGCACAGGAGGTCGTCAGGCCCATGAGCGAATTCCACGCCGTGCGCCGGGATTCCGTTCGACGTGCAGGGAACGCTGAGCATGGCCACGCCCGAAGAACAAACGGCCGGGGTACGCCGACTCCGCACGGCGCTCGTGGCCGGCGCGGGCCTGTGGTCGTTGCTGCTCGCGATCGGCTTTGTGGCGCCGGGCGGATGGGTGTAGGGGATGGCCGGACCGATCGGCCACATCGAAAACTCCGTGATCTCGCTCTGGTTCGTGACGCGTGCGGTGGCCCCGCTCCTCGCCGCGCGACCACCCGCTTCGCCGTACATCGACGATCCGGGTGCGTCTGCTCGGGGTCCTGGCCATCGTCGTGAGAGCTGGCGCGCCGAGCCACTGGATCTGCTCAGCGAGGGCGTGCCACTCGCCGCTGCAGCGCTCGCGGCCGGCTTGCTGATCTGGGCGCACCCGCAGCACGCTCGGTTCGAGTGATGTAGGCCCGGGTCGACACGGCTTCGATACGACGAAATGGGGAGATATGGTGCTGCCCTTGGATCTCGCGACGCTCGTTCGGATGGTCGGCTACGCTGGCGTCTTCGCCATCGTCTTCGCGGAGTCTGGGCTCCTGATCGGGTTCTTCCTGCCGGGTGACAGCTTGCTCTTCACGGCAGGCTTCCTGGCCTCGCAAGGAGCACTCGACATCCGCCTGCTCGTGCCGCTCTGCTTTATCGCCGCGGTGGCAGGCGATGCCGTCGGCTACGCGTTCGGCTACCGCGTGGGCCGGCGGCTCTTCCAGCGCGAGGACTCCTGGCTCTTCCACCGCGAACACCTCGTGCGGGCGGAAGCGTTCTTCGCCCGTCACGGCGGTAAGGCGGTCGTCCTGGCACGCTTCCTGCCGGTTGTCCGCACGTTCACCCCGATCGTGGCAGGGATGGGCGCGATGCGCTACCCGCGCTTCGCGGCCTTCAACGTGCTCGGGGCGCTGCTCTGGGCGGTGGGCGTAACACTAGCCGGCTACGTCCTGGGTAACGTGGTGCCCGGCGCGGATCGGTACCTGCTACCGATGATCCTCGCCATCATCGTCGTCTCGAGCGTCCCGAGCCTTCTCCATCTATTGCGTGAGCATCGGGAGGAGGTCCGGGCGCGACTGCGCGGTGTGAGCCGCATCGGCGTCGCCCTCGGGCTGGGCGCTGCCCTCCTCCTCGGACTGGCTGCGCTCGGCCTCGCCGTGCGAGGCGACTACCTCGCCATCGACGAGCCGCTGGCGACGGGCATCCAGGCGCGGGCGGCCGGCCTGCTCGGGGAGCTCTTCGGGTTGCTCAACCGGTTGGGGAGCCTGCCGGTCTAGGGCGCCGTCGTGGGGCTCACGGCTGCGGCACTCTGGTGAACGGGCCGCCCGAGAGGAGCCATGCTCCTGCTCGCCGGTCTGAGCGCCGAGGCGGCGACGGCGTTTACCAAGGTGCTGGTCCACCGGCCGCGGCCGCCCGGGAGCGAAGCGACGGACCTGGTGCCGACGGCCATCTTCCCGAGCGGTCACGCGGTCCACGTAATGGTGAAGCCGGGTCTGCTCGTGGCGCTGGTCGCCTGGCGCTCCCCACGCTGCAGACCCCCGGCGCTGTTAGGGGCACCGCTGGCTCTGCTGCTGTGCCGCCTGCGCGTGAGGCCTCGCTGAACAAGGCTGCGGAGTACCTGGAGCGGCGCTGCTGTTTCGGCTTGCTGGCCTGCCGGCGGCTGTTCCAGGACGCATCGAGCCGCCTCGTGCCGCCGCCAGGCGCTGGCGCAGCAGCCGATGAGCGGTCACGAGGAGCTCGGCAGAGATGGAATAGGGCGCTCAGCGAGTCCTCAGGTACGTCTCAGGCAGCGTTCAGGCAGGCTGGTTAATCTCTTCTCGAAGCCCGAGGTGAAGCCTCGTGACTCCACGAGACACCGGAGGTGAGTCATGAGCACGGTCAGTCGTGAAGCCGTGGGCGCGTCTGCAAGGCTCGCGACGGTGCCGCTGGCGAACGCTACGGCGGTGGTGGCGCTAGCCGCTTACCTCGCCTGCGCCGCGCTGAGCGTCGTCGCGCCGAGCGTGCTGGTCTGGTTCTTCCAGCCGTGGCTGCACGGGCTCTCGCTTGAGCCGTTGCGCCCGGCGGGTACCTGGTTCCGCCCTGGCGAGTTCGTCGTCGGGCTGATCACGTTCCCTGGCACGGTGTGGCTCGCGACGGCGGCCATCGCCGCACTGTACAACGCCTGGGCGCACCGCTGAGCGGCCGGACGTGAACGCGGGACACAGGCGCTAGGAAGAAAAGCGATCCTCAGGGCAGTAAGACAATTCCTTAGCCACGTCCCGAGCGGAGGATGGTCCAGGCCAGGTAGGCCCCGAGGAGCGCGGCCGCGACGAAGCCCAGCCCGAAGGCGGGGCCGACCAGACGCTCCGTGCCAGGCGGGTGGAAGGCGGCCATCAGCACCGCCAGGCCAACGATGAAGGCCGAGGCAAGCATGCCGAGCACCAAGCGGTTGGCCAGCCGCTCGAGGCGCCCCATCAGCGGCTCGAAGCCTTCCGGCCGCATGCCGAACTGGAGCTCGCCCCGCTCCAGCTCCCGGACCAGGCGCCGCAGTTGCCGGGGCAGCTCCACGCCGAGTTCGGCCGCTTCCAGTCCGGCAGTGCCCAGGCGGCGCGCCCAGCGCAGCGGCGAATACTGGCGCAGCATCAGCCGCTCGGCGTATGGCACCAGGACGGTCGTCAGCCGGAAATCGGGGTCGAGCTGCGCCGCCAGCCCCTCGGCCATCATCACCGTCTTCAGCAGCAATGCCAGGTTGGTCGGCAGGTGCAGGCGATGGCGACGGACGATAGCCAGGGCATCGGTGAGCAGCGGCCCGACCGCGATCTCACGGAGCGAGCGGTCGTAGTACCGCCCCGTGAGGTGCTTCAGGTCTTCGCGCAGGCTGGCTCGATCGACCCGACGCCGGGCGACACCCAGGTCGAGGAACGCTTCCACTAGCCGATCCGGGTCCTGGCTTGTCACCGCGAGCAGCAACGCCGTCAGCCGTTCCTGGGTAGGCTCGTCGACGGTGCCCACCATACCGAAGTCGATTAGCCCGATTCGTCCACCAGGCTCGACGAAGAAGTTGCCCGGGTGAGGATCGGCATGGAAGAACCCGTCCTCGAAGACCATCTTGAGCAAGATGCGGGCGGCGCGCTCGGCCAGCGCAGAGCGGTTCACGCCAGCCGCCTCGAGGGCTGGCAAATCGTTGATCTTGATGCCGCGAATCCGCTCCAGGGCAAGCACCCGGGAGGTAGTCGTCTCCCAGAAGACGCGCGGAATGTGGACCGTCGGGTCACCAGCGAAGTTCTGGGCGAAGCGTTCCGCATTCCGACCCTCGCGGAGATAGTCGAGCTCGGCTCGCAGGGTCTGGGCGAACTCCTGGGCGAGGCCCACCAGGTCGTACTCCTCGGCCAGCTCCCAGCGGCGGCTGGCGGCCGCTGCTAGGTTCAGGAAGAGCTCGAGGTCCTGCTCCACCTGCTCCACCACCCCCGGCCGCCGGACTTTGACCACTACCTCGGTTCCGTCGAATAAGGTCGCCGCGTGTGCCTGACCGATCGAGGCGGCGGCCAGCGGCGTCGGGTCGAAACTAGCGAATACCTCTTCTGGCGGTCGGCCTAGCTCGGACGCGATGACCGCTCGCACTGCTTCGACCGGCACCGGCGGAGCAGCATCTTGGAGCTTCGCCAGCTCGGCCAGGTATTCGGGCGGGAGAAGGTCGGCGCGGGTGGAGAGGATCTGGCCGAGCTTGATCCAGGCGGCGCCGAGGTCCTCGAGCGCCATCCGGATGTGCTCTGGGCGGGTGTAGGGCTCGAGGCGGCGGGGGTGGCCGAGCAGGCCGTGGTGGAAGGGAACGAAACGTTCAAGGCCGAGCATCCCCACCAGGTAGCCCAGCCCGTGGCGCCCTAGCACCTCGGCGATCTGCCGGCCGCGGCTCGGTCGGACGCCAGTGGTGTGATCGCTCATCGGGCCTCCTGGACGCCGGATCTCTGCGCCTCCGAGAATCCTGCACCGAGCATACCCGGCTCGACCGGGGCCTCCCGGGGTCGGCCAGAGAGACGGCTGTGGGATTGGTGACCCCGCGCCCACGGAACTGGTGCGGGTCGTGAGCGAACCCGCAGTTTCGTCTCAGCCCGGCTCTATCCTACGGCCTTATTCTAGCGACGGCGGCACGCGGATGACCTGGAGCTGGCGGCCCGGTCGATCGAGCCGAGCAGAGCGAACTCCCTGCGTTTCGCGCTGCTTGTGCTGATCCAGGCAGTTATTGCCAAGCCAGTGGCGGGTGATTGTCTTGTCGCGGCAGCGTCTCCGAGCGCACCCGGCAGCTTCGACGCACCACGGAGGAACGTACCAGTCGTTGCACGGGGATCCCGGTTGCCCATTTCTACGCACTGCTGAGCGCGACCACTAGGCCCACGATGGGCTGGTTCGGGCTGTGGGTGCGGCGGGCGGAGGGCGGCGAGCACACGCTACGAAACCGCGCGGAGCACGCCGGTGCCTCCGTCGCGTCCTGCCATGCGCGCGAGACGCCGCTGAGACCGATCGGATGGCGTGTGGAGCGGCGGCGCTGGAACAGAGCTAGCCCCCGTCGGGCCGCTGGCTGTAACACCCGGATTCCCGGCTTCGTTCTCAGGCGCTGCTCAGGTACGCTTCAGACTGCGCTCAGCTTCCCAGGCTAGCCTGGAGACGAAGGAGACCGGGCGCGCGGGCGCTGCGACCGCTGTCGATCGGCCTGTCGATCCCATGCGGGTGGCTACCCTGCGATCCCTGTGCACCGGGCTAGGCGAAGAGGATGGTACGGGAGCGATGCGATACGACGTGATCGTGATCGGCGCTGGGCCAGCCGGTAGCCAGGCCGCCTGGTGCCTGGCCCGTGCCGGCGTGCGGACGCTTGTGCTCGAGAAGGAGCAACTCGGGCGAGACAAGCCCTGTGGGGGCGGGCTGACACCACGCGCGTATCGCCACCTCGAGGTGCCCATCGACGATCTGGTGCTGGCGAGGGTCGACCGCGTGGAACTCTGGCTCGGTGGCCGCCGTCGCGCGGGGCTTCGAGCACCTGAGGCAAGCATCTGGATGGTGCAACGGAGCGCGCTCGACCGCCGGTTGGCCGAGGAAGCGGCTAGGGTCGGAGCGGAGCTGCACGAGGTAGAGCCAGCCACGGCCGTCACTGTCAACGAGGGGGGCGTCGTGGTGCAGACAGCTCGCGGGCGCTACGAAGCGGCACTGCTACTGGTGGCGGCCGGAGCCTCGACGCGGTTCCGGCGAGCGCTGGGGTTTCCATCCCAGCGCCTGGTCGGCATGGCCGTGGAGATCGAAGGCCCAGGCTACGCCGAGCGGGTCCCGGCTGACTGCGCGGTACTCGACTATGCAGTGCCTGGCGGCTATGCGTGGGCGTTCCCCAAGGGGGATCTCTGGAACGTCGGGGTCGCTACATGGTGGCCCCGGGCCGGCCCCACACTCCGCCGCCGGCTGGACACGTTCATCTCCCAGATCGGCCTGAAGCTCGACGACTCCAGTCGCGGGCCGGGCCGGGCGAGCGGGCGTCTTATCCCGCTGTGGAACCGGAATCAGGCGATGGCCCGCGGGCGGGTGGCGTTGCTTGGCGACAGCGCGGGGCTCGCCGACCCCTTCTTCGGCGAGGGTATCGCCCCGGCGCTGGTCAGCGGGCGGCTCGCCGCCCGTGCGGCGCTGGCAGTGTTCGATGGCGCTGCGGCGAGCCTCGACAGCTACACGAGGGCGAGGCGAGCGGGTCTGCATCCGCACCAGGCGCGGATGCAGCTTCTAGCACGCCTGGTCGACCCCGTGCCTGGGCTCTGGATCACTGCCCTCGCGACCGTTCCACTCTGCCGGTCGTTCGCCGCCCGCGTGGTCGGAGAGCCCTTTAGCGAGCCCGTCGCTCCGACGCAGGACGCGAAGCCCTTCTCCTGAGCTCGGTGCTGGTCCGGCCGCCCCTCGGTCGCACCGAGCCTTATCGAACAAGGGTCTGAGCGCGTCCAGAGGATACAGCCTGGCATGCCGCGAAGCTGATAGCGCTCGCTGGGCCGGGCGCGGGTTGACCGATCTCCAGCGAACGCTCGGGCCTTCGCTGGCACGACTCCGGATGTGAGCCGAACCATTCCCGTGTGGGCAGCGACTCAGGCGTGGCTAGGCTTCGGCGTGGCCGCGCTCGGGGGTACCGTCAGGACAGCACGTGGCTCTTCCCTATGTGCCCGTCAGAGCTGGATGGGCCCAGGTACCGCTCGCTTCACCATGGGGGTTGACACACCGTCCGACAAGACTGTCGTCGGCACGAGCCAGCGGCCTCGTCTCGGGTAGCGACCGGTGGCGCACGGCATTCAGGCTCAGGCGCCGATGCTCGCCCGGGTCACGTCGAGGGCTTTTTCAGCTTTTCCTCAGGCAGGCCTCAGGATGGTCTCAGCTTGGTCGGCGAGACTTCTGGTAGCGGATGCGTGGCCCGCTGCCCTCATTGGAGGTCCAGATGGCTCAGACTCCTGCACGAGCACAGCCAACGACTGTGCGCGACCCGACCTGCGGGATGGACATCGATCCATCCACCGCAGTCGCCACGCGCGTCGTGGCTGATAGGACGTTCTACTTCTGCTCCACACGCTGCGCGGAGCAGTTCGACCGCCAGCACGTGCGGTCGGCGACGACTGGGGTCGCGGAAGACGCCGGGCTCCGCTGGATCGAACTGTCGCTGGTCGATCTGGATGGACGCCGCGGGGCCGAGCACCTGGTGGAGCGTCTCCAAGCTCTGCCGGGGGTGCGCGCCGCCATGGCCAATCCGAAGACCCGGCTCGCCCGTGTCGAGTACGACCCGCAGCAGACCGACGTGGGCGCCATCGTCGCCCACGCTCGCGCTGCCGGCTACACGGTTGGCGTCGCCACGACTGAGCTGGCCATCGAGGGCATCTACTGTGCCGCCTGCGTCGACATGATCGAGAAGCAGCTCAGGGCGACGCCCGGTGTGCTGGCGGCGACACTGAACCCGGCCACCCAGACGGCCCGGATCGAGTACTTGCCGAGCGCCGTGGATCTGGGCGCCCTTGCGCGGGCCGTCGAGGCGGCCGGTCCCTACCGGGCGAGGCCGGCAGCCGCGGCCAGCGAGCCGGCCCTGGACAAGGAAGCGGCCGAACAGGAGCGCGAGTACCGGCGCCTGATGCGCAAGTGGTGGTTCGGCGCCGCGGTAGGGGCACCGACCATGGTGCTCTCTTATCCCTACCTCATCCCAGGGCTGCGCGACCTCTTCCCTCGCGGGAGTCTCCAGCTCACGATCCTATGGGGCGTTCTGGGGCTGGCCAGCCTGGCGGTGCTCGCCTACAGCGGCAGCCAGTTCTTCGTTGGGATGTGGGAGGGCCTCAAGCGCCGCCAGGCCAACATGCACACGCTCATCGCCACAGGCACCGGCGTCGCCTGGCTCTATTCCACAATCGTGCTGCTCTTCCCCCAGGTAGTTCCGGCGATGGAGCTCGCCGACGTCTACTACGACGTTACTGTCGTCGTCACTGCCCTGGTCGTCCTCGGCCTCGCGCTCGAGGTCAAGGCCCGGGGGCGAACCTCGGAGGCGATCAGGAAGCTGATCGGCCTGCAGGGCAAGACGGCTCGCGTAGTGCGGGACGGGCGGGAGATAGAGATCTCCGTCGAGGAGGTGCTGGTCGGTGACATCGTCGTGGTGCGGCCTGGGGAAAAGATCCCGGTGGACGGCGTGGTGCTGGAGGGTAGCTCTTCGGTCGACGAGAGCATGATCACCGGCGAGTCGATCCCGGTGGAGAAGCACCCTGGCGACGAGGTGATCGGCGCCACGATCAACCAGACTGGTAGCTTCCGCTTCCGTGCCACCAGGGTCGGCAAGGACACGGCGCTGGCGAACATTATCCGCCTGGTGCAGGACGCCCAGGCGTCGAAAGTGCCGATCCAGCGCGTCGTCGACGTGGTCTCCGGCTACTTCACTCCGGCGGTCATGATCCTGGCCATCCTCGGTTTCGACGTCTGGTACCTTTTCGGCCCCGAGCCACGGCTGGTCTACGCGCTGATCGTCGGGGTGACCACCCTGATCATTGCCTGCCCGTGCGCGCTGGGCATGGCCACGCCGATGAGCCTGACCACGGGTATCGGCCTGGCAGCCCAGAACGGGATTCTCATTCGCTCGGGCAATGCCCTGCAGGCCGCCGCGAAGCTCCAGGCCATCATCCTCGACAAGACCGGCACCATCACCCGGGGCAAACCGGAGCTCACCGACGTGCTGGCTGAGCGTGGCTTTGACGAGGACGAGGTGCTGCGGCTGGCCGCGGCAGTCGAGAGGAGTTCCGAGCACCCCCTGGCGACAGCCATCGTTGAAGGGGCCAGGGCGCGGGGATTGGCGCTGCCCGACGTAGCTCGTTTCAGCGCCATCCCCGGCCACGGGGTCGAGGCCCAGGTCGAGGGCCACCATGTGCTGCTGGGCAACGCGAAGCTGCTTTCTGAGCGCGGCGTCGCACTCGGCCGGTTGGAGCCCGAGGCGATCCGCCTGGCCGACGAGGGCAAGACGCCGATGTTCGTGGCCATCGATGGAGTGGCCGCCGGGCTCGTCGCTGCGGCTGACACGATCAAGGAGGACTCGGTTGCCGCCATCGCCCGCCTCAAGCAGATGGGCCTCGAGGTGGCGATGCTGACGGGCGACAACCGTCGCACCGCCGCGGCTATCGGCCGCCAGGTCGGAGTAGATCGAGTGCTGGCCGAGGTGCTGCCTCAGGACAAGGCGCGCGAGGTCCAGAAGCTCCAGCTCGAGGGCAAGAAGGTCGGCATGGTGGGCGACGGGATCAACGACGCGCCAGCGCTGGCCCAGGCCGATGTCGGCTTCGCCATCGGCACAGGCACCGATGTAGCTATCGAGGCTTCGGACGTCACCCTGATCAGCGGCAGCCTGCGCGGGGTAGTGCTGGCGATCGAGATTTCCCGTGCCACGATGCGCAACGTCTACCAGAACCTGTTCGGGGCCTTCATCTACAACGGCCTTGGCATCCCGGTGGCGCTGGGGGCGCTGTATCCCTTCTTCGGGATCCTGCTCAGCCCGATCCTGGCCGCGCTGGCGATGAGCTTCAGCTCGGTCACTGTCGTCACCAACGCCAACCGGCTGAAGCGCTGGAAGCCGAAGGAGGTGGCAGCATGAGCACCGACGAGATTGCGGTCATCACCGCAAGCCTGACATTGATCGCCGGTCTCGCCTGGTTCTTCTGGGGACCGCGCCGAGGCGGCTACCGCGCGCCAGTCACCAGTAGTGGCTACCAGGAGGTAATGGTTCTGGTGAAGGGCGGCTATACCCCGGACGTCATCGTGGTCGAACACGGCAAGCCGGTGCGGCTCAACTTCCGCCGCGAGGAATCCGCAGCCTGCTCGGAGATGGTGGTACTGGCCGACTTCGGCAAGAGCGCGAAACTGCCAGAGGGCGAGATCGTCCCGATCGAGTTCCTCCCCGAGCAGCCCGGCGAGTACGAGTTCACGTGCCAGATGGGTATGCTACGTGGGAAGTTGGTGGTGGAGTGAGGCATACCTGATGCAGCATGCTGCATCAGGTATCGTCCGTTGGGCCATCGTACGTACGGAGGTGTAGAGATGCGTAGAGGAATCAAGGTTGCACTGCTCGCCCTGGCTATCGCTGCCTTCGGGCCAAACGTGGTTGCTGCCCAAACGCTCTCTCCAGGTGGGGGGAGTGCCTTCGGGCAGCACATCGCCACCATGGCGCCCGAACACCCCCGGACTTACGGCTGGATGTTCGGAGAGTGCGTCAGCACCATGGCCACAACAGGTACCTGCCCGCATCACCAGTAATGGCCCGTCGAAGGAGCATCCACGGCGGCGCTCGTACTTCGAGAACGGTGACGCAGCGGTGCGATATGTGCCTGCGCTCGGCTTCAGGGTACTAACGCCACTCCTCGACCCCCTGCTCGAACTCTTCGGCTTCGGACGAAGGGAGCGCCGCCGTGTGGTCGACCTGTTGGGGTTACGCGCTGGTGAGCGGCTGCTGGACGTGGGGTGCGGTACTGGAACCCAGCTCGCTGTCGCTAGGCAGTGTCATCCCGATCTGGTGATGGTGGGCATCGACGTGGATCCGGCGGTGCTCGCCCGCGCCCGGCGCAAGCTCAGGGCGACCGGCACCGCACCCAATCGGCCGGTCTCGTTGCTTCGCGCGAGCGCCGACGCACTCCCGTTCGCGGACGCCAGCTTCGACGCGGTTGTGAGCACGCTCAGCTTTCACCACATGCCCACCGCGACGAAACGGCAGGCGCTGCGCGAAGTCCACCGCGTGCTTGCGCCGAATGGACGGTTCCTGCTAGTCGACTTCGGTCAGGCTGAGACGGGATTGATGCGGGTGTTCGTCTGGCTCGTGCGCGCGCTCCGCCTCCCGGAGGCTACGACACTCGCCGATCATGTGGAGGGCAGGATTCCGGCTTTCCTGCACGAGGCAGGGTTCATGGCACGAGAGGTTGCGCCGCACTGGCGTGGGATCCGCTTCCTCCTGGCCACCAAGCGACGGACGTCGACATAACATATTCTGAACTGACCCGCCGTCGTCCTCAGCAGGCACGCAGCCTTATGTTAGTTGCCACTGAGCTGGCGGTACGACAATGGAGACAGCGGGTCTGTTTGCCTGACGGGCGTGCCGGTGAGCCTTGCTGCTCGGGCGGAGGCATGGGTACCGTGGCCAGTTATTCCAAACGTGTCGTGATCTCTAGAGTCCCGTGGGGAGAAAGGGGTGAAACCGTATCGCTGTGACGCGGAGGATTCCTGACGCAGGTCTGGCACTGCTCGCTGAGGCAGCCGAGGTGGTCGTCTGGCCCAAGAGCCTGCCACCGAACCGCGAGGAGCTGATCGGATTGGCGGCCGGGGCGGACGGGCTGCTCACCCTGCTGACGGAGCGCGTGGATGGAGAGCTGCTGGACGCCGTGCCGACGGTGCGCGCTGTGAGCAACATGGCCGTGGGTTACGATAACAGCGAGGTCGAGGCTGCCATCGCCCGTGGAGTCATCGTCTGTATCACGCCCGATGTCCTCACCGAGACCACGGCAGACTTCGCCCTCGCCTTGATGCTCGCGGTGGCCCGCGCGAGATCGGCGGTGTCCGCCTTGGCCGCCTCGAGCTCGATGCGCGGCTTCTCGCCCCGGCCGGTCAGCCGGCGTCCGCACGCGGAGCAAGCGCAGCGGGGGAGATGTCAACTCTAACCGCTAGTTCGTGCGCCCCTATCGTTTCCAACGCCTGCAACCGGCCCGCTTCATTGCCGCCACCTGGCTCTCCTGTCCCCCTACGAGGGCGCACGAACGGCTTGCCGATCAGCCACGTCGCGGGAGGTAGCGTCCGCTACAGCGGCGGGTTGGGCAGCCCATAACAAAGAGCTGGCTACCGTTCTATGCGGTCGTGCGCAACCTCAAGGTTAGACGGATCACCGTAGCCCTCCAGATGACCACGTGACCCAGCCCCGCCTCTCTGCACACAACTTGACGCACTACCTTCCCGCTGCTCCCAACGTTGGAAGAAAGGGGCAAAACGATTCCAGAAGGCGTGCAAACGCTCCGGCCGACCGCTCATCCGAAGGGGTTTGTACGGGCGGGTCGCCGACCCGCCCCTGCGGCGAAGAACCCGCAGCGGTTGGCCGGATGCTACAAGGAAACTCCAGCAACTGTATATATGGTCATTCACCTCCCAGAGACTGAATTCTGGTCCTCTCTGGGGGATAACACTTTCAGCGACCGGAATGGCATGTAAAACATCATTGCAGTACTAGGGTATGCGACGAAAGATATATAGCCCGTGGAAGGGTGCAACAGCGAAGACCAAATCTCCAACCATGTCCACAGCCCAAATGTCCAACATATCGGGGGCATGTCCTACATAGACAAGATTCTTCGGATCCGAAACGTCATACGCTATCGCGGGGCTCAAAAGCAGAATGTTGCCTTCCTTCTCCAATGCTGGATACCCGGCACTCTTTGCAATATGTGAAGCTACTTCCACTGGCTGGGTGGGGTTGGTAAGGTCGTAAACCTTCAGGGTTGGTGGGGTGCCTAAAATATTCAGATAGAGGTATCTCTGATCCGTAAGAATAGCGGTGAGATTGCCTCGCTCGGCCTCTGGAATGGGAATTTTCGTTATTTCCACAGGTTTGAACGGGTCCGTAAGGTCGAAAATGCGCAACGAAAGCGGTTCAGGCTGCTTATCATCTATTGTGCCATCCATCGCATAAAGATAATGGTCATAAAGGGCCAATCGCCAGTGCTCATTGGGCACATCTACAAACTCGACCGCCTTGGGCTGAGTAGGATCGGAAACATCCACCACCCAAAGCCCATTGCCCGGATAGAAGGCATCCGGTCCACCCGAACCGGAAAGGTAGGCAACCTGACCATAGAGCACAATGTCGTTAGCGCCGTCCGAAGCAGTAGGATCGTGAACGGCGCCCACCTCCACAGGATTCCGTGGGTCTGAGACGTCATAGATGCGCAGTGGATAATTCGAGTCTGAAACGTAGGCGTAACCTCCTTCAACCACCAAGCCGCTTGGATCTTGAAGGTAGAGGTCCTTACGCTTGTCATCATAGTACACCTCGTGCGGAGTAGTCGGATCGGAGACATCCACCACGCGAAAGCCGCCGTTCCTGCCCACCACATACGCGTACTTTCCCTCCACCCTGACCGCCACCAGCAAATCAGGCAACGGGGTTTGGTAACGGCCAACGCGCAGCGGTGCGCCACTGCTGACATCCACCAAAGTTAGCCCATACGCCGGGTCGGTCACAAAGACGAGGTTGTCCTGCACAGCAACCCCACGTTCTCCAAACTCATGCACCGAGAGTTCGAACTCTCCAACCACGGTTGGCAACATGCCCACCTGCGAGGGGCGATCAGGCGTACTTATGTCCAGCATATAGACACCATCCATATCATCTACCAAATACACCATATTCCCTCTTGAGGCCAGCCCAGAGGCAGCAGAGGTGTCGAAATGCCCCGCAAAAGTCGGCTGCACTGGATTGGAGACATCCAGGATGACGAGGCCATCCTGGCGGGCGGCCAGACACAGCCGATTGCCACAGGCACGAACTTCGGAAAACATGGGAGAAATGCCGAACTGGCTTACATTGCCGGGAACCTCCTTGGCACTGAAGTAGCCCACTTGACGGGGATTGGATGGGTCGGAAACATCCACGATGGTCAGATTCCATTTGGTGGTATCCACCAGATAGGCAAACGAACCGATGACCGCAATGGAGATAAAAGGTCCCTTGACTTGACCCATGCTCCACACACGCGGCTGTTGCGGGTTGGCGATATCCACGATGAATAACCCTCTGTTACATGCCAGATAGGCAATATGTTCGTGGACGGCCATACTACTGCAACCGCCCACCTTGGATTGAATGGAACTGACCAAAGCCGGTTTGGCGACATCGCGAACATCTAGAATGTGTAATCCGCCATAATGGTAGCCACGTAGGCATACCCATCGGCAACGTGCACGCCCCGCACCGGGCCGCTGCGCAGTACCTCGCTCATCCCCATCAAGCGCGGCGCGCTGGGCTGGGAGACATCTAAGGTGATCAGACGTGGTCCCTGGCCCAGGTAAGCAATGTTTCCCTCCACAGCAACCGCATACGCACTGCCACCGATCTGCCCCAGAAGATTGAACGGGCGCCCTTCTTCGCTAGGTTCGGGCGTGACCGCGGCGATGGTTCCTACGATGGTGGAGATGGGTGTCTCTGCGCTTGTTGGCTGTTCCGGCGGCAGAGCAGTCCCTTCCGGCTCTTGCGTGCCCTGCTGAGAGGGGACAGGGGGCGTTGCTGTTGGCGTAGATGCTGGCGCGCAGGCAAAGAGAATGAGCGTAGCAATCAATACCAAAATCGATCTGCGTATCATCGTTCTCATCCTCCTAGAGCGGCTAGGCCGCCCAACGGCCCGCAGTTCAGCGGCGGCCGCGGAACGTTGCGAGGAGGGGGTGTGCTCCCCCATCTCCAGCCGGGCCACCTGCGGCTGCCGCATCCCCAACTTCGCTGCGGGCTGCGTTCGCGTGAGGTGGTGCCTGACTAAGTAGCCGATTAGGGCGAACACGGTGCACTCCCAGGAAGCACGGGAGGCCGGACCCCGCTGGCGCTATCGCGCGCGGATCGCGGTGGTGCTCCCCAGCCGGGTCTGCACCATACCTTGTCTCCTCTCCTGCTCGAGCCGAACGAGCCGCGCCTCGGCCGCGCGGATCACCAGCCCCAAGTCCCGGGGCGACGCGCGCCTCGAGCTGATCGCGCCATGCGTAGCGTGATACCGACGGGCCGGTAGAACGCACGCCACGAGCTGCAGCCAGCGCGCAGGTCGAAGCTCCCGAAGTCGGGCCGCCCCTTTCACGGTGGGCATGCGGCGAGGAGGGCCGGTCGTCGTACACCCCCAGGCTTCTCGAACGCATGGTGCATCGCGGCGGCTCGGCAGCGAGGAGCGCTCGCACGTGTTCCTCAGCCTCGCGGCGAACTTCGACGCACAGCGGACGATAATACCACGCTCGTTCTATGCTCGGGTAGCTGCAGAGAGCGGGCGGGGTCGGCTGAGTCTACCCGGTTCGCACCCGAGACGCCGCCTCAGGTGCTGGGCAGGGGTGCGAGAGCGGTCTCCTACGCCGGGGCAGGATTCGCTGGCGGGCACACGCCCGCCAGCGCTCGCTTCTGCTCTCCCGCGGGCAGCGTGAGCACGGGAGGGAGCATGCGCTCACTGACGAGCAGCCGCGGCAGCGGATCACCCAGCGCGGCGATGGCGTGGACGATCCCGGGGGCGAGGTCAAGCAGGCCCAAGATTCGGGTGACGCGGGCGCGGGTTAATGCCGCAGTTGCGGGCTAGGTCAGCCCAACAGGCGCACTCCCCACACTCAGCATGCCGTGCCACACCTGCGCCAAGGCGATGGGATAGCGCTGCTGCCTGGCGGGACGCGCCGGCCCTGGCGGCTTGAAGCGGTCGGGGGCTCGGTGCTCTCGAAGTGGTACTCCAGCCGCGTAGCTCCCCGCATGGCCAGCGTGGCGCCCAGCGAGGAGTGTTAGATTGAGGGAGAAAGTTCGGGATTTCCCCCGCCTCGGGGAGCGAAGCGAGCCGGACGAGGTCAACGCCGGACGGCGGTTACCATCTCTCGAGCGATCACGAACGCTCGCTCAGCCGACCATCCTCATCTTCGGGCATGTCCCAGTAGTCATAGAGTGTCAGGCGCCAGTGGCCCTCACCCTCATCCTCACCGATCATTCGCGTATAGGAGTCGAGCGTGTATGCGAAGCCGGGAGTGTCGGCCGCCTCGATCGCTTCGATGGCTTCATCGAAGGAATCGAAGTACAGCTCGCGAATCGCGTTACCGCGACTGTCGTTCATCGCCAGCCTCGCTTTCCCCTCTCATCCTCGGAATTCGGTGTCGCTCTGAAACCAAACGCGACGCGCTCGAACATGTCGAGCCGATCCAGTCATGAGCGCGCGCTCTGTTGGGGCGAGGGTGCAGGCTGCTGTCGAGCTCAACAGGTACGGCGACGCCGCCAGAGGATGGGCGCATGCACGTCGATCGCGTCGAAGCTACCAGCCGAAGGTGCGCGCGATCAGCTCCTCGCCGACGCGTAGGAGCAGCGGCGAGCCGTGCGGGCAGACCGCCGGTGCCGCAGTGTGGCCGAGCGCCTCGACCAGCGCCCGCATCGCCGGCCGCTCGAGCGGTCGACCCCGCCGCACCGCGGTGCGGCAGGCGAGTTCAACCCAGAGGCGCTCCTTCCAGGTCTCGCCGGCCGCCTCCTCGTCGGCCAGCGCCAGAAGCGTCTTCAGCAGTTCGTCCGGCTGCCCTAGCGCGGCCAGCGCGTCGCCGGAGAGCCCGGGGAGCACGCCAGGCATCGGTGGAGCCGCGCGTAGGAGGAAGGTGTGTGAGCCGAAGACCTCACAGCGGAAGCCGAGCGCGGCCAGTTCCTCGAGCCGCCGGCTGAAACGCGCGGCTTGGGTTGGCCTCAGCTCGATCAGCAGTGGATCCGGGAGGACGAACGGCTCCTCGCCTTCGGCTCCGTGCAGGGCCTTGAGGCGCTCGTAGAGGATGCGCTCGTGCGCCCGATGTTGATCGACCAGGTAGAGGCCATCCGAGCCCTCCAGCAGCACGAGCCGCGCCTGCACCTGTCCGATCAGGCGAAGCGGCGGTAGGCCAGGGGTGATGAGCGGGCCATCATCGTCGTAGGCGCTCGATTCCTCAGCGACCAGGGGCGCTGTGGCCAAGGGGTCGAAGCCAGCTCGTGGCAGTAGCTGGAGGGAGCGGGCACGCCGCCCGAGAACGGTACGGATCAGCTCTCCCGCTGCCCTGCCGATCTCCTGCTCCGCCAGGAGTCGCACCTCGAGCTTCGATGGGTGGATGTTGACGTCGACCTTCTCGGGTTCGGTCTCGATCACCAGCACCAGCACCGGGTGACGACCGCGCGGCAGCAATGGCCGGTAGGCGGCCTCGAGCGTCGCGAGCAGGCCACGTGGCTGCGTCCAGCGGCCATTGACGATGACGTGTATCTGGTTCCGCCCCGGGCGAGTCACCTCCGGGTCCGCGATCAGCCCCGAGATACTGGCTCCGGCGACCGCGATCGGGCCCAGGGGCTGAAGCCTTCCGGCCAGTGCCGGCCCGTAGAGCTCGATTACGGTCGTTGCCCGATCGCCGGAGCCGCTCGTCTGCAGCACCTGTCGCTCGTCGACGATCAGCGTCATCCGGACGTGCGGCGCGGCCAGCGCCAGCCGGCGCACAGTCTGGCCGATCAGGGCCACTTCGGCTTGGGGACGCCCGGCTGCAGCCAGCCGCGCCGGCATGTTCTGGAAGAGGCGACGCACGGTCACCGTGGTACCGCGCGGTCGCGGGGCCGGCTCGTCGACCGCGACGGTGCCGTCGCGGAGCGTCAGCCGCCGGCCGACGCCGCTGTCGTCCGCTGCGCTGACCAGCGTGAGCTCGGCCACTGCCGCGATGCTGGGCAACGCTTCGCCCCGGAAGCCGAGCGTGCGAATCTGGAGCAGGTCGTCTCCCGGCAGCTTGCTGGTGGCGTGGCGCTGGCAGGCGAGCGGCAGCTCCTCCGGCGGGATCCCGATGCCGTCGTCGCTGACGCGGATCAAGGTCAGGCCGCCGCCGCGCACTTCGACCCGAATCTCGCGTGCCTCGGCGTCGAGTGCGTTCTCGACGAGCTCCTTGACCACTGAGGCCGGTCGCTCGATCACCTCGCCGGCGGCGATGCGCGCCGCGAGCGAAGGCGGCAGTACTCGGATCGGCCGGCGAGCTCGCTCGTGCGCACTGGTCATGCCGGCCATCTCCTCGCGTCGAATGACCTCTCAGCCGTAGCTGCTCCTACGTCGTCGTCTTCCCGCGGAGCCGGGCCTGCTGCTCGAAGAGCCAGTCCAGCGCCTCCCGCGGGGTCATGCTGGTCAGGTCGAGCGCGCAGAGCTCGCGGGCCAGCCGCTGGCTGGCGTTCAAGCTGGGCTGGAAACCGGCGAGCGTGAGCTGGTACGCCGCACGCTCACGCCCTTCAGCGACCTGGTCAGTCGTCGCCGGTTCCTCGCGTGGCGGCGCGAGCCGGCATGTTGACTGACCCACGGTCAGCTCGGCGAGCAGCGTCTCCGCTCGCTCGGCTACCCAGGGCGGCAAGCCGGCCAGGCGGGCGACTTGGATGCCGTAGGCGCGGTTCGCCGGTCCGGGGCGCACCGCATAGAGGAAAATGACCCGGCCGTCTCGCTCCAGCGCGGCGACGTGCACGTTGGCCACCCCCTCCAGCTCTTCCGCGAGCGCCGTGAGCTCCAGGTAGTGCGTGGCGAAGAGCGTCCTGGCACCGATCCGATTATGGATATCCTCCAGCACCGCGCGGGCGATGGCCATCCCATCGTGGGTGCTGGTGCCGCGGCCGACCTCGTCGAGTATGACCAGGCTGCGGCGGGTCGCCTGGTGCAGGATCGTGGCGGTCTCTACCATCTCGACCATGAAGGTGCTCTGGCCACCAGAGAGGTCGTCCTGAGCGCCGACCCGGCTGAAGATGCGATCCACCAGGCCGATGCGTGCCTCAGCGGCGGGCACGAACGAGCCGATCTGGGCCAGGAGGACGATCAGGGCTACCTGGCGGAGGTAGGTGCTCTTCCCACCCATGTTCGGGCCTGTCACCACCAGCACGCGCGGCCCGTCGCCGCCCAAGTGGCAGTCGTTCGGGATGAACGGCTCGCCGGCCAGGCTGGCCTCGACGACCGGGTGACGCCCGGCCACGATGTGCAGGACGTCGCTCTCTTCCAGAACAGGAGCGACCCAGCCCCGGCGGGCCGCGACCTCAGCGAGCGCGAGTAGCGCATCCAAGAAGGCGATCTGGCCCGCAGTCTGGAGCAGGCGCCCGGTGTGCGCCGCGATCTCGCCGCTGAGCCGTGCCAGCGCCTCCCGCTCGAGCGCTGCGATCTCCTCCTCGGCGGCAAGGATACGAACCTCTGCCTCCTTTAGAGCTGTCGTGACGTAGCGCTCGCCGGTGGCGACCGTCTGCCTGCGGATGTAGTCCGGTGGAACCAGCGGCAGGTTCGGGCGCGTGACCTCGATGTAGTAGCCGAAGACTTTATTGTAGCCGACCTTGAGCGAGCGAATCCCGGTTCGCTCGCGCTCCTTGCGCTCGAGCGTCGCGAGCCAGTGGCGCGTCTCATAGATCTCAGCGATAGCCGCATCCAGAGCCGGGCTGAAGCCAGGCCGAATGCGGGCGCCTTCAGCGTCTTCGACCACGGCTGAGTCGATCAGTTCCTGGAGATCTGCACAGGGATCGATCTCCTCCGCGAACTGGCGCAGAGCTGGGGCGCTGGCGTGCCCGAGGTGCTCGACGAGCGCCGCGGCCGCACGTAGCGAGGCGCCGAGCGTCAGGAAGTCGCGGACTCCGGCTAGCCCCTGCGTGACCCGACCGGTTAACCGCTCGAGGTCGCCGGTGCTCAGAAGCTGCCGCGCCAGGCTAGCGCGCAGGCTGCCGTCAGCGACCAGGGCCGTGACGATGGCCTGCCGGCGCTGCAGCTCGGGGAGATCGCACAGCGGCCTGCCCAGGAGCCGGCGCAGAGCTCGGGCACCCATCGCGGTGCGGGTCTCGTCGAGCACGCCGAGGAGGCTGCCCCGGGTGCCGCCGGTGCGGAAGCTGCGCGTAAGCTCCAGGTTGCGCCGGGTCGCGGCGTCGAGCCCCACGCGGTCTCCAGTCGACTCGGCCCGCAGGCCCGTGAGGAGCGGCAGCAGCGCCGGGTTGGTCCGGTTCAGGTAGGCGAGAATCGCGCCGGCCGCGCCGGTTGCCGCGGGCTTCTCGTCACAGCCATAGGCTGCCAGCGAGCGGACGCGGAAGTGCTCCATCAAGCTGCTGCGGGCGCGCTCAGGGTCGAAGTGCCAGTGCTCGAGGCGGGTCACGTGGCCGAGCAGCGGCGGGCTCGATTGCAGGGTATCCGGGACCAGGCACTCCGCGGGGTCGAGGCGCGCGAGCTCCTCAGCCAACTGCGTTTCGGCCTCTGTGCCACGGAGTTCGATAACGGCGAACTCTCCGGTGCTGACGTCTACCCAGGCCAGGCCCAGCCGCTCGCCATGCGGGTAGACTGCAGCCAGGTAGCGGTTCTCTCCAGCCGGTAGGAGCGCCGGCTCGGCGACGGTGCCAGGTGTCAGCACGCGCGTGACGGCACGCTCGACCAGCCCGCGCCCCGGCTCGCTGAGCTGTTCGGCGATCGCGACGGTGTGTCCTGCAGCGAGGAGGCGAGCCAGGTAGTGATTGAGCGCGTGGTGAGGGATGCCCGCCATCGGCACACGACCGTTGCGCCCGAAGCTGCGCGAGGTGAGCGTGACACGCGCATCCCTGGCGACGATGCGCGCGTCGTCGTCGAAGGCCTCGTAGAAATCGCCCAGCCGGTAGAGCAGAATCGCGTTCGGGTACTGGCTCTTGAGGTCGAGGTACTGCTGGCGGGAAGGCACGAGCTCGGGCATCGCCCGGTGCTCGCCCGCCTGCGATCGCTTCCGTGCCGCCCTGCGCCGGTGGGTCGTCTCTCGCGTCATGAGGCGATTATACCGACCACTTACCGGATCAGTGACCGGCCGGCACAACAGGAAGTGGGCGCTCGGTCGAGGGCATCGCCTACACACATGGCGGGTGCTAGCGTAGTCGACCGCTCTGTAGTCAACATAACGCATGAAGTGACCTCGACCTGCTAGCATTGTCCAGCATCAAGGTGGCTTCTAGAATCCCACATGATGAAGGGAGGCGCGATGCGTATCGCTGTGACGCGGAGGATTCCTGACGCAGGTCTGGCACTGCTCGCTGAGGCAGCCGAGGTGGTCGTCTGGCCCAAGAGCCTGCCACCGAACCGCGAGGAGCTGATCGGATTGACGGCCGGGGCGGACGGGCTGCTCACCCTGCTGACGGAGCGTGTGGATGGAGAGCTGCTGGACGCCGTGCCGACGGTGCGCGCTGTGAGCAACATGGCCGTGGGTTACGATAACATCGACGTCGAGGCCGCGACCACTCGAGGTGTCGTCGTCTGCATCACCCCGGACGTACTGACAGAAACGACCGCCGACTTCACCTTCGCTCTGCTGCTGGCGGTCGCTCGCCGAGTCAAGCCGGCCGCCGATGCCGTGCTCCGCGGAGAGTGGAAGACCTGGGAGCCGCTGGGGTTCCTGGGCCAGGACGTGTACGGATCGACGTTGGGGATCATTGGGATGGGCCGCATCGGGCAAGCGGTGGCTCGCCGTGCTCGTGGTTTCGCGATGACGATCCTCTACACCGATCAGGCACCGAGGCCCGAGATCGAGAACGAAGTTGGCGCCCGCTTCGTCGGCATCGACCAGCTTTTGCGGGAGAGCGACGTGGTGAGTCTCCATGTCCCTCTCACCAGAGAGACCCGCAAGATGATCGGGGCTGAGCAACTCCGAATGATGAAGCGCTCGGCCATTCTCATCAACACCGCACGAGGAGGGGTCATCGACACCGAGGCGCTGGCCGACGCGCTGGAGAGCGGCACGATCTGGGCAGCGGGCTTGGACGTGACCGATCCAGAGCCGCTACCGGCCGACCATCGCTTGCTTCGCCTGCCGAACGTGCTTGTGACCCCGCACATCGCGAGTGCCAGCGAGGTGACGCGCACGCGGATGGCACGGCTTGCGGCAGAGAACCTGCTCGCCGCGCTGCGCGGAGAGCGGCCTCCGCGCTCAATCAACTGGGAGGCTGTACGTGGCCACGCGCAGTCGTAGGCAGGAGACAAAGCGCGTGCGTGTCGTTGTGACCGGAATGGGAATCGTCTCGCCTATCGGGAGCGACCTACCGACAGTCTGGCAGAGTCTGCTGGACGGGCGGTCGGGGACGGATCTCGTGACCCGTGTGCACGTGAGCGACCTGCCCAGCCGGATCGCAGGCGAGGTGCGCGACTTCGACCCAGTTCACTGGCTGGGCCCGAAGGAGGCGCGTCGCACCGACCGCTTCATCCAGTTCGCCGTTGCCGCTGCCCGGCTGGCGCTCCAGCAAGCCGGACTGGAGATTGCCGGTGACCTCGCAAATCGAACTGCGGTGATCATCGGCAGTGCGCTGGGGGGAATGGAGACGATCGAACGCGAGCTAGGCGTCCTTTTCACTCGCGGGCCGTCGCGCGTGAGCCCCTTTCTGATTCCGATGTTCCTGCCTGACATGGCCGCGGGCTACATATCGATCGTTACTGGCGCGCGTGGGCCGAACTTCTCGACGCTTTCGGCCTGCGCGAGCGGGGCTCACGCGATCGGCGAGGGAGCCGAGATCATCCGGCGGGGGCAGGCTGACGTCGTCCTCGCTGGGGGGAGCGAAGCGGCCATTACTCGTGGGATCATCGCTGCCTTCTGCGCTCTCCAGGCGTTGTCCACCAGGAACGATGAGCCACGAACGGCCAGTCGTCCCTTCGACCTGACTCGGGACGGATTCGTGATTGCGGAGGGCGCGGCTGTGCTGGTGCTGGAACGGCTCGACCATGCCCTGGCGCGTGGGGCGCTGATCCTCGCTGAACTGACAGGTTATGCATCGACGGCCGACGCGTACCACATCGTCCAACCGTGTGCCAGTGGAGAAGGGGCGGCGCGCTGCATGCGGCTCGCCATCGACGATGCCGGACTCACGCCGGGGGACATCGACTACGTGAACGCGCACGGAACCTCGACGCCGCTGAACGACGCGGCGGAGACCACGGCGATCAAGGCGGCCTTCGCCGGACATCGGATTCCCCCGGTCAGCTCGACGAAGTCGCTGACCGGGCACCTGCTGGGCGCGGCCGGCGCGGTGGAGGCGGTCTTCGCGATCCTGGCCTTGCAGCATCAGGTTATCCCGCCGACCTGGCACCTGCGCGAGCCGGATCCGGCGTGCGATCTCGACTATGTCCCAGAGGGGCCTCGGCCGGCGCGGCTGCGCCACGCCATGAGCAACGCCTTCGGTTTCGGCGGGCACAATACCTCGCTGATCTTCAGCCGCTACGAGGAGTAGCTAAGACGCTCGCAGCAGGCTTCCGCCGCCAGCCTGGCCGTCCACTTGCGGGTCGTGTCCGCCTCGATTCTTTGGCGTGGCCGAGCGCGGGGCTGAAGGCTTGCGCTCGGCCCATTAAGCCGGCTCACCTGCCCTCACCCCCTGCCCCCTCTCCCGACGGTTCGGGAGAGGGTCGCGCGCTACGCCAGCGATCGAACTCGCGCCACCTCGCGTCGCCCTGAGGGACGAACGGCCTCTGAAGCTGCGCAGCTAACCCACGACCTGAGACGGAGCCCGGTGCCCAAGCGCTGGCTCAACGGGGCCCCCCGCAGCATCCGGCGAGGCCGTGGGATGTCCCCACCTCTGCGACTTTCGACCCTCACCGCAGCGTCGCCACCCCCTCTGCCGCTCGCGGGGGAAGAGCCACCGTGGAAGTTCGGCTTACACGTGGGAAGCATCGAGCGCCCGACCATGCGGGCGCTCGCCAGACGCACGGGCTGTGCCTAGGCTCAGTCCAGGTAGCCGCGCAGGACGCGGCTGCAGCTCGGATGGCGCAGCTTGCGCAGCGCCTTCGCCTCGATCTGCCTGATACGCTCGCGTGTGATCCCGAACTCGCGGCCGACCTCTTCGAGCGTCCGGAACTGGCCGTCTTCCAGCCCGAAGCGGAGGATGATGATCCGCCGTTCACGCTCGCTGAGCCGGCTCAGCGCCTCCTCGATCTGACTGCGCAGCAACTGTTGCGACGCAAGTTCCAGGGGTGCGGGCATCGACTCGTCCTCGATGAAGTCGCCGAGAAAGGCATCACCGTCCTGACCGACCGGAGCCTCGAGCGAGACCGGCAGGCGAGCCGCTTCGAGCACCTGGCGCACCTTCTCTTCGGGGAGATCGAGTGCCCGAGCGACCTCGAGCTGCGTCGGCTCGCGTTCGAGGATCTGCTGGAGCCGGTGACTCATCTTCTTGACCCGATTGATCGTCTCGCCGACGTGGACGGGTAGGCGGATGGTGCGACTCTGGTCGGAAATCGCACGGGTGATCGCCTGGCGAATCCACCAGGTGGCGTAGGTGGAGAACTTGTACCCTCGTTTGTAGTCGAACTTGTCGGTGGCCTTCATCAGGCCGATATTGCCCTCCTGGATGAGGTCGAGGAACGAGAGCCCACGCCCGACATACTTCTTGGCCACGCTGACGACAAGCCGGAGGTTCGCCTGGATCAAGTGCGCGCGTGCCCGCTCGCCGTCCTCCTTGTCGGCGACGAGTTCCGCGCGCTCCTCTTCACTCGTGTAGTCTCCGGTACGGAGCCGCTGTTCAGCGACCTTGCCTCGCTCCATCCGCTTGGCGAGCCATACTTCCTCCTGCGAGGTGAGAAGGGCTGTTTCACCGATCTCCTGGAGATAGAGCCGCACGGTGTCGCTGACGCTCGACAGCGCGTCGTCGGGATCGGCCCGATGGCCGTGAGTGCCAAGCCGGCGACTCAGGAGCGAAGGCTGGGCATCTGGAACCGGATGGTGGTCGGGGTCGTCCTCGTCTTGGATCTCGATACCCTGCTCTTCCAGGGTCGGGTAGAATTCATCGAGCGACGCGATATCGTCTTCGGCATGTGGAAAGGCTGCCATGATCTCGTCGGCGCGCACATATCCGCGATCTCGGCCGCGCTGAATCAGGCTGGAGTCCATGGAATCCATAGGACGTCACCCCACTCTTCAGGCTACCCTACCCCGCACCCGCAGACGAGAGAAAGAAATCGCCCTGCGGCTCGCAGCGCAGGGCGGTCTGAACATGCAGAGGCGACTTCCGAGCGAGCGGTTCTGCTCCGTTTGTCCCAGTGTTTGGTTTCATGCCCGCCGTGTCACTCCCCGCGGACAGTATATCGTGATTTTGCTACCATTTCAAGCTCGGAGTACGAAACGGCAGGACCAGAGCGACTGAGTACCAGAAACGGCAAACTGGACTTCTCGTGAAACAATCGTAGGACGCATGCTGACGGTCATAGGCGTCGACCCGGGTACGGCCTTACTCGGCTTTGGAGTCATCCAGGACAGCGACCCACCACGGTCACTGGGATACGGGGTCGTCGTGACACAGCCCGATCGGCCGATGGCCGAGCGCCTCCTGCAGCTCTACACCGAACTCGGTGCGCTCCTCGACCGTTTCCGCCCCGCGGCGGTGGCGCTCGAACAGCTCTTTTTCGCCCGTAACGTCACGACGGCGCTCGCGGTGGGCCAGGCGCGAGGGATAGTCCTGCTCCTCTCGGCGCAACGCGGGATCCCGGTGGTCGAGTACAAACCAGCCGAGGTGAAGCAGGCGATAGCCGGGTATGGCCGAGCCACCAAGGCTCAGATGCAGGAAATGGTGCGCCTGCTCCTCGATTTGCCTGCCCCTCCTCAGCCAGACGACGCCGCTGACGCGCTGGCCATCGCCCTGTGCCATCTGCAACACGCTCGCTTCGAACGTCAACTCAGGGTATTCCGTGACGGTGAGTAGCGGTGCCTGCCCGTATCCGTGCCGATGAACGCTTACTCCAGCAAGGGCTCGTCGAATCCCGCAGCCAGGCGCGGGCACTGATCCTGGCGGGGCGGGTATGGCTGGGTGACCAGCGGGTCGACAAGCCAGGGATGCTCGTTCCGGTCGACGCGGAACTGACGGTCACCCGGCCACCTCGCTTCGTGAGCCGTGGTGGCGAGAAGCTCGATTACGCGTTGACGGCGTTCGGGATCGATGTCGCGGGGCTCGTCTGCGCAGATTTCGGTGCCTCGACCGGTGGCTTCACCGATGCGCTGTTGCAACGGGGGGCGAGCCGCGTCTACGCGATCGATGTGGGGTACGGTCAACTCGACTACCGGTTGCGTCGCGATCCGCGTGTGGTGGTGATGGAACGCACCAACGTTCGCTATCTGGAGCGACTGCCTGAGCCAGTCGACCTGGTTACGATCGATGTATCGTTCATTTCGCTGCGGCTTGTCCTGCCAGCGGCACGTCGTGTCTTGCGGCCGGGCGGTCGGGTTATCGCTCTCATCAAGCCGCAGTTCGAGGCTGGGCGCGGGCGGGTCGGCAAAGGAGGGATCGTGCGCGACCCTGCGGTTCACCGCGAAGTGCTGGAAACGGTGCTGGCGAGTGCGATCGAGCAAGGGTTTACACCGGCAGGTCTGGTGCGTTCGCCGATCTTGGGGGCAGAGGGAAACGTCGAGTTTCTCGCTTTGCTGCGTCTCGATACCCAGATGCCCACCGTCTCCCTGGAGAGCTTGATCGCGTCGGCGCTTAGGGCCGAATCGGGCGGGAGAGAGCAGTGAAGCAGGCTGAGCGAGACGTGTTCGCCGCGATCCGTGCAGCCGTGTTGGGTGAGACCGACGTCGGATCGGTCGGGAACCCCGGACTGTGGCTGGATCCCGGACGCGAGGCACGAACCGGCACACCGGAAGTCGTCCTGGCGGAGGGAAAGACGTCCGAGCAGCTCCTGGAGAGCGCGAGGACGATGCTGACACGCACCGGTCGAGTCATCGTCAGCCGCGTGGCCGAGGAGCAGCGGAGGGAACTGGAAGGCGCGTTCCCGGACGTCGCGTGGCGACATAACCCAGGAGGTCGAACGATCGTCGGTCGCACCGCCCAGTACTCTCTTCCTTACTCGGGAGGTCGTGTGGGGATCCTAACGGCCGGCGCCTCAGACTACCCCGCGGCCGATGAGGCCCGGCTGGTCGCTGAGGAGATGGGATGTGCAGTCCAGCTCTACCAAGACGTAGGCGTGGCTGGGCTGCACCGCCTTATCGTGCCGGTACGCGAGTTGCTCGCCTGGAAGGCCGACGTCGTGATCGTCGCGGCTGGGATGGACGGTGCGCTCGCTTCCGTGGTCTCAGGCTTGGTGCCGCTCCCGGTGATCGGCTTACCGACGGCTGTCGGTTACGGGGCAGGCGGCAGGGGCGAAGCCGCGTTGCTCAGTATGCTGCAGACGTGCGCGCCCGGCCTCGTCGTCGTCAACATCGACAACGGTATCGGTGCCGGGATCGCCGCCGCGCGTATCGCCGGGCTCGCCGCCCGGATGCGACGAGAGGCCAAAGAGGCGATCAGTGCGACCCCAGCGGAAGATTGAGCCGGAGGCCTTTCAACAGTCGCTCCGCGAGGGTACGCGGGTCGACCTGGCGCGTCACCAGGGCAGCTCGCTCGTTTTCTGGTAGCGCCGCCAGAGCGCTGTCGAGCCGCTCCTCGAGCGCTTCGAGCGCAAGGAAGCGTACCTCGCTCAACAGGCGGCGCTGCAGCCGTTCGAGCCGCTGCCCCGTCGCGTCAAGTTGTGTCCGGTGGTCGAGAATGCCTTGGAGGAGGGAGGCGACACCATCGCCTGTCGTCGCGACCGTCGCGTGGATCGGAATATGCGGTGAGGCGGCTCCGGCGAGGCGCTGGAGCGACCGCAGGTCACCGACCACACGCGCAGCCTCGGGTAAATCGGCTTTGTTGACGACGAAGATATCGGCGATCTCCAGTGTGCCCGCCTTGAGCGCCTGCACATGGTCGCCGAGCCCGGGAACGAGCACGAGCACCGTCGTGTCGGCGAGGCGGGCGATCTCGACATCGTCCTGGCCGGCACCCACGGTCTCCAGCACGATGAGATCGAACCCGAACGCATCGAGCAGGTGCGCCATTGCGCAGAGCGACGGCGCCAATCCCCCACAGCGGCCGCGGCTGGTCAGGCTGCGGACGAAGACCCCGTCGTCGGACGCGATGTCGAGCATCCGGATGCGATCTCCCATCACCGCGCCGCCCGTGATCGGGCTCGTGGGGTCGACGGCGAGCACGGCGATGGTCAGACCGAGGCGCCGAGCCTCGCGCGCCAGCGCCGCGATCAACGTGCTCTTTCCAGCGCCGGGTGGGCCGGTTATGCCGACCAGATGCGCCCGTCCGGTCTGCCGGAAGAACTCGCGCTCAGCCGCGAGGCCGAGCGGGGTGCGGTTTTCCACATGCGTCAGCAGGCGGGCGAGCGCGCGCCGGTCACCGGCTCGAACGCGGGCCAGGAGGTCACTCACGAGCCACGCTCCCGATCGGGCGCGTGTTCGCGGATGAACGCGACGATCTCGTGCAGGGGGGTTCCTGGGCCGAAGACGGCAGCGATCCCCAGTGCTTGCAGGTGCGGGATGTCTTCTTTCGGGATGATCCCGCCAGCGACCACCAGGACATCGTCGAGACCAGCGCGGCGGAGTTCTTGCATGATCTGGGGGAAGAGCTGGTTGTGCGCGCCGGAGAGGATGCTCAAGCCGACGACATCGACGTCCTCGTCCGCGGCGGCGCGGGCGATCCTTTCCGGCGTCTGAAAGAGACCCGTATAGATCACCTCCATTCCGGCGTCACGCAACGCGCGAGCGAGCACCTTAGCCCCGCGGTCATGGCCGTCGAGACCGGGCTTAGCGATTAGCACCCGGAGGGGGCGCGACCGCTGACGTCTGCCTGTTGCCACTGCCGCCTGCTCGACCATCGCCTCGTTCCCTCGCCTTCTCGGTCGCCCGACGCAGAAACGTGATCAATAGTGCAGTCCGCGTCGGAGCTGCTGGGGCTCCGTCTCCCGAGACTTGACCGTTCGCATGACGGTCACAGTGTCGGCCGCATCCTCCAACGCTGGCGTCGCGGCGCGGCCAGTCACGACGATGTCCGTCCACGGCGCAGCCTTCTCCATCAGTTCGAGCACAGTTCGGTCGGGCACCATCCCCTCATCGACGAGCGTCAAGAGCCCGTCGAGGATCAAGATATTCGTCACGCGCTGCGCGATGTGTCTCCGTGCTTCGCGCAACGCGAACTCGAGTCGCTCGGGGGCGATGCCAGGGCCGGCAATATCCTCGGCTCGAGTGCTGACATCGATCAAGCCGTACTGAGAGAGCGATACCCCGGTGAGGAAGGACACCGCCGCCACCTCGCCGCGCTCGCGACCCGTCTTCAAAAACTGGATGATATGGATGCGCAAACTGTGACCAGCTCCCCGTAGGGCGATGCCCAGCGCCGCATCCGAGGTTCGCCGCTCGTCGCCGACCAGGAGCATCAGATAGCCACGGCCCTCAGGGCGCTGCTCGTTGCCAACCTGCTCCTCCTGCATACCTGGATCCTCCACTCCCTCAGGGACGCTACTCCTGGTAGCGGTAGAAACCTTCACCGCTCTTTCTCCCAAGTTTGCCAGCCGCGACCATCTGCCGCAGGAGGGGACACGGGCGATACTTCGGATCACCCAGATCGTGGTGCAGCACCTCGAGGATATGGAGAACCACGTCCAGGCCGATCAGATCCGCCAGCTCCAGCGGCCCCATCGGGTGGTTGGCACCAAGGCGTAGAACGGTGTCGATCGCTTCAGCCGGAGCGACTCCCTCCATCAAGGCATAGATCGCCTCGTTGATCATCGGTACGAGCACGCGGTTCGACACGAACCCCGGCGAGTCGTTGACGACGACCGGGGTCTTACCGAGCCGCTGCGCGAACTCCACCGCCGCCTCAACAGCCTGGTCACCAGTGCGCAAGCCGCGGACGACCTCGACCAGCTTCATGACCGGTACCGGATTGAAGAAGTGGAGCCCGATCACCTGCCCTGGCCGTTGAGTTGCCGCTGCCAGGAGCGTGATCGAGATCGAGGAAGTGTTGGATGCCAGCAGCGCTTCTGGCGCGGCATACTGATCCAGTCGCCGGAACACGTCTTGCTTGAGCTCGACCACTTCAGGGACGGCCTCGATGACGAGGTCGGCATCGGCAACAGCCTGCAGGTCGGTATCCAGGGCGATGAGGCTCAGCGCAACAGCCGCCTGTTCTCGATCCAGCCGGCCACGCTCGACGGCACGGTCGAGTTGCCGCCGGATCTCTTCCAACGAGGCGCGCACGAGCTCGGGCTCGCGGTCGATCAAGGTGACGACAATCCCTGCCTGAGCGACCACCTGGGCGATGCCCCGGCCCATCGTACCCGCACCCACGACTGCAACCCGTTGAATGCGATTCACGGTCGTGTCTCCCGCCTGTTACTAGTCCGAACTCTCGTCCTCACTCGCCTGTTTGCCGCCTCTTCTCATCACTCGGCATGCGCGGCGTCGTCTTCCGTCCGGGTGACGGGGCGCCGCTCGGGACGGATCGGACGGTTGAACCGGTTCATGGCACGCACTATACCCTCCTGGCTCCACGTCAGGGCAGCGTCGACCGCGCGCTCGACAATGCCTGCCAGTGCCGACTCCTCCTCAGGACGAAAACGACTCAGCACGTACGCAGTGACATCACGCCCGTCGCTGGGACGCCCGATGCCGATCCGAAGCCGCGCGAACCGGTCGCTCCCGAGCGCCGCGATGATCGATTCCACGCCATGGTGCCCACCACTGCTGCCGCCCAGGCGCAGCCGGATCGAGCCAAAGGGTAAGTCGACGTCGTCGTACACGACGAGTAGCCGATCGAGCGGTACCCGGTACCAGGCGATCGCCTGGCGGACAGCTCGGCCACTCAGGTTCATGAAGGTCATCGGTTTGACGAGGATCAGGCGGACGCTCCCCGCTTCGGCCAGAGCGATCTCGGCTTCGAAACGGTTGAGCCACCGATCGACGCCGAGTCGGCGCGCCAGCGCGTCGACGACCAGGAAGCCGACGTTATGGCGAGTGCGTGCATAGCGCGGGCCGGGATTCCCGAGGCCGACAATGACCTTGATTTCCTGGCTCATCCCTCGAGCGCCTCTCTGTAGAGCGCCAGCGTCTGGCGTGCACTCTGTTCCCAGCGAAACCGCGGCGCTCGCTGAAGCCCGCGCTGAGCCAACGTCCGCCGCCGCAGCTCGTCCCCCATGAGCCGGCCGATCTCCTGGGCCCAAACCTCAGGACAGTCGGAGTCGACGAATTCTCCCGCCTCATCGAGTATTTCGGGAAGGGCACCGCGCCGAGCCGCCAGCACGGGCAGGCCACTCGCCATCGCCTCGGCAGCGGGAAGGCAGAAGCCCTCATCGAGCGAGGGTATCACGAGCATGGTCGCGACCGCATACAAGGCGCGCAGGGCATCGTCACTCGCATCCCTCAGCCAGATCGCCAGGCCGCGATCGATAGCCGATTGGAGTACAGTGACGGCGCCATCGTCGCACCAACCCGCCTGGCCCACGACCACAAGGATCGGAGCGTTCGCGACGGAGCGTGACCACAACCGCTCGAGCGCACCCACCAGAAGCGGATAGCGCTTGCGCGGCTCGATAGTGCCGACAGCGAGGACAAGGCTCCGTTCGCGTAACTGCCTCACGCGTTCCGGGCCGACCGCCTCCTCGATAGTGTGCCAGGGATCGACTGGCAATGGATGGAAGAAGCGATCGTCGACCCCGTTATGCACCACTCGGACGCGATCGGCCAAGGCGGGATAGGCCTGGCGCAGGCGGGCGGCTGTCCACTGGGAGACCGCGATGATCCGATTTGCCGCGGACAAAGCTTCGGCGAGCTGGCCGTAGTAACGCCGCGCCTCAGCCGAGAGAAGCTGCGGGTTATCCAAGAAAGCCAGGTCGTGAACCGTTGCGACGCGGCGAACAGAACGCGGCAGCCTCGGCGGGATGAAGTCGGGGCTGTGAACGAGGGCAGGCCGACGGAGGGCCAGCTCCAGACCGAGTACGCTGCGTTCCCAACGGTGGTGCGGAGGAGTAAGGACGCGAACCGCTGGCAGGGGTGCATCGACCCGTCGATTTCGAACCAGCAGGAGTTCGAACCCGTGGTCGAGCCGCGCGAACGCCGAGGCCAAGCCCAGCACGTAGCGCTGGATACCCCCGCGCCGGTACGCAAGGAGTCGACCATCAATGAGGATGCGGGGTCGGGCCATAGCGCTCCTCTGCTCTCACCGTCCCTGCGGCCCGCCGGGGCCGACTGGTATACTACCTGGTGCTGTGGGCGCCTGCGCCAGGCAGAGCGACGCCTGGCGACATCGAGGAGCATATCGATGAACTTCTTCGGAATGGGCCCAATGGAACTCGCGGTGATCCTGGTGATTGCCCTGATTATCTTCGGGCCGGGCAAGCTTCCCGAGATCGGGGCGGCGATCGGAAGGGGTATCCGCGACTTTCGTGCCGCAACGCGCGAGTTGACGAGCGAGTTCGAAGAGACCCTCCGCGAAGTCGAGACGACGGCCAGCGAGGTGCAAGGGACGGCCCGGGAGGTCGGGCAGACGACCCAGTCGGTCTTGGCCGAAGCTCAGAGTGCCACTCGTGCAGCCCTCGCCGAGCCGAAAGCCGACCAGGCACCCGCGCCAGCGACAGCACCGGCGGCAGCGGCCGTACCGACTGTCACTGTTGACTACACGCCCGAGGATCCGGCACCGCCCGTTGCGAGTAACGGTCAGCCGCCGGCGGTCAAGGCTCCGACGAAGGCCGATCCGCTCGCTGACCTCGCCGCGTTCGGTGCCTTGTTGGACGAGATGCCGCCGAAGTCTGAGAGCTGATACCGGTGGCATGTGAGTCGGTTTAGCCCCTCACGTATCCTTCCGCTCGGCGACCCAGACCGACGCGTACCCGTAGCGACTCGGTCTGCGCAGCCAGTAGCCAGGTAGCCTATCACTGGACAGCGGTGCCTCGGGCTGCCAGCCTGGCGAGAGGGCATGCCCGTAGAAGGCACGCAAGAAGACCACATGAGGCCATTGCCACCAGGCATGGCGCTCGAACGTTCCACCGATCACCACGAGGAACCGCCCTCCTGGGGCGAGCACACGTGCGACTTCGTCTCGAACTCGTTGCTCGAGGATGAATTCGGCCGGAAACGTGCTGACCACAGTCGTGAAGGTGCCTTCACGAAAGGGGAGCGCTCGGGCGTCACCGCGCACCAGGTGCACGCCGGTTTTCGCGGCGCGGCCTCTGGCTCGCCGTAGCATTGCCGGTGAGCGATCGAGACCGACCACAACCTTGCCAGCCGTCGCGAGGTCTGGCAGGAACTGTCCGGTACCGCAGCCGAGATCCAAGATGCGCTCGCCGTGGACGAGCGGTAACACGCTACGCTGCCACTCGCGCCACTGACCAGCGAAGAGTAGGATCGTGAGCGGGTCGTAGAGCCAGGCCCCGGAGGTGTAGAGCCAAGTGAAGAGCCGTTGCCGGAGCTTTGGCGGAATCATCGGCCATATCCCTGGAAGAGACAGCTCGGTTGCCTCGCCCGGAACTTGAAAGCAAGACTGGAACGGAGATGACAAGGGAAGGCTCCAACGAGTACTTCACCATTGTTGCACGCGACGAGGGTAGCCAGGCACGTACTGGCGTGTTGCGGACGAGACGAGGGCTTGTCCATACGCCAGCCTTTATGCCGGTCGGTACCCAGGCGTCGGTCAAGTCGCTGACACCGGACGAAGTCCGCGCTACTGGCTGCGAAATCGTCCTCGCGAACACTTATCACCTGATGTTGCGCCCGGGCCCGGAGGTGATCCAGGCCGCGGGCGGGCTCCACGCCTTTATGAGCTGGCCATACCCGATCTTGACCGATTCAGGCGGATTTCAAGTCTACAGCCTGGCGACACTGCGCGAGGTTACCGAGCGCGGCGTACGCTTCCGCTCGCACATTGACGGAAGTCTGCATGAACTCACGCCCGAGTCCGCTATCGCGTTGCAGCTCGGATTCGGATCGGACATCATTATGCCGCTGGACGATGTCCCCGGGTACGAGACCGATCCCCAACGCCAGCGGGAAGCGACGGAACGGACGCACCGCTGGCTGCAGCGAGCACTGGACTGCTACGAGCGGGCGATCGACCGGCAGGATCCAGCACGTCCGTGGCTCTTCGGCATTGTTCAGGGTGGGTTCGAGCTCGACCTGCGCCGATGGAGTAGCGAATTCGTCGGCGCGCAACCGGTCGACGGTTGCGCCATCGGGGGATTGAGCGTCGGTGAGCCCAAGGCGGTGATGCTGGCGTTCCTGGATGAAGTGACCTCGCTATTGCCTTCCGATAAGCCACGCTACCTCATGGGCGTCGGCTCCCCCGAGGATCTCTGGTGGGGGGTCGCGTGTGGCGTGGACATGTTCGATTGCGTGCATCCAACCCGAGTGGCGCGGCACGGCGCACTCTACACGCCGGAAGGGAGAGTTGACGTAACGCGCCGCCAATACCGGACACACTTCGGGCCGGTCGATGAGACCTGCGACTGCTTGACCTGCACGCAGTTCACCGCTGCCTACCTCAATCACCTGTTCCGGGCACGAGAGCTGCTCGCCTATCGCTTGGCGACAATACATAACCTTCGGTTTATCCAACGGGAGATGGAACGGATTCGTCAGTCGATCCGGGACGGGCGGTTCACGGTCGAGCGCGACGCGTTTCTCGCGCGGTACCGTCCAGCCGGTCACGCGGCCGCCGCGGTGCAACGTTTCCGCAGGTTCTCGGCGGGAGGGTTCGAGGAGGTGAGTGACCTTGACCGGTGAAGGGCGCGCTGCTCTACACTGCGTCGTCTATGGACGGGTACAGGGAGTTGGTTTCCGCTTCTTCGTCGTGGAAGAAGCTGAGCGCCTCGGGCTGACGGGCTGGGTGCGCAACCGGCCCGACGGGCGATCGGTCGAGTTAGTCGCTGAAGGGGCGCGGGCGAAGCTGGAGGAACTCCAGCGCCTCATTGCTGCAGGGCCGCCCGGTGCGTGGGTGGAGCGGGTAGAGTGCACGTGGAAAGAACCCACTGGCACGTTTACGAGCTTCGCTATCCGGCGGTGACCCGGGGAACGACGGGGGTACACGAGTATACTGAGCCGGACTATCGCTCGATGGGCGGCCTGGAGGGACGCGGGGGACATGGCGATCATCTCCATCATCGGGATGGGCTACGTGGGGCTGGTCTACGGGGCAGCCTTCGCTGACCTGGGCAACCAGGTCTACGGCGTCGATATCGACACTGCCAAGGTCGAGAAGCTGAAGCGTGGAATTGTGCCGATCTACGAGCCGGGGCTCGACGAGCTCGTGCGGCGGAACCGCGAGGCCGGTCGCCTGCGCTTCACGACAGACTATGCGGAGGCGGTGCCCGAATCCGAATTCGTTTTCATCTGCGTCGACACACCCTCCACCTTCGACGGGGATGCCGACATGCGGGCAGTGCGCTCTGCCGCTGAGACGATCGGCCGCAACCTGCGAGGTTATACCGTCGTCGTTAACAAGAGCACCATGCCCATCGGTTCGGGCGACCTCGTCACGCAGCTCATCGAACAGGTGAAGCCTGCGGACGCGACATTCGCGGTAGTGAGCAACCCGGAGTTCTTGCGCGAAGGCTCAGCCGTACAGGACGTGTTTCACCCCAGCCGGATCGTGCTGGGCGCGGACGACCGCGGCGCGGCCGAGAAGGTAGCGGAACTCTACCGCGTGCTGAATGCCCCGATCCTGATCACCGACCGGCGGAGCGCGGAAATGATCAAGTACGCATCGAATGCGATCCTGGCCACCCGGATCAGTTTCATCAACGAGATTGCCCAGATCTGCGAGCAACTCGGTGCGGACGTCAAGGTCGTCGCACAGGGGATGGGCTATGATCCCCGGATCGGGCCACATTTCCTCGAAGCCGGAATCGGCTTCGGCGGAAGCTGCTTCCCCAAAGACGTGCGCGCGCTCGCCTATATGGCCGAGGAGGCCGGCTGCCACCCGCAGTTACTCCATACGGTGCTCGAGATTAACCAGGATCAACGCCGCCGTTTCGTCCGCAGGCTCCAGGAGATTCTGGGTGACCTGCACGGGAGGCCGCTAGCGCTGTGGGGGTTGTCGTTCAAGCAAGATACCGACGATATCCGTGAATCCCCGGCGATCGATGTGCTGCGCATGCTCATCCAGCGAGGGGCGCGAGTGACAGCGTACGATCCGGTTGCCATGCCGCGCGCAGCCGCAGTCGTTCCGGAGGCGCGGTACGCGAGCGACCCGTATGAAGCAGTAGAAGGGGCGGACGCGCTGCTGATTGCCACACCGTGGAACGAGTTCAAACAGGCCGATCTGGCACGAGTCAAGGCGTTGATGCGTACCCCTGTTCTCCTCGATGGCCGGAATCTGTACGAGCCTGCTGACGTGCGGGCCTTGGGGTTCGTGTACGTGGGGGTCGGACGTGGGGTATGAGCCACTTTGGGATCCGGAAGCAGCCGGCCCGGTCGAAGTGGGTATCGACATCATTGAGGTTGGTCGTGTCGCTCGCGCCCTCGAGCGCTTCGGGGAGCGCTTCTTGCGTCGCGTGTATACGGAACAGGAGCGAGCGAGATATGCCGCCCGGGTCGCGGAACTCGCGGCCCGCTTCGCAGCGAAGGAAGCGACGATGAAGGCGCTCGGAACCGGCGTGCGCGGGATTAAGTGGCGGGAGATCGAGATCCTCTCGAACCGCCGTGGGAAACCGATCCTCGTCCTGCATGGTGGAGCTAAGGAGCGTGCTGAACAGCTCGGCTTCGAGCATCTCACCGTGTCGCTGACGCACTCGCGTTCCGAGGCGATCGCGGTTGTGGTGGCTGTCAAGAAGCATCTCCTGGGGAGTGGTGGCGATGCTGAAGCTCTGCCGAGTCGACGAGGTGCGGCGGGCTGAGGAGGCGGCGGTCGCGTCCGGGCGTTCGGTTGCCGATCTGATGGCGATCGCCGGGAGCGGAGTCGCCAGCGAAATCCTGAAACGAGCTACGCGCGCCGGCACGGCCTTGTTCCTCGTGGGGCCGGGCAACAACGGGGGTGATGGGCTGGTCGCTGCCAGCCATCTGGCGGGCCGGGGATGGCGCTGCCTGGTCTGGGGATGGAAGCGAAGCTCGCCGGGCGACCTGCCGGTCGAGCAGAGCCTGCTCGAGCGACTGGAATGGATCGATCCGGCAGGAATCGACGCCGCTATCGCTTCAGCCGATGTGATCGTGGACGCTGTCTTCGGCATCGGCGGTAAGCCGACGCTGCCCGATGAAGTCGGACGAGTTTTCGCTGCCGCGCGGGAGGCGCGGGTGCGGCGCGGCATCCCTCTCGTGGCGGT
Source organism: Thermomicrobiaceae bacterium (assembly GCA_014874455.1). Classification (GTDB taxonomy): domain Bacteria; phylum Chloroflexota; class Chloroflexia; order Thermomicrobiales; family Thermomicrobiaceae; genus Thermalbibacter. The sequence goes on from JADBJL010000090.1 coordinate 76,958, forward strand.
GGACACCCCCTCCGGGGTCGACTGCGATTCAGGGGAGTCCGATCCTCGCGCGTTTCATGCCGATCTTACGGTGATGCTCGGTCTACCCAAGGTCGGACTGTACCGGCCGCCGGCCCTGTTGCACACCGGTCTGATCGAGTTCGTCGATATCGGTCTGCCTGCGCCGCCGGTGGGGCCCGGCGATGCTGCGCTGGTCACGCTGGAGGATGCGCGCGAGTGGTTACCGAGGCGACCCGCCGACACGCACAAGCGGGCCGTCGGGACAGTGCTCGTCGTCGGCGGAGCCCCGACCTTCTACGGCGCCCCACGACTGGCGGCTGGGGCGGCCTTGCGTGCTGGCGCGGGACTCGTGACGCTGGCCGTGATCCGATCCTTGATCCCGTCGATCGCCGCCTCTCTTCCGGAAGTGACGTTCCTCCCACTCCCGGAGGGCGAGTTAGGTGCCGGAGCACGTATGGCGGAGCTCGTCCGGGAGGCGCTACCGCGGTACGATGCGCTGCTCGTCGGCCCTGGGCTCGGCCAGGAACCCCCGGTTCCCGAGTTCCTCGCCGGACTCTTCGGACTGCGAGGGGCACCTCGGCCGATCGGCTTCGGGCAGCCGCCTCAAGCTGGCCTGCCGCAACGGTTTACCGGGAGGGCGGTGGTCGACGCTGACGGGTTGAACTGGCTTGCAGGCCAACCGGACTGGTGGATCCAGTTGGCCGATGCCGACCTGATCCTGACGCCCCATCCCGGAGAGCTGGCGCGTCTCCTGAACATCGGGACGCGAGAGATCACGTCTGATCCATGGGCGTATGCAGCGGAAGCTGCTCGGCGGTTCCACCAGCACGTGGTGTTGAAGTACGGTCACGCCACGCTCGCCTGTCCCGACGGAACCCTGATCGTCTCGCCGCAGGTGCATCCAGCGCTGGCAACGGCTGGTACCGGTGACGTTTTGGCTGGACTGATCGCTGGGCTGGCAGCGCAGGGGCTGGGCTCGCGCGAGGCGGCGGCGGCTGGACTGGCGGTGGGAAGCGAGGCGATGCAGGAAGCGGTGCGCCGCGTCGGGACACTGGGGCTGCTCGCGGGTGACTTGGTCGAAGAGATCGCTGGGGTGCTGGCGCGGGTCTACGAGGCACGCTGGTAGGGGAACGCGACAAGCGAGGAACGGCGGATGGCAGAGGGCTCCAACGACATATCCCTTTGTGCCATCAAACGAACCGCAACCTCGAAGACCTGGAACTCCCGTACCCCCTCGCGCTACCGAAGCTCGCTCAAGCTGATTCCTGCTGTCGCTTCAGCTCCTCGATGTCCTCGCGGACAACGAACGTCCGGCCGGACATCTCGTCGCGCACGTACTCGAGCTTACGCTCGTCCATCCAGCGATAGATCGTGGGCCGTGTCACACCGAGCTGCTGCGCAGCGCTGCCAATGCTGACCAGCTCACCAGGCTCGTAGGCTCGGAACTTCGCCAGGGAGAGCAGCCGACCCAGGTCGGTTTCCCAGAAACTCCGCGGCACAGTGTAGTCCTCAGCACCGGGGGCCCAGAACAGCATCTGGAGCACCAACTCGATCGCCTCGAGCGTCCGCTCGCGGTTCTCGGTGATCTTCCCCTGAGCCACAGCCGCCAGCCGCTGCAGCACCTGACCAAGGGGGCCCTCGCGAAGCTGCTCCAACGAAAGCTGTTGAACCGCCTTGGGATACAATCGACTCATCAAGCGGTGATGCTGCGTGTACAGCAGCTTGAGCGCCTCGTCGATGACCTTCTGGTAGTCCAGCGCCTCGGCCTCCACTGTACCCCCTCTCAGGCCGCGAACGGACAGGTCTTGTACGTACCCATTTTACGGACACTCCCGAACAAGGTCAATACCGGTTCGCTCGAGCCTTCTCCTAGCCCAGCAGGCCCGGCTGTCGAGAACCGGGCTTGCACTCTCGCTTCGCGTCCGCTATATCCAGAACGCTATGCGCGTACTCTGGCGTATCTTGCTGTATCTGAAACCATACCGCCGGACGTTGATCTCCGGGTACGCGGCGCTTCTCCTTAGCCTAGCGGCCCAGCTCGCTATGCCCCGGTTGGTCGAACTGGCGATCGACGGCGGCATCGTCCCCCGTCGAGTCGAGGTCATTCTCGCCGCCGCCGGCGCCCTCGTACTCGTCGGCCTAGCGCAAGCGCTCCTGACATTCGCTCGCAGCTACTCCTTTCAGGCCCTCGCGGAAAATATCGCGTACCAATTGAGACACGAGCTGTATCGGCACCTCGAACGGCTGAGCTTTTCCTATTTCGACAAGGCCTATACCGGGCAGCTCATGGCCAGAGCAACCGAAGATGTGAACGCAATTCGCCGCTTCTTCTGGGTAGTGCCTCGTACATCCGTTCAGAGCTTGGGAACGCTCGCAGCGGTGTCAGTCATGCTCATCGTGATGAACTGGCGTCTTGCAGCCTTCTCGCTCAGCGTACTCCCTCTGCTGGCGCTAGCAACCGTCCACTTCAGTCGCAGGGCCCGCCACCTGTTTCTTCAGGTGCAGCAGCAGTTCGGCATCATGACGACGGTGCTCCAGGAGAATCTGGCCGGGGCGAGAGTAGTCCGTGCCTTCGCGCGAGAAGACGCCGAAAGCGCGAGATTTGATGTCGAATTGCGCACCTTGCAGCAACGCTCGCTGACTGCCGCCCGCTGGTCGGCGCTCTACACCGCGTTCGTCACGACAGTGGGAGCCGCAAGTCTCATCCTCGTGGTCTGGTACGGGGGCCGGGAAGTCCTCGCCGGCCACCTGACGATTGGCCAGCTTACGGCCTTCTACTTCTTGCTCGTCTTGACCGCCCAGCCTGTGCGTATGCTGGGCTGGATGGTCAGCAGCACAGCGCGGGCCATCGCCTCCGGCCAGCGGATCTTCGAGGTTCTCGACCAATCACCGGAGATCTCGTCACCTCCTGGCGCTCTGGATGCCTCCGGCATCCGCGGTGCGGTGGAGTTCCGATCAGTCAGCTTCACTTACCCGGAGTCGGGTATCGCAAGCCTCTACGACATCTCGTTCACCGCTGAACCGGGTCAGCGTATCGCTCTCTTCGGCCCAACCGGCTCTGGAAAGAGCACGCTTGTCGCCCTCCTACCACGCTTCTACGACGCGAGTGCCGGAGCGGTTCTCATCGACGGCGTGGATGTACGGGCCTACGAGCTGAAGTCGCTGCGCCAGCGTATCGGCTTCGTAGCCCAAGACACGTTGCTCTTCTCTGTCACTATCTGGGAGAACATCGCCTTCGGACGACCAGACGCTACCCAGAGCGAGATCATCGAGGCGGCGAAAGTCGCTCGAGCTCACGAGTTCATTACGGAACTACCTCGCGGTTACGACACCGTCGTAGGCGAGCGGGGCGTGTCGCTCTCAGGTGGCCAGAAGCAGCGCATCGCCATCGCTCGTACCTTGCTGATGGATCCCCGCATTTTGATCCTCGACGAGGCGACTTCCAGCGTCGATGCGGAGACTGAACACGCGATCCAAGAAGCTCTTCACGCACTGCTCGAAAGGCGGACATCGTTTATCATCGCGCACCGGATACGAACGCTCCAGAGCGCCGATCTTATCCTGGTACTCGACCAGGGTCGTATCGTCGAACGTGGAACGCACCAGGAGTTGCTCGCGCTCGGCGGCCTGTACGCGCGACAGTACGCTCGGCAAGTGCAGGAGCGAACGCGACTGCACACGGCCGCGGATTAGGGGGCTTTCATGCTCCAGCACGGGGAACTCGTCGGCACGATCGAGCAGCGGTTCGATCGACGAGTCTTGAGGAGACTCGTCCGGCGCGTGCTACCACACCGTACCGCCCTCATAGCGACCGGGCTGTTGATGCTGCTCAGCGCGCTGGCAGATCTGGCCATACCCTACCTGTTCGGGCGCGCAATCGATATGGTCGGTTCCGAGACTGACCACTCCATCTTCGGAGTCTCGGGGCAACGGGCGCTCGATGTAGTAGCACTCGCCCTACTCATTGCCGTCGGGCTGCGCTTCGGAGCCACCGCCGGGCAGCTCTACCTGGCTCAGGTCGTCGGGCAGCGATTGGTCTTCGACCTACGCTCACGGCTCTTCACGCACCTGCAGCGGATCGGCCTGCGCTACCTGGATCGCCGAGGCGTCGGATCAGTGATGTCTCGGGTTCAGAACGACGTCAGTGTGATCAATGAACTATTCAGCGACGGCTTGGTCGGAGTCCTCAGCGACCTGCTGACCTTGGTGGGGATCGTCACAGTCATGGTCTTGACCAACTGGAGACTCGCGGCTGTCAGCTTCGCCGCAGTACCGATCGTGGTAGGAGGAATGGTGTGGTGGAGACGACATGCCGTCGAGGCGTATCGGGCCACCCGACTCGCGATTGCTCGACTGAACGGCCACCTGGCAGAGAGCATCAACGGAATCCGAGTGATCCAGACCTTCGCGCAGGAGGAGCGGCAACTCCAACGCTTCGAACAGGTGAATAGGGGTTATCTCGATGCCAGCTTGCGAGCGGCGCGGCTCTCGTCACTGCTCTTCCCTTCCGTGCAGGCGGTGGAAGCGGTGACGACGTCACTACTCATCGGCGTCGGCGGCTGGTTACTGCTCGGGACACAGGCGTTCACGGTCGGTGAACTCGTCACGTTCGCTGCATACGTTTCGCGGTTCTACGAGCCGATCCGCACGCTGAGCATGCGCTACGACACGCTGCAGGCAGCGACCACCGCGGCGGAGCGGATCTTCGAGCTCGAGGACGTCCGCCCCGAGGTGGAGGATCGCCCCGGTACGATCGAACTGCCGCCCGTACGCGGCGAAGTCGTGTACGACCATGTCACGTTCGGCTACGACCAGGTGCCAGTCCTGCACGACATCACAGTTCGAATCGAACCCGGCGAGACGGTCGCGCTGGTCGGTGAGACAGGTGCGGGGAAGAGCACCATGGCGGCTCTCCTGGCCCGGTACTACGACGTCTGGGCCGGCGCAATCCGGGTCGACGGCTACGATCTGCGGGACGTGACGCTGCGCTCGCTTCGCTCACAGCTCGGTGTCGTGCCGCAGGATCCCTTCCTCTTCGCGAGTACTGTGCGTGACAATATCGCGTACGGGCGCCCAGAAGCCGAGGAGCACGACATCGTCGAGGTGGCGAGGGCAGTTGGTATCCATGAAGCGATCATGCAGTTGCCGCGAGGGTACGATACACCTGTCCACGAGCGCGGCGTTCGGCTCTCGGTCGGCCAGCGACAGTTAATCACGATTGCCCGCGTACTCCTGGCGGATCCGCGCATCGTTATCCTCGACGAAGCGACCGCTCACATCGACACGGAGACCGAGCAGCTCGTCCAGCGAGCGATCAAACGCTTGCTGAGCGGACGAACCGCTATCGTCATCGCCCATCGCTTATCGACCGTGCGTGACGCGACGCGCATCCTCGTGCTCCACCAGGGGCGGATCGTGGAGGCCGGGAGACACGATGAGTTACTCGCCCGCGAGGGTCATTACCGGCGCCTTTACCGGCTACAGTTCCAGGCGGCAGATAAGCTCGCGGCCGACTAGCCAAACGGTCATAGTTTTCTGCGAGAAACCTTGCGGACGTACGCCTCTCGTGAAACAATGCTTCCAGAGTGCCCCAAGAGGTCGAGCCAGCCATCGAGCGCATCGGTCTTGGCCTACGTAAACAAGCTTGCGACCGAGAAGGGGCAAACGTGAATAAGGTCGAGCTTGCAGCACGGGTAGCCCAACGGAGTGGTCAGCCTCCCGAGAAGACGGCCCACGTTGTCGGTCTCCTGTTCAGGGTAATCGCCGAAACGCTCGGCCGGGGTGAAGAAGTGCGCGTGGCGGGTTTCGGCTCGTTTCGTCGGCGCTATCTCCCGGCGCGTTACGTGCGCAACCCTCGTACTGGTGAGCTCCAACCAGTGGCTCCCCGGTTTGTCCCCACCTTCGTCGCCAGCGATCGGCTGCGACGAGCTGTCCTCCCTCAAGATCGGATAGAGGGATTGCGGCCTGAGCAGTCAGTGTCGGGGTTGACTATGCAGGTGACAGAGGACGCAGCGAGGACGACCGCAGAGCAGCCCGGGTCGGCGGGGGAGCAGCTCAGTCGCCGGGTCGGAGTACACCTGTATCTCCCGGAGTGTGTGGTGGTCGGAGAGCTGTTCGTCTCCGAACCTTCGCTCGCCGGGTTCTTGCAAGTCTCCGGCACTTGCTTGTATCTGCATAATGCAGTCGCCTTTCCGTATCTCGAGGGGAGTCCACCGACGAGGACGAAAGAGGTCGCTGTTCGGAAAGACGACGTGCTGTTTATCGTAGCGCGCGGCGAGCTGGCGAACGAGCCGCCGAGCGCCGCGGTTACCGAGGTACAGGCAATGTGCGGGGCGTTTGCCATCCGTGGCAAGTCATCACTGCCCTGGGCAACACTGATCCGCGAGCTGAGTCAGGAGGAGCAACGCTTCATCCCGCTCTGGCAGGTGACCGTTCACGGGCCGAGCCGAGCGAGCTTCTCCGAACCGTCGATCCTTTTGGGGCTGCGACGGCTCACCCTCTTAGGCACTTGATGGTTCGGAGCCGGCACTACAGCAGGCGTAACTGATCGGTGCCCGTCACAGGAGCGCGCGAGTCCCACGCTACTGGTGAACCCCGGCGGGGTAATGTCCGTATCGGCACACGCTCGTGTCTGATGCCGATCGTCTGTCTGACCGTCTCAAGCGCACGGCGAGGGGTGTTGTTCTCGGCCGAGAGGTGAGCGAGCCAGACCTCCCGCCCGAGCCACAAGTCCAGCCTGGCGAGCGTCAATGCGCACTCCTCGTTGCTGAGGTGTCCGCGCGGGCTGCGTATGCGCTGCTTCAGCGGCCAGGGATAAGAGCCACGCTCAAGCAGCTCGGTGTCGTAGTTCGCTTCCAAAACCACGAGGTGTGCCGTGCGCAGCGCCTCGTAGACATGCTGGTCAACAGTACCAAGGTCGGTGAAGACAGCGACGGCCGCCTCGCCATCGCTCACGACGAAGCCAACCGGTTCCAAGGCATCGTGGGAGACTTCGACCGGCAGGACAACAAGCCCACCGAGTTCGTAGGCCCGGCCCGGCGAGATGACCTCATGCTGGAAACCGGGACCCGGATCGAGCGCGCGCAGGGTTCCGGCGGTACAGATGACCGGCACGTGCTGGTATCGGAGCAAGTGAACAAGCCCGCACACATGGTCATGGTGCTCGTGCGACAGAAGGATAGCTGTGAGGGCATCGTCGGTAATCCCGAGTGCCGCCAGCGCCGTGTGCAGCGCGCGAATCGGCAGACCGGCGTCAAGCAGCAGGGCGGTGTCCCTATGCTGAATCACCATGGCGTTGCCACTGCTACCGCTGGCTAGCGAGACGACGCGCATCGGCGTTCTCCCATCCAGACAGGTGCCTCTACGCCCGCTCGTGCCTCAGAAACTCGGCACCGCGATCACCGCCGCGAAGCGTCCTGCACGGCAACTACCGGCTCGATAGTCCCGATGAGAAAACCAGTCGGAACTCCGACAACGCGTACAGATCGCAGCCAGCTCGACATGGTCAGGCCGCAGGCCGGCCGCCAGGAGTGACAACCGGTTCGCTTCCACGAGGTCGAAATGCCAGCCGCTGCCGCGCCGCAGCACCGCTCGGCCCTGCCGGTCTATCCCACACTTCGACCAGGCCTCGAGAACCTCGTCACCGACTTCATAACAACAGACGCCGATCGCCGGGCCTATACCAGCGCGGAGTTGAGCTGGGTCAGTCCCGAACTCGGCGTGGAGCAGCCGCACTGCTTCGAGCACGATGCCGCTCACCGTGCCTCTCCACCCGGCATGCAGCGCCGCGGCAACACGGTTCACCGGGTCGTACAGGACAACCGGCGCGCAGTCGGCGCAGAAGACCGCAAGGGGCAGCCCTGGGACGCACGTGGCCAATCCGTCCGTTGCCGAAATAGCCGTGTCGAGCACATCAGCGCCGCTCCCGGCATCGCGTTCTGAGACGAGCGCGACGCGGGTACCATGCACCTGACGTGCACAGACTGTCCGGCGCCAGTCCAGGCCGATAGCCTGCCACCAGCGCCTCCGGTTGTCGCGTACTGCCGCCGCTTCGCCGGTGGCGAAACTGACATCTCCTTCGAGCGGGAGTGACGGGTGCCGCCGGGTGATGCCGTGCGGCACACCGAGTGCCTCCAGGTGACGAAAGCGGTACACGTCGAGCGGGAAATCGAGCATCTGCGAAGCCGTTCAGTAGCGCTCGAGCGCCAAGGGTACGTCGATCAGCACCGGTCGACCGCTGTCGACGCTACGGTGCAGCGCCTCCGCCAGCTCATCCGGTGAACTCGCCCGGAGCGCCTGAATGCCGTACGCGTCAGCGATCTTGAGGAAATCCGGGTTCACGAGATCGACGTCGATATACCGGCCCGGGTGCGATCGCCGCATCGCCACTTTGACAGCCGTGTGGGTGCTGTCGTTGAAGATGACCACGGTGATCGGAATGCGATAGTGTGCCAGTACGCCCAGCTCCTCTATCGTGAACTGGAACCCGCCATCCCCAGCGAGCGAGACGACCGTTCGCTCTGGCCGCGCTAGCTTCGCGCCGATCGCTGTCGGCAAAGAAGATCCGAGCGTGCCGAAGCCGCGCGGGAAGATGTACGTGCGCGGCTCGTAAATCGGAAGATAGCGGACTCCCTCGTAGCACATCATCGTCATATCGTTCACGACGACCGCATCGCGCGGTAATGCCTGGCGAAGAGCCTCGAGATAGGGGAGATAGCGCGCAGTTCGCTCGTCGACCGGTTCGAGCATTCGTTGCCGTACCGCCCTCACGTCCGCGATAGGCCAGCGCTCAACCGGACGAGCACCGGCACGGATCCGCTCGAGCAGTGCACGCAGTGTGGCGGCCGCGTCGGCCTGGATAGCGACGGCCGTGGGATAGCGCTTGCCGAACTCGCTCGGGTCGATATCGATATGAATCAGCGGCTTCGGTAGCGGCATGCTACCGTCGGCGGTCGTGCGGATCCCGAGCCCCGTGCCGATGGCGATCGTCAGATCCGATCCTGTCATCAGTGAAGAAACCGGGTTTTCGGGAGACCACCGGTACCCGAAGGCGCCCGTGGCATAAGGGTGATCCTCAGGTATGGCACCCTTGCCGGGTAGTGACGTGCACACCGGCGCGCCGAGTTCCTCGGCTAATTCGCGGACGAGTGGTGCGGCCTCTTCGGTTGCTGCGCCACCGCCGGCGAAGATGAAGACACGCCGTGCCTGGCGGATCAATTCAGCCGCCTGATCGATCAGCGAGTGGGGTGGGAGCGCTGGGCTCGGCTCGATCCTTCCAGGCTGCTCTAGTGTCGCTTCCTCCTCGAGTACATCGAGGGGGATCTCGACGTAAACTGGGCGTGGTCGGCCTGTATACAGTTGCGTAAATGCTTCACTGATGGCCGGGACAATCTCGGTCGCATCGCGAACCTGGTATGCCCATTTGACCAGTGGTTGGATAGACGCCATCTGGTCGGTCATCTCATGGAGGTTGCCTTCGAGTTTACCCAAGAAACGGCGTTCCAGGTTGGTAGCGATCAGGAGGACGCGAGAACTGTCGGCGAAGGCCTGGGCAACAGGCGTCGCAATGTTCGTTACTCCCGGGCCGGTGATCGTGATGGCTACGCCCGGTTGGCCGGAAGCTCGAGCGTAGCCATCGGCCATGAAGCCGGCGCCTTGCTCGTGGCGTGGGAGGATTGTCGATACGTGATCGTTGTCGTACAGCGCATCATAGATCTCGAGCGTGTGAACCCCGGGGATACCGAAGACATACCGTACACCCTGCGCTTCGAGGGCCTTCACTAAGGCCACGCCGCCGCTGACCCGGCGTTTCGTCTCGACTGCCACCTGTCTCCGCTCCCACTCATAACTGCAGTGCGGCTCCCGGCGAGCTGCCAGCGGGTAGTATAGCCGGACATCCCGATGGTAGCCCCTGGTCGTCATCGATCTCGAGGGTGAGAACCTGGCCCGTTGTGGTTCCCAGAGGTTCGTGGGAGCGTGGTTAGGATGCGCGGGTGAACCGGTGGGGCGTAGACCGGCGGGTGCGTACTGTGCGTGCGGTCAGGCTCTAAGAGTGCTCTTGCGCATAAGCGCACTTATCCGCAAGAGCGGGGGCAGGGTGCCTCAGCGAACACGCCACCTGCAGGGGACTCACCTGCGATGTGCCTCTGCCCCGTCGGGCTGCACCTGCCTGCGAGGCTTGCGACAAGGGCAATCACACTGCCTCCAGCCCCTTACGACCGTCGGGCACGGAGCGCGGCTACCGCACGCTGCGCTTCTCGGTGCGCACGCAGTGTGGGTTCGGGAATGCGATCGTGCGCAAGTCGTAATGTCCAGCTTACAGCTTCTTCGAGTGTGATCAGATGCCCCACGGACACGAAGACCGGCCGAGCACCGGCCTTTGTCCGAACGACCATGCCGACGACCTCTCCGTCATCGATGAGGGGCGAGGCGGCCCCGCGCTCCGGGGCAGGCTCGTGATAGCGACCAACCAGTTTAGATTTGGCTACCCCGATCGTCGGGATGCCAAGGTGTACCCCGACGTGGCTGGCCAGTCCGCACCGTCGTGGGTGGGCTCTGCCCTGCCCGTCGACGAATAGAAGGTCTGGCCGGGTTGCCAGTGCTCGTACCGCGTCGATCACAGCCGGCGCCTCGCGGAACGAAAGATAACCTGGGATATACGGAAAATCGACGCGGCGGACGAGCTGGCGATGCTCGCGGACGACTAGCCCCTGGGGATCCATCGCGATCACCACCGCTACCGCTTCATCGCCGGCGATATGGACGTCCGCCCCGGCGACTACCGCCGGTTCCCGCTCGAGTGGCCGCTCGACGACCTGAAGAGCCAGTTGTCGTTGCAGTTCATTTAGGCTAGCGAGATCGAGTGTGGTGATGCCGTGGGCTGCACGCACGATGACTTCTCCAGCTCCTACGAGGCGAAGCGCGCACTTTCTGGTAATCGAGCGCCGTGCCACCACGCGATGCCGGACATCGGCTTGCGTCCTTCGGGAAGGACTTGCGTGAGGATGACCGGAGCGGTGCCAGTGCCGACCAGCAGGCGGTCGCTGTCGGCGCGTATGTGTCCGGGCTGGAGTGATGTGCTTTCCTGGGATATGTCGACGTGAAGGACAACCAGGCGCTCCCCGTCTACCGTCGTCCACGCCCGCGGCCACGGCTGCATCGCCCGTACCAGACGCTCGATCTCCTCCGCCGGCCGAGTCCAATCGATGCGGCCATCTTCCTTCCGAAGCGGTCGCGTATAGCTTGCTGCCGTCTCGTCTTGCGGCACTGGTATCAACTCTCCCCGAGCATACTGGATCAGCACCTCAGGGAGTTTCTCTGCCGCCAGCACAGCCAGCCGTGCCGAGAGTTCACCGGCTGTCTCGCCCGGGAAAATGGGAACCCGGAACTGCGCCAGGATTGGCCCGGCATCCATTCGCGCCGACATCTCGATGAACGTTACTCCGGTCTCCTCGTCACCGTTCAAGATCGCCGCTTGCACCGGAGATGCTCCTCGGTATTTCGGTAGTAGCGAGGGGTGGATATTGACCGCACCGATACGTGGCAAGCGCAACACTGTTCGCGGCAGGATCTCACCGTACGCGGCGACGACATAAAGGTCGGTCGCCTCCCCCTCGAGCCGGCGCCGGCTCTCAGGAAGCCTGAGTCCCTCCGGCTGCCAGACCTCCAACCCGAGTTCGAGCCCTGCACGCTTGACCGGCGGAGCGCTCGGCCGCTGCCCACGGCCCGCTGGCCGATCCGGTTGTGTCACCACGAGGCGAACCACGAAGCGCGGATCGCCAGCAAGCGCGCGAAGGATCGGCACGGCGAAGTCAGCGGTACCGAAGAAAACGATCTCGAGCACCATGCACGTCTAGACCCGCTGGCGCGCCGCTCGCTCGACGGCACTCGTCGCGAGGAATTCGAAAGCCCCCCTCACATTGAGGCCGGTCTTCGCAGAGACGATCGCGTGTGGCGCGTGTACGACGCGAGCGAAGACCCGGCCCCACAGGATCGGGAACGCCGGTGAGAGGTCGGCCTTGTTCCCAACGATCAGCAGGCCAGCCTCGGGCGCGTACTCCCTACAGCGGCGGTACCACTCAACTAATCGCTCGAGCGAGGACAGGCTGGTCACGTCGTAGACCAGCATCGCCGCCTGAGCGCCCAAGTAGAAGACGGGGCGGTTCCCGCTCTGCCCCTCGATATCCCAGATGGCGAGCTTCACGACCTCGTCGCCGATCCTGAACTCCTGGGTAGTGATATCGATGCCGAGCGTTACTTGCCGTGCCTGGCTGAACTTTCCCCGCGCATACCGGCGCACCAGGGAAGTCTTGCCGACGTTCCCCTCTCCGCCGATGATCACCTTCAGCGTCCGTTGCATCGCCGCCCCCGAGGAGTCCAGACGGTGGGTCAGGGCTCAGTATAGAGCGGTCACGACCCAGGGATCAACGTACAATCGTGGGGCGATACCGTAGCCGGACTGCCCGCAGGCACTGGCCTTCGATCGTCGAGGTTCTTGCGAGATGGAAGACTTGGCTCGGGAAAGTCGCGTCTCCTCTCCAGAGCGTACCCGGCTCTTCGCGCTGGCGATTCTCGCCCTGGCGCTGGCCGTACGCGTAGTCGGCTTGACCTGGGACGGTGGATATCTCCTCCACCCCGATGAACGCTTCCTCACCATCGTCGCGGTCGATCGCATCCATTGGCCGGGCATCTCCCACCTCGCTACCATCCTCGATCCCGCTCACAGCCCCCTCAATCCACGCGCGCTCGGCCCAGACGGGCGTCCACAACAGTACGCATACGGCTCACTGCCACTCTATGTCGTGAAAGTCGCGGCATGGGTCGCAGGCCGCTGGCTCGATCCTACCCCGCTACCACACACGACAATCGCGTATGTCGGGCGCTTTCTCAGCGCCCTCCTCGATGTGGCGACCATCGCGCTCGCAATGGCCTTCGCAAGCCGGGCGTACGGGCGGGCGGCCGCACTCCTGACAGGGCTCCTCCTCGCACTCAGCGTCATCATGATCCAGCAAGCGCACTTCTTCGTCGTCGATCCCTGGACGACGACGTTCACGATGGCCACGCTCGTGTGCGCGCTGCGGCTCTCCGAGACAGGCCGAGCACGGTGGGCACTGCTTTCCGGAGCCGGGTTCGGAGCCGCTCTCTCCACGAAGGCGAGCATCCTACCTCTTGCCATCCCGGTGCTCCTTGCCATTGCGTGGCCGCCTCTGTTGTCTCGTGACTGGAAGCCGAGGGACAGCCGGGCTCGGCTGGCTATGGCGTTCGTCGGTGCTACAGGCGTCACCTTCCTGCTCGTCGAACCGTACGCGGTGCTGTCGCCCAGGCCCTTTTTAAGCGACATCCTGCTCCAGTGGCAGATCGCCACCGGTCGGGTGGACGTGCCGTATACACTCCAATACGTCGAGACCACACGAGGGGTCTACCAGCTCGAACAACTCGTCAAATGGGGTCTCGGCCCCCCACTGGGTCTCGCCTGTCTCGTCGCCGTGCTCGTGGCCGCCCGTCGCTGGTGGACGGCTCGCCGGCCGAGCGATCTGATCCTGCTGAGCTGGATCGTCGCTGACAGAGCCAGCATAGCTGGCGCGGAGACTAAGTACCTGCGCTACCTGCTACCGCTGGTACCACCGCTGGTTATCCTTGCGAGCTCGATGCTGGTATCCTGGGCGAGCCGGAGCGGATCCGGGATACACCAGGCTTTGCCGCGCGTCATCGTTGCTGGCATCGTACTCTCGACCGCTGGATGGGCTTTGGCTTTCTCCTCCATCTATTGGCAGACACACCCGCGGATCGCTGCCTCGCGCTGGATGCTCGACAACATCCCGAGGGGTGCATCGATAGGGCTGGAGCACTGGGACGACGCGCTTCCCCTCAACCTAAATGACGTGCCAAGCGCGAGAACGGCATTCCGGTCGGTGTCCTTCGCCCTCTACGATATCCGCCCGAACGAAGAGGCATTCGACTACATCGCAGCCAACCTCGAGCAGGTCGACTATATCGTCCTCAGCAGCGACCGCCTGGCCAGGTCGATTCCACGGGTGCCGTGGCGCTACCCGGTGACCGCCGAGTACTACCGACTGCTCGAGCAGGGGCAGCTCGGCTTCCAGCTCGTCTACGAGGCGCGCGCTCTGCCTCATCTCGGGCCACTGACGATCGACGACCTTGCTGCGGACGAGAGCTTCACCGTCTATGACCACCCGAGAGTCAGGATCTATCGCAAAGTGCAGCAGCTTTCCCGCGAGGAGCTCCGCGAGCGGTTCGCGTGGGCGCTGGCTCAGCCGTTCGACCCGAGCCGAGAGCGACCCCCAGAGTACAAGGCTCTGCTCGGCCGCCCGGCATCTACGATCGAGACCGCAGGCGATATCGGCTGGTCGACGCCGCTGACCGGATCTCAACTGGTCGCGGTCGTCTGGTGGCTTCTCGTCACAGCGATCCTCGGAGCCACTGCCTTGCCCCTCGCGCCGCGGCTGTTCCCTGCATTCCCCGACGGAGGCCTTGGCCTCGCGCGTCTCTTGGGTCTGGTAGCGACGGGTTACGTTACCTGGATCCTCGTGAGCCTCGGAATCATGCCCTTCACCATGCCGTGGCTGGTCATACCAGCGGCTCTGGTGAGCGTAGCGACCAGTGTTGCCGCTCGGTTGCGACCAGCGCAGCTTGCAGGCTACCTGCGTGCGCGTCTACTGTACCTCGCCGCTTCCGAGACGGTCTTCTGGCTCGCCTTCCTGCTGTTTCTCACCTTCCGGTGGTTGAACCCGGATCTGTGGCACCCGATCTTCGGCGGCGAGAAGCCGATGGAACTCGCTTATCTCAACGCGGTGGCCCGCAGTCTGAGCTTGCCGCCGTACGACCCCTGGTTCGCCGACGGCACGATGAACTATTACTACTACGGTTTCTTCCTGGTCGCGTACCTATGGAAATTGAGCGGTGTTGCGCCGGAGATCGGCTTCCAGCTCAGTGTCGCCACGCTTGCCGGGTTGCTTGCGAGCGGCCTCTTCAGCTTGGGAGCCGCCATTGGCCGTGCACTCCAGCCTCGCGGGCAGGTGACCTGGATGTATACGCTCGCGTCAGGTGGCCTCACGGTTGTCCTGGGTCTGCTGACCGGCAACCTCGATCCCTTATGGCAGATCCTCTCGCGCAACACGCTGACCATCGATTTCTGGCAAAGCTCTCGCGCCGTCACCCACGCGATAACCGAGTTCCCCTACTTCACCTTCGTGTGGGCCGACCTGCATCCCCATGCCATCGCTCAGCCACTGATCGTCCTCTTGCTCGCACTCGTCTTGAGCCGCTGGCTCCAGGCGCGCCGAAGCCGGCTGGTCGGGAGCCTGCTCATGATCAGTATCGCCAGCTTGACCGCCGGTTCCCTCGCGGTGACGAATACCTGGGACGCGCCGCTTGCGGCTCTCATGCTCACCGTCTTCGCCCTGGCGCCAGCCCTGAGGCGGCCCCGGTTCTCCGTTCAGCCACTGGTGGCTGGCGCACTGCTCGCGGTCGCGATGCTGGGCGCTAGCTGGGTGCTGTTCAGCCCGTTCTTCGCACGGTTCGTTTTCGCCGCTGGAGGGCTCGCGCCGACCACCAGTGGGACGCCCGTCGGTGAGTACCTGACTCACTTCGGCGTCCTCCTCGGGTTGCTGACCACGTCGACGCTCTGGTGGTTGATACGTGAGCGCTCGGCTTGGGAGACGAGCATTGTGCGGGCAGCTCTCTTCGGCGTGGGAACGGCCGCTGGTGGCTATTGCTTGGGGAAGCTCCTTTTCGCTCGCGAACTCGGCATCCCTTTGGAAGTCGACTGGACGGGGCTGGTCACGGTACTGCTCGTCGGCATGCTCGCCCCGTTCGTCGCGCTGGCGCTCGTCGGCGGAGAGTCAGGACACCTCGAGCTGCTGGCCGGTGTGTCCCTGCTCAACGCGACCGCCGGACTCCTTCTGGCACTTCGACCTGCGGCCGGCGTAGCCTTGATCCCCGCCGTGCTCGCATCGGTCGCGGTGCTTCGCCTACGGCGCAGATCGGTACTCGGCTTCGTCACCCTCGTTGCATCTGCTGGCCTCTGGATTACGGTCGTCGTCGACCTCGTGCTCATCGTCGACGACCTCTACCGGTCACCTTGGGAGCGGATGAACACCGTTTTCAAGTTCTACCTCGAAGCCTGGCTCTTATTCGCAGTCGCCGCGGGAGCCGCCACTACGTGGCTGTTCTGGACGAGCTGGCAGGCGCTCGCCGGTACGGCGGAGACGACGCTCGGGATCATTTCGCGCTGGGCTCTTCCTCGGCGACTACCGGCAACCAGCCTGCGAGTCGTCGGAGCCCGAGCGGCACCGTATTTTCTGATTGCTGTCAGCGCCTTCTTTCTGGCCGCCGGCCTTCTCTACCCTGTCCTCGGCACCCCGCAGCGGCTCGCCCAGCGTATGCCGACCACCCCCTCACCCGGGAGCCTCGATGGCTATGCCTGGATGAAGGGCGCTTGGATCCAGAATCAACTCGGCGAGCCGCTCATGCTGACCGGCGACTACGAGGCGATCCGATGGCTCCGGGAGCATGCGCGTGGTAACCCCGTGATCGTAGAGGCCAGCATCGGGCCTTACCGAGGGAACGGCGCCCGCATCTCGTCAGCGACCGGCCTCCCCACCGTCTTAGGATGGGATCGGCACGAGCGGCAGCAACGGCAGACGCCAGCGGTCGACCAGCGGCTACTCGACGTTCGCGAGCTGTACCAGACAACCGATCTGCAGCGAAAACGGTGGTTACTGCGCCGTTACGGCGTGCGCTACGTCGTCGTCGGCGATGTCGAGCGGCGCTGGCGAATCGATCCCCCGTTCGCTGGCGCGCGCTCCGATGCCGAGCCATACGCCTCCGAGGCCGGGCTCGCGGCGTTTCAGCAACTCGAGGGATCGCTGCTCCGGCGTGTCTTTCAGTCGGACTCGACAGTCATCTATGAGGTACTTCCCTTCCCTGCCCTGCCGCCAGCGACGGGCGGAGCTAGCCCCACATGACCGTCGGTGACACCGCATTCCAGGCGATCCATTGGTATCTGGCGGTCTCGCTGCTCGGATGGGTCGGGTATCCGATCCTGTACCGTGCTTGCGCCCGCTTGATGGATCGCGGTGTATCTCTCGTCCGGCCGGGGGGCCTGCTCCTCGTCGTCGTGCCGGTGTGGTGGACGTCGGAAACGCTGTCGCTTCCGTTCCGCGTCGAGACCCTCGTTGCGGCTGCGGGAGTCGTCGCTCTCGCGGGCATGGGGCTCGAGCTGGCACGTCCTGGCGCTCTCCCCTTCATCAAGCGCCGGTGGCGCCTCGTCGGTGTCCTCGAGCTGATGAGCCTCCTCGCCTTCGTGCTTTATGTCGCATTTCGGGGCTTTCAACCGGATATCGCCTACACCGAGAAACCGATGGATCTAGCCTTCCTCGCGAGCGCCACCCGAACCGAGCGGTTGCCAGTCCCGGATCCGTGGTTCGCCGGGCTGCCGGCGAACTACTATGTCTTTGGTTACGTGCAGGCTGCCTCGCTGGCCAAACTGACCGGCACGTCGCCTGAGATCGCCTTTAACCTCGCGCTCGCGACGGTCTTCGCGCTGACAACCACCTCGGCCTTCGGAATAGCCGCAGACCTGGCGCGGCTCTGGCAACCTCATGCGGTAGGCCGACGATGGTGGCTCGGCGGAGCTGCCGCGGTCGTCTTGCTCATCGGGCTCGGCAACCTGTACACCCCTTGGCAACTCCTTCACCACCCTAGCACCACGCTGCATGCCTCCTGGTGGCAGGGGGTCGGTTGGCGAGCGTCACGAGTGATCGTCGACTCCGGATTCCCCTGGGACGGCGAACCGCGCCCGACGATCAACGAGTTCCCTGCCTTCTCGTTTGTGTTGGGGGATCTCCACCCACACCTTCTGGCTCTCCCGACATTGTTGCTCGGGCTTGGAGTCGCGCTCTCTCTGTTCCTCGACCCTGCTAACCGTTGGGGGTGGTTGCTCGGGGGATTGGTTGCGGGAAGCGCTTATGCTGCTAATTCCTGGGATATGCCGACTATCGCTCTCTTCACCCTGGCGGCGCTCGCAGTTTCCACTGCCTCGATCCGCAGCGCGACCAAGGCGCTGGCAGCCGCAGCCTTCGTGCTAATTGCCATAATCGTCTCCTTCCCATTCAGCCACCGCTACGTCCCATCATTCGGCGCCCAACCGGAGCTCATCCCGGAGCCGTTTGCCTCGCTCCCGCTCGTCGGTTGGCTGACCCGGACGCTCGGTATCGTGGTGTGGTCGCGGAGTTCGGTCGGAGAATTGCTGCTCGTCCACGGGCTGTTTCTGTTCCTTGGCTGGTTTCTCCTGGCTTTCCTGGTCGAGCGACTACCCGAACCGCTGCGCCCCTCTCCCGCAGTCAGCGTGGCGGTGATCGGTTCCGTTGGGGCTCTGGCCATCCTCGGTGACTTCCCGGCTCTGAGCCTCTTCGGGTTGCCGGCCGCGGCGTTGCTCTGGATCGCTTGGGCCGGCGATCTTCCGGCAGCGGAGCGGTTCACCGCACTGCTTCTCGGCCTCTGCTGGGCGTTGATCACAGGGGTGGAGATCTTTTACCTGCAGGATGTTTTCGGTGATCGGATGAACACCGTCTTCAAAATCTACTTCCAGGCATGGGCCCTCCAGTCGGTCGTGTTGGGAGCCGCGCTGCCCGCTCTAATCCACCGCCTCGGAGCCAGTCGTCGCGCGGTGAGGCTCGGCCTCGGCGGCGTCGCGGGACTGCTCGTACTCGGTTCAGCGACCTACCTTCCAATCTCTGCTTATCACTGGACGGGGGGCTTTTCCACCTGGAGGGGGATAGACGGGCTGAGCTATTTGGAAGCGATTGCCCCGAACGAGGTGGCTGGGATCGCCTGGTTGCGCGCGCACGCCTCGCCTGGCACCAGCCTCGTCGAGGCGCCGGGTTGCTCATACGGCGTGACCGGCGGTATCCCCCACAATCGCGTCTCGATGGCAACCGGCATTCCCACGATCCTCGGTTGGACCGGACACGAGTACCAGTGGCGCCGGGGTAGCGCGGCCCAGCTCACCGAGTTGGACGCGCGCCGCGAGGAGGTTGCGGCCATCTACCAGGAGGCGGATCCCGCACTGTTGAGCACCATCCTTGAGCGATATCGAGTGAGCTTCGTCTACATCGGAACACTGGAGCGGCGTGGCTTGGGGCCGCAGTGCGGCACGCTTTCCACGCCCGATCCCCAGCGGCTCGAGCGCTCGCTGGCAGCGCTCGGCTGGCGTCAGTACTTCGCGGAGGGCGAGGTAGCCATTTACGGCCCGCCGGGAGAGACGGCACCGTGACCAGATACCGCATTGTGACCGGTCAAACTCGATTGACCAGGGGATATGCCTGTGGTACGATTTGGGTCGGCCTCGCCACGCTCGTGGCGAGTGCTGTTATCCCTGTACGTAGGATGAGGAGGGCTCCATCAGTAGCACGAGACCGCTGCGTGTTAACGAGCGTATCCGAGTACCCGAAGTCCGGCTCATCGACGAACACGGCACCCACATCGGTGTCGTCCGTACCAGCGAAGCGCTTCAAATGGCGCGCGAGCGGGGACTCGACCTCGTCGAGGTGCAGCCGAATGCCGTGCCGCCGGTCTGCCGGCTGATGGATTACGGCAAGTACCGGTACGAGGAGAGTCGCCGCGAACGAGAGTCGCGCAAGCGGCAGCGAACGATCGAAATCAAGGAAATCCGCATGCGCCCGCGGATCGATACCCACGACTTCCAGACTAAGGTTCGCCAGGCGCAGCAGTTCCTGGAGGACGGCGCCAAGGTCAAAGTGACCGTGCTCTTCCGCGGGCGCGAGATTGCGCATCAGGATCTCGGGGAGCGCTTGCTCCAGCGGATGGCGGAGCAACTGCGCGACCGCGCTGTGTTGGATCAGCCACCGCACTTGGAAGGGCGGACGATGGTAATGCTTCTCTCGCCATTGCAGGCCGCGCCAGCCACTTCCCGGCCGAGTGCGCCTGAGCCGGCCCGCGAGTCGACGCAAGCGATGGAGTAGGGGACGGACGATGACGAAAGTGAAGATGAAGACCAAGCGAGCCGCAGCCAAGCGCTTCAAGGTCACCGCTACCGGGAAGATCCTCCGGATGCGCGGTGCCCGCGGCCACAACCGGACGAAGAAGGCCAAGCGCACGATCCGCGCCTTCGACAAAATGGTGGAAGTGGCTCCCGCCGATCGGCACCGCTTCAAGCAGCTCTTACCCTATAGCCTATGATGTGACCAGCCTCAGTATCGAGGCAGGCCTACGGGCAGCGCGTGTAGACGCTTGCTCGATCGGAGCAAGACGGCACGAGAGGAGACAGTTCGGGCAATGGTGAGAGTCAAGCGGGGCGTTACGAAGCGCCGCAGGCACAAGAAGATCCTACAGCTTGCCAAGGGGTACCAGCTCACGCGGAGCAAGCTTTTCCGCCATGCGAACGAGGCGGTGCTCAAGGCTCTGCGATACCAGTACCGCGACCGGCGCGACCGCAAGCGCGACTTTCGGCGGCTCTGGATCGTTCGGATCAATGCAGCAGCCCGCGAGCATGGGATGCCGTATCGTGAGTTCATGCACGGGTTGAAGCAGGCAGGTGTCGAGGTCGATCGAAAGGCGCTCGCCGATATTGCCGTGCGTGATCCAGCCGCCTTCGCTCAGCTTGTTGAGGTCGCCCGGCAGGCTAGCTGATGCTGTGTCCTCGAGTCTCATCACCAGCTTGAGCAACCCCTGGGTCAAGTATGCCCGCTCTCTCCACCAGCGACGCGCCCGCTATCGTGAGCGGGCGTTTCTCGTCGAGGGACCGCGAATCATCGCCGACGCCCTGGACGCTGGTGCCACCCCGAGAGCCATGTTCATCGCACCCACACGGGCCAGAGACCAGTTCGATGACGTCATCGAGACGGCGCGCAGCAGGTCTGCTCGCGTGCTGCTGGTCGCCGAGCATGTCTTCGACCAGTTGACCGATACGATCACGCCTCAGGGGATCGCTGCCGTGTTTCCGTTCCCCGATCTACCGGTTGTCGTCCCCGATGGCGAGCCACCGCTGCTCCTCCTCGTCGACCGTTTGCAGGATCCCGGCAACCTCGGCACGCTGCTGCGTTCAGCCCTCGGCGCTGGAGCTCACGCCGTCTATCTATCTCCAGGTACCACCGACCCCTTCGCACCGAAGGTCGTCCGCGCAGCAGCGGGCAGTCACTTCAAGTTGCCGATCAAATGGGTTCGTTGGGACGCACCGGAGGAACTCTTGATGCGCTGCAGTCAGCGACTGGCTGCCACTCCCCGAGCTAGGCGACAGTACGATGAGGTGGACTGGACGAGCAGCGCGACCGTGCTGATCGGCAGTGAAGCACACGGCCTATCCGACGCAGCGATGGCCATCGCCACAGATCAGATTGCGATCCCCCTCCGCGGCGGGCTGGAGTCGCTCAACGCCGCAGTGGCAGGCTCGATCATTCTGTTCGAGGCAGCGCGCCAGCGGCGTGCCGCTGGCAGAATCTGAGCAGCCTTTCCTCGCACCTGCAAGCCATGTTCGAATCGAGCGGCATTTCGGGCGTAGGCTTGAGAAATCTGCAATTTGTGCTATAGTGGCGGTGATCTCGATGTGACGGTCACGTTCGGAAGGGAAAAGGGGGTAAACATGCGCAAGAGCGATCTGATCAGGGCAGTCGCAGAGAGGTCGGGGATGCGGCAGAGCCAGGTGGCTCCGATCGTGAACGCGGTCTTTGCGACAATTCAGGAGGCGCTCGCCTCTGGCGAAGAGGTCAGCATCGCCGGCTTCGGTACCTTCCGGATCAGCGAGCGGGCTGCCCGCGAGGGCCGCAACCCTCAGACCGGTGCTCGCATTACGATCCAGGCCCGCAAGAGCCCGAGTTTCCGCCCTGGCACACAGCTCAAGCGTGCTGTGGCTGGGCGCTAGCCCCGGCCTGTAGCGTTTCCAGGTACCCCGAGCGTGAGCCTGAGCGCTCCGCTCGGGGTACCTTATCGCCCGACACCGGCGTCGACTCGCGCTTCGTTACCCGGAAGGCTGTGAGAACTCGCGGAGTTGGCGTGCAGCGATCTCTTCGAGATGGGTCAACAGACCTGACCGAGCAGCGCTCGCGGCCGCCAGGATCGCCTGCCGCATGGCCCAGGCATCCGAGCGCCCGTGGGCTATGTAGACGAGGCCAGCCACGCCGAGCAGTGGCGCACCGCCATAGGTACGATAATCCAAGCGAAGCATCTCACGGCGCAACGTCGGCCGAAGCAGCAATCCCAGGAGTTTGGTGTACCAGTGGCGGGCGAGTGCGGCGCGCAACGTCTGCTGAACAAGCGCGGCGACTCCTTCGGCCGTCTTGAGCAGGATATTGCCGGTGAACCCGTCGCAGACGACCACGTCCACTATCCCGTCTGGAATCCGGTGCGGCTCGATGTTTCCCGCGAACGACGGCCCGAGAGCGGCTGCCATGAGCTGATGTGTCTCCCGTACCAGCCGGTTCCCCTTCGTCGGCTCCTCACCGTTGCTCAGCAGCCCAACGCGCGGCTGCGATACCCCCCAGACTGCCCGGACATAACCCGCGGCCAGCATGGCCTGCTGGACGAGCCACTGGGGTCGTGGATCCACCACCGCCCCCGCATCGATGACCAGAACCCACTTCCCGACAGTCGTCGGAAACGGGATGGCCAGCCCCGGCCGTTCGATGCCGGACAATCGCCCGAGATACAGCACCGCAGCCGCTACCACCGCGCCGGAGTGACCGGCGGAGACGACAGCGCCTCCCCGTCCAGCCTTCAGGAGCTCCATAGCCACCACAATCGAGGCTCCAGTTCGCTGGCGAACGGCCGCAACCGCCTCGTCCCCCATCCCGACCGTTTCCGGCGCATGGTGGATCTGGATCAGCTCTCCCAGCGATGTGTCAGGCAGCAGCGAGCGCACCGTATCCTGGTGCCCGACCAGAATGACCGGAACCCCGTGCTCCCGCGCGGCCAGGATCGCGCCCTGCACTGGGGCAGCGGGGGCGTGGTCGCCACCCATCGCATCGACGATGACCGGCATCTGCGGGTGTCGATCAACGACTCGCCCAGTGTTCACCGGCATCCGCCCTCGTGGACTCGCGGGCGTTCCCCGCTCGACCTCGCCCTCGCGCGTCGACCTAACAGCTCGGCTCGATTCGCGCGCCGGTCGACCTCCGAAGGACCACCCTGCGAACCATTCGGCGCGCGCTGAAGCGGTCCAGGCACCACGAAACTCAGATATCCAGGTTCCGCACCTCACGCGCATGCGTCTGGATGAAGCGACGGCGCGGTGGGACAGCGCTTCCCATCAGCATATCGAACGTCTCGTCAGCACGCACCGCATCCTCGATGGTGACTTGCAAGAGGGTACGGCGACTCGGATCCATCGTCGTCTCCCAGAGCTGCTCCGGGTTCATCTCGCCCAGACCCTTGTACCGCTGGACTTCCCATTTCTTGCCGTCACCCCGGTTCAGGATGGCGTCGCGCTCCTCGTCTGAGTAGACGTAGTGCACTTCCTTCCCGCTCTGGAGCCGGTAGAGCGGCGGCTGGGCGATGTACAGGCGCCCGTCGACGATCAGGCTCTCCATGTGACGGAAGAAGAACGTCAGCAGCAGCGTGCGGATGTGGGCACCGTCCACGTCGGCGTCGGTCATCAGGATAATCCGGTGATACCGCAACTTCGACGGGTCGTACTGGTCGCCGATCGAGGTGCCCAACGCGGTAATGAGCGCGCGGATCTCCTCGTTCTGGAGCATGCGGTCGAGCCGTGCCTTCTCGACGTTCAAGATCTTGCCCCGCAGCGGTAACACCGCTTGAAAGCGCCGGTCGCGCCCTTGCTTGGCCGAGCCGCCCGCCGAGTCGCCCTCCACGATGTACAGTTCGGCACGCGCTGGATCGCGTTCGCTGCAGTCGGCGAGCTTACCTGGCAAGCTGAAGGTCTCCAGCGCGCCCTTGCGTTGCACCAGTTCCCGTGCCTTGCGCGCCGCCTCTCGGGCTCGAGCAGCAGTCACGCACTTTTCCACGATGCGACGGGCAACCTGCGGGTTTTCCTCGAGATATGTCGTGAAGCCTTCATACACGACCGACTGGACGATGCCGGCCACTTCGGCATTCCCGAGCTTCGCCTTCGTCTGCCCCTCGAACTGCGGCTCTTGGAGCATCACGCTGATGATGGCCGTGAGCCCCTCACGCACGTCCTCGCCGCTGAGATTGGCGTCCCCCTCCTTGAGGAACCCGTTACGGCGCGCGTACTCGTTGATCGACCGCGTCAGGGCAGCTTTGAAGCCGGTCAGGTGTGTACCACCGTCAATGGTATTGATGTTGTTGGCAAACGTGTGCGTGGACTCCCCATAGCCGTCGTTGTACTGGATCGCGACCTCGACCAGGCAGGTGTTGAGCTCACGTTTGACATGGAACGGCCTCGGTTGCAGCACGTGCTTGTTACGATTCAGGTGTCGTACGAACGAGACGATGCCACCCTCGAAGTAGAACGTCGCCTCGCGATCTGAACGCTCGTCGACGAAGACGATAGTCAGGCCGCTGGTGAGGTACGCGATCTCGCGCAGCCGCTGCAGAATCACGTCCGCGTTATAGTCGATCGACTTGAAGACCGTGCGATCCGGCAGGAACGTCGTCGTGGTGCCGTGGTCGTCTTGGCTCGTCTTCCCGACCACCTCAACCGGAGTTACAGGAGCACCCCGCTGGTAGCGCTGTCGATAGATCTTCCCCTCGCGACGCACCTCGACGACCAGCCATTCGGACAACGCGTTGACGACCGATGCACCGACGCCGTGCAGCCCGCCGGAGACCTTGTACCCTCCACCGCCGAACTTCGCGCCAGCATGGAGTGTCGTCATGATCACCTCGAGCGCCGACCGCTTCAGCTTGGGGTGGGGGTCGACCGGGATGCCACGCCCATTGTCGCGCACGGTAACCGAGAGGTCGGGATGAATCGTCACGTCGATGCGGTCGCAGTACCCGGCCAGCGCCTCGTCCACGCTGTTATCGACGATTTCGTACACGAGCTGGTGCAGCCCGCGAGTGTCCGTGCTGCCGATATACATACCCGGGCGGCGGCGCACCGCCTCGAGCCCTTCCAATACCTGGATCGACGAGGCGTCGTACTTGAGTGTCGACATCTTCACCATCGTTCTCACCCCTGTGATTTACGGACGTGCACGCTTCGATGCCTGCTGCGCCAGCACCCCGGCGACACGGTCGCGGTAGAAGAGCATGGCAGCCAGCGCGAGCCCGGTGACGAGATACGCATAGCTGACCGACGCGAAGGGCATACCCCAGGGCGTCCTCGTGAACAGGCTGAGGGCGATCGGAGCACCGGTCTGGATAAGCATCACGACCAGAATGAACCGAAGGGCCTGCCAGAAGTACGAACGCAGCAGGTGGTAGCTCAGATAGAGCGCGCGCAGCGGGCCGGCCTGCGACAGCACGATCGCCTCTTCCACGAAGAACGTGAGCAGGAACACCCAAAGGGAAAGCGCGAACAGAAACAGCGACACGAGCGGGAGGATCACGGCATCGATGCCGATCAACACCGCCAGCGCAACCGTTATCGTTGCCGGCGTCATCAGCAGGGCGAACAGGCCGAACAAGATCAGGTAGAGCCCCACCATTCTCAGTCCGTTTTGCAGAGCCGCTCGCGGCAATTCCCGGCTGATGACCGGGTACCCACGCACCAGCCGGCCAAGCATCGTCAAATAGCCCATCCCCAGCAAAACACCAGTAACAGAGAGCACGAGGATCGCTGGCGGCACCAGCCACCAGGGGAGTTCCATCCGCAGAGAGAATACCGGCAGCTCGGGCAATCCTCCGACTCCCAGAGCGAAGACCAGGGTCGGCACAACGTCGCTCAACAGCAGAAACAAATTATCGAACTGCAAACCAAGCTCGGAAACGAGACTCTGTGCCTGAGCATCTGCTCCGGTGCGCCCCAGCCAGTCCGCGACCACGCGCATAAAGACAACCGGCGACAGTCGCGGCCCCAGCCAGTACAGAACATCCAGACCGACCAGGCACAGGATGACGTACGGCTGCCGGTTCAGCAGCGCATACGCGGTGCCGATCGTGTCGATGACGCCCGGCACAGTTCGACCAGCACCAGCCTGCGAGATGCTCACCCCCTTACCTCCCAGTCCCCCTCAGTAGCGCCCGAGTTGCCGCAGCCGCTCATCGGTGATGCCGAAGTGGTGCGCTACCTCGTGAATCACGGTATCGCGCACGATTTGGCGCACCTTCTCGATGGTTCGAGCTGTGCGGCAGATGGGCCCCTGAAAGATGGTGATCACGTCGGGAGGTACGAGGTTGTACGATGATGCGCGCTCCGTCAGCGGGATACCCTCGTAGAGCCCGTACAGGGTGCCGCGTGCGATTCCGGCTGCCCGACGGTGGCGATACTTCGGCTCGCGTTCGACCACGATCTCGACATTGTCAAGCGCCGCTGCAATCTCAGGCGGCAACTCCTCCAACGCTTCCAGAACGAGTCGCTCAAATTCCTGTCGACTGAGCAGCATGACGGCTCCCGAGATGAGCGGCCGCACCCCAGTCAGTATACCATTTTCATTGTCCGTACGCTAAAACGCGGCCGCCTCTCGTCGGTCTGAGTTCACCGGCCGAGCGCCAGTTCGAGCAGCGCCCGGCCGATCGGAAGCGCGACCTCAGTGCCCGACCCAGCGTTCTCCACCACCACCGCGACGACGTATTGCGGTTCCTCCCGACCGGCAAAGCCGATGAACCAGGCATGAGGTGGGCGGTCACCGACTTCGGCGGTACCGGTCTTGCCGCCGACCACCGCCGACGGGATCTGCGCGCCCCGGGCATAACCGTGCTCCACCGACCAGCGCATGGCCTGCTCGATCTGCACGGCCGTTTCCGGCGACATAGCCCTGCGCCAGGCACGGGGTCGATGCTGTTCGACGATCTCGCCGCTGGGGGTCTGGATCCTGTCCACCAGGAAAGGAACCGGCTGCTCGCCGCCATTGACGACAGCCGCGGCCACCAGAGCCATCTGCAGCGGCGTGACGAGCAGCTCTCCTTGGCCGAAGGACGTCTCAGCCAGGCCCGCGGGGTTCGCCAAGTACCCCGTGTCCACGCTGACGACACTCGGCGCTACCGGCAGGTCGAACGGAATCGACTCGCCGAACCCGAATCGCTGGGCAGCCTCCGTCAACCGGCCCGCTCCCAGCTCCAGACCGAGCTGCGCGAAGACCACGTTGAGCGAGTAGCCGTACCCCTCCAGGAGCGAGTAGGATACCCGGTTCGGGTCGGGCCGGTTCTGCTCGACGATAACCCGGGAGTCAACCGTAAACGCACCCTCGTCACGGTAAACCTTGTCGAGGTTCGCGACCCCGCTCTCGAGCGCGGCAGCCAGCGTTACCGTCTTGAACGTCGAACCGGGCGGATACCGCCCCTGTGTCGCACGCAACACCAACCGCCCGTCATTTGACTGCTGCAACGATGCCCAGTAGGCACGGGCAGCCTCGAGTTCCTCGGGCGTCGCGCGCGTGCCGACAGAGAGCGTATTCGGGTCGAACGCCGGCGCGCTCGCCATCGCGAGGACAGCGCCAGTACGAGCGTCGAGCAGCACGACGGCTCCAGCACGCCCGCCGAGCAGGCGATCGGCTTGCGACTGGAGTTCAGGATCGATGGTGAGGACGACATCGTAGCCAGGCGTCGGCCGGTTGAGAATTCCGTCGATCCACTCGCGAAGCCGTCTGACCTCAGTCCGGCCACTGAGGGCGCCGTCATACGCCAGCTCGACGTTCGCGGCCCCGTAGAGCGCTGGCGAGTAGTACCCGGCGAGGTATGCGGCAGGGCCGAAGGGATACACCCGTCTCGATCGGCCGTCCTCGCCGACCCTGGTCTCAGCGATGACCGTGCCGTCACGCGCCAGGATTCTCCCTCGTTGCGACTCCTGAGCCAGCACCTGGCGACGCGGGTCAGCCACCACTTCCGTCCCGGTAGAAACCACGCGCGATTGGATCCGCTCGCGGTCGAGGGCCTGTGCTCTGATCAGTTGAGTCGCTACCAGGAGAAACCCGATGCCGATGACGGCCGTGACATGGATCATGGCCCGATCCACGGTGCGCGCCTGCCGCACGGTCGCCGGCCAGAGCGAGATGCCCCAGAGCAGCCCCACGATGACGAGCAGCACGAGCCATCGTGGATCGGTGCGCTCCTCGATCGTCGCCACTCCATAGACGACGATCGAGGTCGCTGCGACGAGTGCAGCGGAGCGGACGAACCAGCTCATCGCGGTTCCGTTGACCTCTCGCTCGCCTTGAGCAGCAGCGCGATGATCAGGAAGTTGGTCAAGAGCGAACTCCCTCCCGCACTGATGAACGGCAGCGTGATGCCAGTGAGCGGCAACAGGCGGACGTTTCCACCGAGGATAATCAGCGTCTGCAGCCCCAAGACAACGGTGAGTCCGGCGGCGAGTAGCCGAACGAACGACCCTCTGGCTCGGAGGGCGATCAGTGTCCCCCGTGCCACGAGGAGCACGTACAGCCCCAGCACCGCCGTCGTCCCCAGCAGGCCGAGCTCCTCGCCGAGCGCGGCGAGCGCGTAGTCGCTCGCCACCAGGGGAACGAACTGAGGGAACCCGAAGCCTAGTCCGGTGCCGAATATGTGGCCGTGAGCGAACGCGTAGTCGGCCTGGATCGGTTGGAATCCAGCGTGCAGTGGCTGGCTCCAGGGATTTAGCCATACCTGGATACGCACCATGACGTGACCGAACAGGTGAAGCGCGACATACACTGCCGCCGCAAACGTCAAGAGGCCAGCGACGACATAGGCTATCCGGCCTGTCGCCATGTAGAGCATGGCGAGGAAGATACCGAAGAGCAGGAGTGCGTTGCCCAGGTCGCGCTGCAGCACCACGGCCAGCACTGAGAGACCCCACATGACGAGCATCGGCAGCAGATAGGGTAGCGGAGGGATCGTCACCGGGCCCAGGCGGTAGCCGGTCGCGATGAGGTCGCGATAGTCGTCCAGATATGCGGCGAGGAAGACCACCAGGAGGACTTTGACCAGCTCACCAGGCTGCACGGTAACGACGCCGAGGTCGAGCCAGAGCCTGGCGCCCTGGATCTCTACGCCGAAGAGCATCGTGACCGCAGTCAGCGCGAGGCCCAGCACCGCTGCGGTGTACTTGTAGCGGCGTAACCAATCGAGCCGCCGAAGGAACGTGATAGTGCCCCAGAGGAGCCCGAAAGACAAGATCAAATACACCAGTTGTCGCTGTGCGAGCGTCGCCCACCCCGCGTCCTGCTGCAACACCGGTTGGAGCCGCTGGCTCAGCAGAAGCCCTAACCCGCTCAACATGGCGACCAGCGGGAACAGCACCTGATCACCGCCGAAGCCGATCAGGCTCAACCACACGCTGGTGCCGAGCACCATTCCCATGAACACGAGGCTGACCCAAATGTCTGACCAGCTCCACCGCGTGGAGCCGGTGCGGGAGAGATAGATGGTCAGCAGCCCGACGATCCCGAGGAGCGCGGGAAGTACCAGGAGCTGCAGCTCCAGCAGCCGGACTCGGGCGGCCATAACCTCACCTTTCCCGTAACCGCTGAGACCAGATCGCGGCTCCCACTGTCAAACTGGTCTACTCCGCGGGCAAGTAGCGAGCGAGCAGCAAGCTGAAGCGTCGACGTACCTCGCTGGGGATCGCCTCCGGCGCGGTCACGATCGCCTGCGCGAGCGCGTTTGCGCAGGCGCAGGTCGGCTCCCCGGAGAGAAGCGGTATCAGCTCCTTCAGCACCACCTGTGCCGTCTGCACGTTACGCTGCAGATTCTCGATCACCGTTGCGACGCTCACCGGCTGTTCCGAAACGTGCCACACATCGTAGTCGGTTACCAGCGCGAGGATCGCGAAGCACAGCTCCGCTTCGCGGGCCAGCCTCGCTTCGGGCATCGCAGTCATACCGATGACATCGACTCCCCAGCTTCGGTAGATCCTCGACTCGGCCTTGGTCGAGAACTGTGGCCCCTCGATGCAGATGTACGTCCCGTGGCCGTGGACACGCGCCTGGGCTCGCCTCCCTGCCTCGATCAGCGCGAGCCGCAACTCCGGGCAAAACGGCTCGTCCAGCGCCACATGGACGACCGGCCCCTCCTCCTCGAAAAACGAGCGCGGGCGTCGCACCGTACGGTCGAAGATCTGATCCGGCACGACGAGATCGAGCGGTGCGATCTCCTCACGCATGCTCCCGACCGCACTGACGGAGACCACCCGGCGCACCCCGAGCTGCTTCAGCGCCCAGAAGTTCGCTCGGGCCGGTACGGTACTCGGGCTGATCTGGTGATGCAGTCCATGCCGGGGAAGAAAGGCGACCCGAACCCCTTGTAGCGTCCCGATCGTGATCGGCGCGCTTGGCGGGCCAAACGGCGTCTCGACCGTCACCTGCTCGATGTCCGCTAGCTCGGCCATGCGGTACAAGCCGCTGCCGCCGATAACCCCAATCTCCGCCTGCACATCCTCCCCCTTCCACTCCCGCAGTCGCCCGGAATTGTACCTGGAGCGGAAACCGGTGACGGTAGCAACCGGGTGCCGCATACTTTCGCCGGTGTCGGAGAAGGGAAGCATGCGTTCATCGAGCGACTCTCTGAATCGAACTTTCCTGACACGCCTCTTCAACACTCCACTCCGTGCGGCGCGTGGGATCGGGCTCTCGGCTGCCGTCGGGCTCGTCCTCCTCGCCTCAGCCTGGATGCTTACAGTGGCCGACCGCCTGAACCAGGTGGGAATCCCGAGACCGGACGCTGCCGCTGGTGAGGCCCTCTTCCCCGGAAATGCCGCGCTTCCCCATCCCGCCGTTTCGACCCAGGGTGATTGGGTGACGCAGCAGGTCGGAGGCCAAACCTTCCTCGCCACTCGCGCGGCCGGCGCCACGCTCACGATTCCTTTCTACGGCACTTCACTCAGCCTGACCGCTCGCACCGGCCCCGACGCCGGCCGCGTGTATGTGACTGTCGACGGCGCCCCGGTACCGGGCCTCCCGCGTGACGATGCAGGCACCTTCCTGACATTGAGAGCACCAAAGGCTGCCGGCACGGTGGTTCTCGTCACGGCCGAGCTCAGGCCAGGGCATCATGTCGTCACGCTGACGAACACCCCAGGCGTCGAATTGGCGGTGAGCAGCGTGGAGGTCAGCAATCGGCCTGGGCTCGGTTGGGTGCTGTCTCTCGCGTTCAGCGCCCTGACCGGGCTCCTCTTCATCGCGATCCGCAGTTCCTGGCGCGCGCTCGCTGAGACTCGAGGCTGGCTCCGGCCAGTTCTCCCTCCCGAGAAGGTGGAGGACGACAGTCTTGCTTGACCGCCTAGCCCCGCGCCTCCATCGCCGCATGCGCGCAGTTGCCCCGTGGTTCAGTCCCGCGTGCGCGGCACTACTGGTCGCACTGGCATACGCCACCTCTGGTTCATCGCTTGCGCTCCTGGCGCTCGCACTCCTCACGGCTCTCGCGGTCGTCTCGCCTCGTGGCACGTTGATCGTCTTGCCAGCCAGCCTCGGTCTCGTCTATCAACCCGTGCTGGTCGGACTGGGGACAGCCCGCCTCAACCCGGCCGAGATCCTCCTCGCAGCCACGGCTGCCGGCGTGGCCTCGCGCGCCGCCTGGAGCGTGATCCGCTCACCGTCGAGTTGGCATCCACAATTGACCGTGCTTCGTTCCTGGTTCGGTGAACTGCGCTTCGCCGCCCTCGCTGTCGGGCTCGCGGTCGCCGGTACGGTGTCGCTGGGAACGGTGGCTGACCCCACTCACCTGCGTGAGAGCGTGCGCGAGTTCCGCTGGGTCATTCTCGAACCCGTTGTCGCCTATTTCCTGTACTGCTGGCACGTCCGCGAGCCTGCCGACCGCTGGCGCGCGGTTTCCGGTTGGGTCATCGCGAGTAGCGTGGTCGGGTTGTATAGCATCGGAGCCGGGCTGGCCGGGGCGGGTGTCGAGAGCGAAGGTGTGCTTCGCATCCGTGGCCTGCACCCCCACCCGAACGCCCTCGCGCTGTACTTGGAACGCCCACTCCTGCTCGCTGCGACGCTCGCGATCGCGCAATCCGGGCGCTCGCGCTGGCTTTGGGCGGCGTCGGCCGCGATCACAAGCGCGGCGCTCGTCCTGACCTTTTCACGTGGCGCTCTCTTGAGCGTCCTCGTCACTCTCGGGCTTGCTGGGATGTTTACCGGGCATCCTCGCCGCACCGTCGCTCTCGCCGTCGCCGGTATACTCGCGTTCGGCGGCCTCCTGGCGGCCGCGCCGGAACGGATCCTCAGCCTCTTTCAGGGCGGTAGCGGCAGCCTACGGCTCCACATCTGGAGTGCGGCGGTGGCGATGTTGCGCGACTATCCACTGTTCGGTGTCGGGCTCGACCAGTTCCTGTACCAGTACGCCCCACGCTACGTCGCTCCCGAGGCCTGGCCAGAGCGATTCACGTCGCATCCGCACAATCTCGTCCTCGATGCCTGGCTGCGGCTCGGGCTGATGGGTCTCGCGTTGCTTCTCTCTGGAGCGGCCCTGATCGTGCGCGCCCTCTCCCATGCGGTTCGAACGGGTGATACCCTCGCGCTCGCCACAGCGGTGGCGATTGTCGGCGGGGCGATGCACGGCTTGGTCGACAACGGGTATTTCCTGCCCGATCTTGCTCTGGCCTTCTGGCTGCTCGCTGCCATACTTGAGCCAGAGCCGCGCAGCCTCGCCCGAGTGGACGAGGCTTCGGAGATGGGCTGAAGGAGCGACGTGTGCGAGTCCTTGTTGCTGGAGGCGCTGGGTTCATCGGGTCGCACCTGTGCGAGTCGCTGCTGCATTCGGGGTGGGAAGTCGTCGCTGTCGATAACCTGATCACTGGGCGACTGGCCAACCTGGCTAGCCTCCTCGATCACCCGCGCTTCACCTTCATCCAGCACGACATCACCGAGCCGCTCGACCTCGATGTGGACGCCATTTTCCACCTTGCCAGCCCGGCCAGCCCGGTCGGCTACCGCCGGCACTCGATCGAGACACACCTTGTCAACTCGCTCGGTACTTTCCATCTGCTCCAGCTCGCGCGCCGCCGAAGCGCGCGCTTTCTCTTCGCCTCGACCTCGGAGGTCTACGGCGATCCCCAAATCCACCCTCAGCCCGAAACCTATCACGGCAACGTGAATCCAGTCGGGCCACGAAGCTGTTACGACGAGAGCAAGCGTTTCGGCGAGTCGCTGACCATGGAGTTCGTGCGTACCTTCGGCCTCGACGCGCGCATCGTCCGTATCTTCAACACCTACGGCCCGCGAACCGATCCTGGAGATGGCCGGGTGGTGCCGAACTTCGTCATGCGGGCGTTGCGCGGCGAACCACTGGTCGTTTATGGTGACGGCAAGCAGACGCGCTCCTTGTGTTACGTCAGCGATATGGTTCGTGGTATCCGGCTCGCGCTGGAACTCGAGGGACTCGCCGGTGAAGTGATCAATCTCGGCAATCCCGATGAACGCACCGTGCTCGAGCTGGCCCAGCTCATCCTGGAGCTGACCGGCTCGTCTTCTCCCGTGACCTTCGCCCCACAGCGGCCCGACGACCCCGTCCGGCGATGCCCGGACATCGCCAAGGCTCGTCGCCTTCTCGGTTGGGAGCCCTCGGTTAACCTTCGCGAGGGCCTCAGGATGACGATCGCCTACTTCGCTGGAACGCTCGACCATGCTCCCGCTCCCGGCGCATAGCTTGGCGCGCGCCCGCGCGTCCGGACGCCTCGCATCAGTCGGAGGGCTGCTGGCATCGCTCGTACTCGCGCTGGCGATATTCTCACTCCCCCTGCCACTGAATCTGCTTCTGGTACCGGGAGCGATACTGGGCATCCTTGTCCTCCTCTTTCCGGCGTCGGCGCCGATCCTCTTGGTGGCTTCAGTACCGATCCAGGACGCCGGAGCGGTCTCACTCGGCGTCCAGACGCTGACGGCAACCAAAGCGGCGGTCGCCACCACGGCGATCGTTCTGCCGCTGGTGCTGCTCGCGAAACGCAGCGCATTGCGCGTGCCGCCGCTGGCGCTAGCGCTCGTGCTCTACATGCTGGCTCAGGTAATCTCGCTGCGGTCGGCACGAGAACTCCTGCCTGGTTTGGCGGAGATCTATCGCTGGGGGGTCGCGCTCCTCGCATTCCTCGCGGTGCTTCACCTCGTGCGCGGCAGAGCGGCGGTGCTCTGGTTGAGTCTGGTAGTGGCGATCGGGGCCATCGGGGAGGCTGTGTTGGGTGCGACCCAGTCTTTCCTGCGTCTGGGGCCGGAGAGTTTCGCGGTCGGCAACCTGTTTCGGGCTTACGGCACGTTCGGTAAGCCCAACCCCTATGCTGGCTACCTCGAGATGACCGGGCTGTGGCTGCTGCCGATGGCCATCTGGGCCCTCCGCGAGTGCCTGGCCTCGCTCGCTGGCTGGAGACAGGCACGGCTGGCCGGCTTCACGGCTAGCCGCCAGGCCCGGCGCGCACTCCTGCGCCAGCTCGGGGTATGTACCTGGCTCGCCTCGGGGAGCGCTGCGAGTCTCGTCGGTATTGGCCTCAGCTTCTCACGCGGGGCGTGGCTGGGTGTCACAGCCGGGATCGGCGTCCTGCTCCTGGCCGCCTCGCGACGCGTGCAGATCCTTGCCCTCGGTCTAGCGCTAGCAGGTATGGTGGTTCTCCTGGCTGGCGGCGCGGCCCTCCTCCCAGCCGCACTGCGAGAGCGCGCAGTGCAGCTCACGTCTCAGCTTCGCCTTTTCGATGTCCGAGATGTCCAGCTCACCGACGAGAACTTCGCCGCCATCGAGCGCATGACGCACTGGCAGGCCGGCCTGGAGATGGCAAAAGCGTCTCCCCTGACCGGGGTGGGTGTAGGAAACTACAACGTTCGCGTCCCGGAGGTCTCTCCTCATCCGCTGTTCCGGATCTCCCAGGGCCACGCGCACAACTACTACATCCATGCTGCGGCCGAGACGGGTTTGCTTGGACTGGCGACGTACCTGCTGGTCTTGTCGACCGGAGTCGCCACGGCGATCCGCGCCTCGAGGCGCGGGCCCACCCCACTCGACCGCGCTCTTGGTCTCGGGGCACTCGCGGCGACGACAGCGGTGATGGTTCATAATGTGGTCGAGAACCTGCACGTGCTCAACTTGCCGGTTCAGCTCGCCGCACTCTGGGCACTCGCAGCGTCGACCCATGTCGACCGGATCGGCTCGCAGGCAGAGTCCTGGAAATTGTCTGTCTCCGGCAAGGACGATGGATTCCGTGATGGATACCGAGCGGGCAACCAGCGCGACGCCGGTTGAAGTCGAGCCGGGTCAGGACACACGGCACCCGCGCCTGACGGATCTCAGGGTGTGGGGACGCCTAGCGGGTTCGTTGCTGCTCGCTGCTGCGATCGGGGCCTTCGGCCTTTCGCGGCTCGACCTCGACGTCTCGGTCGTGGTGGAAGAGCTCCTCCGCGCCCAACCACTCCTGCTCGCGGTCTCTCTGGTCGTCTACTACGGCTCGATGCCACTGCGGGCGTGGCGATGGAAGGTGATCCTCGAACGATCCGATGCGCTACCGGGTCTCGAGGCGAAGTTGCCCGCTCTGCCGAGCCTGCTGCGTATCTACTTGCTCGGCTGGCTCGTCAACTGCCTGCTGCCGGCCAAGGCGGGAGAGGTCTATCGCACGTACCTGCTCCGGCGGCAGTCGGGGGTGCGCCTCAGCAGCACCTTCGGTACCGTCATCTTCGAGCGTGCCAGCGATCTCCTCGCGTTGACCTCGC
Source organism: Thermomicrobiaceae bacterium (assembly GCA_014874455.1). Lineage (GTDB taxonomy): Bacteria > Chloroflexota > Chloroflexia > Thermomicrobiales > Thermomicrobiaceae > Thermalbibacter. Next base: position 112,669 of record JADBJL010000090.1, read on the forward strand.
TGTTCGTCGTCTTCGGAGCCATCGTCTTCGGTGGCCGGCTCATGGACACCGCGCGGCACTGGGTGGTCTGGGCGCTGCTGCTGGCGCTGTCGGTCATCGTCATCCTCGCGGTCACCTACGCGCTGCGGGGAAGGCTCGTCGAGCTGCTTCCCACTGCGCTTCGCCAGGTCTTCTGGGGTCTGCAACAGGGCCTGTTCGGCAGCCTCGAGCGCCTTCCCCTGATCGCTCTTCTGACCGCGGCCATCTGGAGCCTCGAAGGCGTGCGGTTCTTCGCCGCCGCCAAGGCCGTCGGCGTCTCTCTTCCCTTCGCCGTCGCGTTCCTGGCGGCCTTGCTTGCCTCGCTCCTGACGACCGTGCCCCTCACGCCCGCCGGAGTCGGTGTGGTCGAGACCGGCGTCGTTGGGCTGTTGTTGCTGCTCGGCGTCGCTGAATCATCCGCTGTGTCGGTGGCTATCCTCGACAGGCTGGTGGCCTACTGGAGCGTCCTCGTCGTCGTCCCGCCGGTCTGGGCGTATTCACGCTTGCGGTCGCTCAAGCATGATGCGCATCGCGCTTGACTATACCGCGGCGTTGACCCAGCATGCCGGCATCGGGCGCTACGTGCGCGAGTTGGCCAGGGCGCTGATCCCCCTTTTGGGGAGCCAGGAGGAACTGGTTCTCTGGCACGGACGCGTCGTTGCGCCTGTGGCACGCGAGTGGCCGGAGAGCGCACCCGTCCGAGAGGTCGAGCTACCTTTCTCGCCGACCTGGGTCACGCGGCTGTGGCAACGTCTCCGTGTGCCGCTGCCCCTCGAACGCTTCACCGGCTCGCTCACCGTGAGCCACGGGCCAGACTTCGTCGCTCCGCCGAGCCGCGCCCCCTGCCTGGTGACGGTCCATGACCTCAGCTTCATCGTGGTACCCCAGTACGCCCACCCGCGGCTGCGTGTCTACCTTGCTACCGCTGTTCCCCGCTCGGTACGGCGGGCAAGCGCGGTTATCACGGTGTCCGAGCAGGTGCGCCGCGAGGTCGTCGAGTACTTCGGCCTGCCAGCGGAACGAGTCATCGCCATTCCCCACGGCGTAACCAGTTGCCTTGGGCCACTACGCGAAGAGGAAGCGCGAGACACGCTCTCTCGACTCGGTGTCCACGAGCCCTACTTCTTGATGGTCGGAACGATCGAGCCACGCAAGAACCATCTCGGCGCTCTCGAAGCCTTCGCCATGCTGGCCTCACGGTACCCGGAGGTCTCCCTGGTCGTGGTAGGCCGGCCAGGCTGGCTCTCCGAGCCGATCATGCGGGCGCTGCACGAGGCTGCCGCGCGACTGCCGGTACGCTACCTGGGCCCGGTGACCAACAGGGATCTGGCCGCGCTGTATAGCCGGAGCCTTGCGCTGGTCTATCCTTCCTGGTATGAGGGCTTCGGGTTGCCGATCCTCGAGGCGATGGCGTGCGGGACATGCGTTATCACGACTGGTGGGGGAGCGCCCGCCGAGATGGCCGGCGACGCCGCGCTGACGATCACGCCTGGCCAGCCGGAAACCCTGGCGGACGCGATGGAGCGACTGATCGCTGACGCTGCCCTCCGTCAGCGGCTGGCTGAGTGTGGGAAGCGACGGGCAGCGGCCTATTCCTGGGATCGCACCGCGCGGCTTCACCTCGAGCTCTACCGGCAGATCTCCGAAGGAGCCGGCTGATGGTTCGCCTGCCGGGGCATCGGCGACGATGCGTTACCGGGCGTGCGGTCAGTGCCCTTCCGCTTCGTCGCCACCCTTCCGGCGTGTGCCTCGCAGCGACCAGGGCAAGGAAGATCGCCTGCTCTTGGGCCTCCAGCCGGCTCGCGGTTGCACACCGCTGACGGTCGAGGTCAGGTTGAATGGTCGAGATGCTCGTTTCCTGGCCATCCGCGCCGCTCGCTTTTTCCCTCTTTGGCGTGGCGAATGCGCTAGCGCTGCTCGCGTTGGCCTGGAGCGGGCTGCCGGCCGTCGAGCGGGCGCTCACCACCTCGGCGCGGCGCGTCTTCACCAACAGCGCCATGCCGTTGGGAGCCCAGTTCTTTAACCGCGCGGTCGACCTAGTCTTCGCGGCCTTCGCCCTCCGGCTACTCGGCGTGGCCGGGAACGGCCAGTACGCCATCGCGGTCGTCACCTGGCTCTATCTCAAGACCATCTCCGACTTCGGACTGAGCGTGCTGGTGACTCGCGAGGTTGCTCAAACGTCCGCCATCGCAGGGCGGCTCCTCGGCCTGACGACACTCCTCAGGCTCGTGGTGCTCCTGGCCCTCGGCCCGGTCGTCGCCGTGCTCGTCCTCGCTGGTCGCTCCTGGTTCCAGCTCTCATCGGAGAGCGTGCTGGCGATTCTGCTCCTGTACCTCTCGATAGTGCCTGGAAGCTACAGTGAAGCGATCAACTCGGTCTTCAACGGTCGCGAGCAGATGCACCTACCGGCTGCGCTCACGGTGCTCACGAATCTCAGTCGGTTCGGCTTCGGGCTCGCCGCGCTTTTCGCGGGGTACGGAGTGCCAGGTCTGGCCGCCGTCTCCGTCCTCGTAACCACGCTCTCGGCGCTGGCGTTTCGACTGGCGCTCCGCCACCTGCGCGTGCAGCCGATCTGGTCGTTTCCACTGGACGAGGCTCGTCGCCTCCTCGCCCTCGCCTGGCCGCTCCTGCTGAATGGCTTGCTGATAACGCTCTTCTTCCGCCTGGATACCTTCGTCATCCAGGCGGCACAAGGCGACCGGGCTCTGGGAACGTACGACGCAGCATACAAGTTCGCGAACCTCCTGCTGCTCATCCCCTCGTACTTCGTCCTGGCAATCTTCCCGATCCTCTCGCGCCAGGCCGGAAGCGATCGCCTGCGCGACAGTTTCGAACTGGCGGCCAAGTTCCTTCTCCTCATCGCGTGGCCGATCGTGCTCGGTACGCTGGCGCTCGCGCCGATGATGATCCAAATCCTGGGCGGCAGTGCTTTCCTCCCCGAATCCGCCACCGTGCTCCGCGTCCTAGTCTGGTTTACGCCGTTGCATTATGTCAACGGCGTCGCGCAATACGCCATCATCGCGGTCAACCAGCAGCGCCAGATCGCACGAGCCTACATGCTTGCCACCGTGTTCAACCTGGTCGCCAACGTGTTGCTGGTTCCCCGCTACGGCTACCTCGCGGCCGCGGTGATCACCGTTCTCACGGAGATCGTTCTGTTTATCCCGTTGCAGCGGGCCATTCACCGGTACGTCGGCGTGGTCTCCTGGGCTCGGCTGGGGCTGACACCGCTACCCGCGGTAGCAGCGATGGCTGGGGGAGTCCTGCTGAGCCGGTGGATCGAGCCGATCCTCGCCGTAGCGCTCGGTTTGCTGCTCTATCTCGTCGCCCTGCCCCTTTCGCGCGCCGTCGGCATGACAGAGTACCGGATATTGCGCGAGCTAGCTGGAAGGCCGCGTGCCGCCGGTTCACGTGCCTGAGGCTCGCCTCTCCAGCTCCACGGCGACCACGTGCTGGTCGTGCAATCGCCAGAAGGCCATCCACCGCCCGTTCGGGGAGACCTCCCAGACCGAGTTGAGCACTTGCCCTGGAAGCGGGACTGTGCGCAGCCGCTCGCCGCTGCGTGCGTCGAGGAGCACGAGCGCGTCTGGATGGTCGCCTTCTCCGGGGTCGAGGAGCCAGAGAGCGTCCCCGCTACCAGCCCAGCGGAACCCGGCAGCGACCGGTAAGCGCCAGCTCTCTCGCGACGCGAGGTCGAGGATCCACAGTCCATCGCCACCCGGTTCGCCGCTGAAGGCCTGCACGTACCCGAGTCGACGCCCGTCCGGTGAGAGGCGCACGTTATACAGGAACGTGCCCCTGACCAGGATGTCGACGGCGCCAGACTGTACGTTCACCAGCCAGATGCCCGGCTGCTCTCCTCCTGGAGAGCGTGCCGCAACGAGCAGCCGCTGGCTGTCGGGCAACCAGGTGAGACTGGCGGCCTGGAGTTCGAGGAGCGCTCGTCGCTCCCCGGTCGCGAGCTCCGCCACCCACAAGCGTCTCACCCGGTTGACTGAGGAACTTGGCGTCCGCACCGGCAGCCGCTCGAGCCAGGCGAGCCACCGGCCATCAGGGGATGGCCAGCTCAGCGCCCCACCGGTCGGCACGACCGCCAGCTCATTCCCCTCCAGATCCACGACCGTCGTCCGCTGCTCCGGCGTATCGGGGAGGGCCACGATCCCCGCAGGCGAGGGGAGACCGAAGCGGGACGCGAGGAAACGGCGCTCACCGCCGGGTAGCGTGACCAGCCAGGCGCCCGCTGGCGCCTCAGGGCGCGTGTCGTAGACCAGCAGGCGCGCGTCGTCGACCCACGCCAGGAGACCGCAGCAGGTAGCGACTTCCATCTCAGAACCGGTCGTGCTCACTCGAGCTGTCGGACTCGGTGGGACGATCGCTGCAGCCGCCAGGGCTGGTGTCGAGCTGGTCATCGGCGAAGGTCGCGGGGTCGGGGGTGATCCTGCGGTCGGGGTATCGGTGACCTCGACACGTGTCGGCTCCGGCGACGCTGTGACACGCCGCGGTACCGTCGTCGCTGGCGCCACGCCATGAGACGCGCGACAGCCGATGACCAGCACCGTCAGCCAGAGCACAAAGAGAGCATATCGAAGCCGGCTCATCTCCGATCCGTGCCTACCGGGGCGGCCAGGCGTCAGGGTAGGCATTCAGCGCTGGCCCCCCGAACCTGACCTCCGGCTGATCCCACGGCGTACGCCACCGGTGAGGCTCCTCATAGGCGAGCGCGAACTGCGTCCCATCGGTTCCCAGGCCCAGCGTGATTCCGCGCCAATCGGCATCGATGAGGGACACAGGGTTGAACGCCAGGCGCATGGTGCGGTCGCGGATCTCGAGATGCAGGTGCGGCGCGCGGTCGCACGCCGGGCTAGCCGGGTCACCGACCACGCCGACAGGGTCGCCGCGCTGCACGCGCTGGCCCGCAGCCAGCGAAGAGCGCTGGCCGAGATGCCCGTAGAGCGACCGGTAACCGTTCGGATGCTCGATGACCACGTTGTGCGGCGCAGAACCGTATGGCCCATCGACGGCGACGACCACGCCCTCGCCGATCGCGACTACCGGAGTACCACAGGGAGCGGCGAAGTCGACACCGAAGTGCAGACCCTGTCCTGCGCTGTACAGGTCTTCACGGTTGCGGTAGGCCCACACGGTGTTGCCGTAGAACTGGGTCACGAACCAGGTCGACGGCCCAGGCGGCGACATGAAGGGCAGTCCGAACGGTCGCTGGGCGGCAGCCGGCCGTGCCGATCCCAATATCATCAGGCCGCCGAGGCAGATCCACGTGAGGAGGAAGCCGGCTCGCGCTACATGACGGCGACGAACCTGACGCATCTTCTCCCCGACTCCCTCAAGAACTCAAATCACCCGAGCACAAGAGACCATACCACAGCACGCACGCGAGTCCCCTGTCCGCCCCTCTCACGGCGTAGAATCGAACTGCCCGGCAGCCTGGGCGTCACGCGGAGAGGGTAGCGAGGAGACTCCACCTCTTTTCTGAGGGTGCAGACGGGGCGACTATCACTGTAGGCGTCACACGAAGCTGGAGAGCGCAGGGTGCTCATCGTCCTCGGGGGCGACAACCGGCTGGCGATCGACGAGCGGGTGCGCGAGCTACGCGTCCAGTACGACCCGAACGGGTTTGCGACCAGCATGTTCTCGATGCCGGACTCCAGCATCGAGGCGGTTCGCGGCGCCTGCCTCTCCCCAGGTTTCTTCGGCTCTACCAGGTTGGTTATCGTCTACGACCTCGTAGTCTCGACCACCAGCCAGCGCTCGGGTCGACAGGCCGCGACGCTGCCACCGGCGCTGGCGGAGCTGCTGCGCGACTTGCCGGAGTCCACCGTCCTGGTGCTGGTCGAGCGCGCCCTCGATCAGACGAGTGCGAGCACGATCCAGCGTGCCGCGCCGACCGCCATCGTCGAGCGGTATCCCACGCCTCGCGGTGCCGAGCTGGTCGAGTGGACGGTGCGGCGCGCTCGCACGCATGGAGCCAGCATCGAGCGCGAGGTCGCGATAAGACTACTCGAGGCGCTCTTCCCAGCCACCTGGCAGCGCCCGGCTCGCGGCGAAGACCTGCCGCCCGACCTCTACCGGCTCGATCAGGAACTCGCAAAGCTCGCCGTGGCGGCACAGCCTGAAAGCACCATTACCGCCGCGCTGGTGGCCGACCTGGTCGTCAGCGAGGAAGCCGGAGACGACTGGGCGCTGGCCGATGCGCTCGCCAAGGGGGACGCGGAAGCTGCGATCAGGGAGCTGGAGCGGGCGCTGGCGCGGGGGGCCCAGCCGGAAGTCGTGCTCGGCCAGCTTGTCAGCCACTACGAGCCCTATGTGGCGCTCGTGAGCGCTCCGGGAGATCCGATCGAGCCGATCGCGGAGAAGACCGGACTCAGCGAGGGACGGCTCCGGCGGGGCCAGCGAGCTGCCTCGGGGCTCGATCGCGCTGCCGTCGCCGAGGCGCTGGGCTGGTTGCGCCGCCTCGATGCGGCGGTCAAACTCGGGCAGGCTGAACTTACGGACAGCCTTCCAGCCGTCGTGCAGCGCCTGGCCCAGCTCTCGGCAACACGAAACAGCGCGACGAGTTCATCTCGTCGCGCCTCGAAGTCGAACCTGAACCGCTCCTAGGCCTGTGCCGCCTCCAGCCGCGCCTTGACCAGCCGGTTGAACTTCTTCATCAGGCGCGACTTGCGCCGGGCGGCGTTGTTCTTGTGGATGATCCCCTTGATGGCGGCGCGGTCGAGCGTGCTGATCGCATCTCCGATCGCGCGGGCGGCCGCCTCCAGATCACTGGCCGCCATCAGCTTTTCGGCCTTCTTGATATACGTACGGGCGGCCGAGCGGTACACGCGGTTGCGCAGCCGGCGCTTCTCGGCCTGCCTGGCACGCTTCGCGGCGGATTTCGTATTCGGCAAAGCTCACTACCTCCCTATGTGCTGCCACGCACGCTCAGGAGCGAACGAACTCACCTGTCGATACTACCAGATCCGCACCGGCAACGGCAAACGAGGCGTGCCCGAACGGGGCGCTCGCACCTTCAGTGCAGCAGTTTGTCGCGGAGCGGCGGAACGCGACGGCGCAGCCGTCAGAGCGCGGCGGACGGTGTCCTCTGAACATAGCCGCACTCTACCTCCGTGACACCCTTCTCCACGGGCTCCTACAATTCGGCCTGTGAGCGACGCGACGCCTGGGCAAACCCGGGAATTGACCACGATCGAGAGCAGTACCACCCGCGGCGTGGCCGGGAACGCCGCCATCGTCGCGGCTGCCTTCGTGCTGAGCCGCGTGCTCGGCCTGGTTCGCGAGATCCTGATCGCGGCCCGCTTCGGCACCGGCCCCGACTACGACGCCTACGTGGCGGCCTTCCGCATCCCCGATCTCCTCTTCCTCGTGGTGATGAGCGGCGCCTTCGGCTCCGCGTTCATCCCGGTCTTCGGCGGGCTGCTGGCTCGCGGCGACCGGGCACGCGCCTGGCGGCTCGCTAATACCGTCCTCACGCTGGCGCTCGTCATGCTCGCGGTCGCTTCTCTGCTCACCTTCTTGCTCGCCGGCTGGCTGATCCGCACGCTGGTCGCCCCCGGTCTCGCCCCGCCACAGCAAGAGCTCGCCACCGACCTCACCCGTTTGCTTCTGCTCTCCCCGCTCCTCCTCGGCCTCGGGGCGGCCGGGAAGGGCATGCTCGAGGCGCAGAACGCCTTCACGGTCGCTGCCCTCGCGCCGGTGCTCTACAACCTCGGCATCATCCTGGGCGCGCTGTTCCTGGCCCCCTCCTACGGCCCGTTCGGCCTGGCCATCGGTGTCATCGGCGGCGCGCTCGGGCACGCTGGTATCCAGTTCCTCGAGCTGCTGCGCCGCGGCTGGCGTTTCGCCCCCACGCTGGATCTTCGCACCGAGGGGCTGGGCCAGGTCGGCCGCCTGATGGCGCCGCGCATCCTGGGCCAGGCCGCCTTTCAGATCAACATGATCGTGTTGACCAACTTCGCCTCCCGGCTGGGCGAACGGCACGTCTCCGCGCTGAACTACGCCTTCCAGCTCTTCATGCTACCGCACGGCGTGCTCGCGCTCAGCCTCTCGACCGTGATCTTCCCGCTGATGACACGCCAGTTCGCCGTGGGGGATCTCCATGGCATGCGCCGGACGTTCCAGCAGGCGCTCTCCCCGCTGCTCTTCCTGACCATCCCGGCGACGCTCGGGTTGCTCCTGTTCCGCACCAGCATCGTGCAGGTACTGTTCCAGTTCGGCGCCTTCTCAGCCTCATCGACCGAGCTGGTCGCCGCCGCGCTCGGCTATTTCGCCCCCGGCCTCGTCGCCTTCGCGGTCGTGGAGGCCGTCACCCGCGTCTTCTACGCCATGCACGATACGCTGACGCCGGTGCTGGCGGCGGTCACCACCATCGCCGCCAACATCGCGTTGAGCTGGCTGTTGATGCCCTCCCTCGGCCATCGCGGCCTGGCTCTCAGCCTCTCGCTCACCACCACCCTGGAGATGACGATCCTCCTGCTGGTGCTACGGCGCCGTCTCGGCGGCTTCGGAGCTGGCCTCTTCGGATCGCTGGCCCGGATGCTGGCAGCCGCAGCGGTGATGGCCCTCCCCTCTTGGTGGCTGGCCGGCCCGCTGGCACTTGCCACCGACCCGTCCACCGGCCGTTCCCCTAGCCAGCTTCTCGCCTTCGCCTATACGCTAGCCGCTGTTGCCGCCAGCTACTTCGTGGCCGCACGCAGCCTCGGCATCGCCGAGCCGCACCAGTTCCTGCAGCGCCTCGGAGGCGCGAGGCGAACCCCTTCGAGCAGCCCGGACTGAGCGCAGGCGCGACAGATATACTTGCAAGGTGACGCCGAATGCGGCGCGTTCGAAGGACGCTATGACAGCACAGGAGCTGATTCGCAACTTCAGTATCATCGCGCACGTCGACCACGGCAAGTCGACGCTGGCCGACCGTCTCCTGGAGTTCACGCACACCATCAGCGACCGCGAGATGGTCGAGCAAGTGCTCGACTCGATGGATCTCGAGCGCGAGAAGGGGATCACGATCAAGGCGCGGGCCGTTCGTATGCAGTACACCGCTAGCGACGGCCAGACCTACGTGCTCAACTTGATCGACACGCCCGGCCACGTCGACTTCTCGTCCGAGGTCAGTCGGAGCCTGGCCGCCTGCGAGGGTGCGCTGCTGGTCGTGGATGCGGCCCAGGGTATCGAGGCACAGACGCTCGCCAATGTGGCACTCGCGATCGAGCACGGCCTGGCCATCATCGCGGTGATCAACAAGATCGACCTGCCGAACGCCATGCCGGAGAAGGTGGCTCAGGACATCGTGAGCCACATCGGCCTGCTCGAGGACGAGATCGTCTTCGCCTCAGCCAAGGAAGGCATCGGTGTCCCCGAAATCCTCGAGGCGATCGTCCGCAAGATCCCCCCTCCCTCGGGAAACCGCGAAGCGCCCCTGCGCGCGCTGATCTTCGACTCGCACTACGACCCGTACAAGGGCGTGATCGCCTACGTCAAGGTGGTCGACGGCCGTATCCAGACCGGCGAGCCCATCTTGATGATGGCCACCGGCGTCGCCTCCGAGGCCCTGGAGATCGGCCAGTTCCGGCCGCTGATGACACCGGTCGGCGAGCTCGCCGCTGGCGAAGTCGGCTATATAGCGACCGGGCTGAAGGTCGTGCGGGACGCGCAGGTCGGGGACACCATCACTCATCGTGACCGCCCGGCAAGCCAGCCGCTGCCGGGCTACCGGCCGGTCAAGCCGATGGTCTTCGCCAGCTTCTACCCGGTGAACAGCGACCAGTACCCGGAGCTGCGCGACGCGCTGGAGCGGCTGCGGCTGAACGACGCCGCCCTCGTCTTCGAGCCGGAGTCTTCCGAGGCGCTCGGCTTCGGCTTCCGCTGCGGCTTCCTCGGCCTGCTGCACATGGAGATCATCCAGGAGCGGCTGGAGCGCGAGTACAAGCTCGAGCTGCTGGCGACGGCGCCCAGCGTGCAGTACGAGGTCGTAAAGCGCGACGGCACGACGGTCATGATCAACAAGCCGTCGGAGATGCCGCCGGCCGGTGAGATCGAGGAGATCCGCGAGCCCTGGGCCCGGGTCACGATCCTCACTCCATCGCGCTACATCGGCTCGATCATGGAGCTTGCGACCGACCGCCGCGGTGAGCTGGTGGAGATGGACTACCTCGACCAGGATCGCGTGCGCCTGGTCTTCGACGTGCCGCTGGCCGAGCTGATCGTCGACTTCTACGACCAGCTCAAGTCGCGCTCGCAGGGCTACGCGTCCCTCGATTATCAGCTTGTCGGCTACCGGGCCGGCGACCTGGTCAAGCTCGACATCCTGGTGCATGGGCAACCGGTCGACGCGCTCTCGCTCATCACGCACCGCGACCAGGCGTATTACCGCGGCCGCGAGCTGGTGCAGCAGCTCCGCACCCTGATCCCACGCCAGCTCTTCGATGTGCCGATTCAGGCGGCGATCGGCAGCCGGGTGATCGCGCGCGAGACGATCCGGGCGCTGCGCAAGAACGTCCTCGCCAAGTGCTACGGCGGCGACGTGACCCGCAAGCGCAAGCTGCTCGAGAAGCAGAAGGAAGGCAAGGCCCGCATGAAGAAGGTGGGCAGCGTCGAGATCCCGCAGGAGGCCTTCCTCGCCGTGTTGAGTCGCGGGGGCGACGGCACCCGCGCACGGGAACACGTCTCGTGAGCGCGACCGCGGACATCACGATCGTCGGGTTGGGCCCGGGACGAGCCGACCTTCTCACGTCGGAGGCCCGTGAGGCCTTGCGAGCAGGTCGAGTCTTCCTGCGGACGCGCCGGCATCCGACTGTGGACGAGCTGCCTGAAGCCAGCGCTTGGCCCTCCTTCGACGAGTTCTACGAGCGAGCGAACCGTTTCGAGGAGGTCTACCAGGGGATCGTCGAGTCGCTGCTCAGCGAGGCAGCGCGCGGGCCGCTGGTCTATGCCGTGCCCGGACACCCGCTGGTCGGCGAGACGCCGACACGCCTCATCCTGCAGCAGGCTCCCGAACGGGGTCTGAGCGTGCGAATCGTGCCCGGGTTGAGCTTCGTCGATGTGGCGTTGCCGCTACTCGGGGTCGACGCGCTGAGCGAGAACCTGCAGGTGGTGGACGCGCTGGAACTCGTCGCCTGCGTCGAGCGCGAGCCGTTCTCCGGCGGGAGCTGGCCGCTCTCGCCGCTCCGGCCAGCGCTGGTCGGCCAGATCTATAGCCGGCTGATCGCTGGCGAGGTCAAGCTGGCGCTGTTCCGGCTCTACTCCGAGGACTGGCCAGTGACGCTGATCCAGGCAGCCGGAACCGCCGAGGCGGCCGCCAGGCAGATCTCACTCTACGAGCTCGACCACCAGGAAGTCGACCATGTGACTGCCCTGTACCTGCCCGCGGTGCCGGTCGAGCGGGCCCAGACCGTCGACGCCCTGCAGCAGATCGTGGCACGCCTGCGGGCGCCCGGTGGGTGCCCCTGGGATCGAGAGCAGACCCACCGTACGCTCCTTCGCCACCTCATCGAGGAGGCCTACGAGGTCGCCGACGCCATCGAGTCTGGCGACCCCGAGGCGCTGCGCGACGAGCTGGGCGACTACCTGCTCCAGGCGCTGATGCACGCCCAGATCGCCGAGGAAGCGGGCAACTTCACCCTGGAAGAGGTCGCGGGCCACGAGATCCGCAAGCTGGTGCGGCGACATCCCCACGTCTTCGGCGATACCTTGGCGGAGACGGCCGGAGCCGTCCTGGCGAACTGGGAGCGGATCAAGCAGGCGGAGCGAGCCGAGCGCGGGGAAGCCGAAGAGCACCCGCTGGGACGCATACCTGCGGCGATGCCGGCGCTGGCCAGGGCCCAGACGCTGATCCGGCGAGCGCGCCGGCACGGTCTCGAAGCGATCCCCTCAGACACACTGGCCTACTGGCGATCCGTGCTCCCCGACGGTAACGTGACCGAGGAGAGGCTCGCGGTCGCGCTGGCGGCGCTCTGCGCGCTGGCCCAGGAGGCGGGCCTCGACGCCGAGCAGGCCCTGCGACGGTGGACGCTCGCAAGCGAGGCCCGCCTGCGCGGAGACCTGCCGCCTGCGAGCGACCGCTGACCTGTGCAACACTCGTGGGGAATAAACTGGGTTCGAGGAGAGGGTGACAGCATGGCGGAATCCCCAACGACGGTGCGAAGGCCCGGTGCCCGCGCCCACACCACCTGCGGAGAGCTCCGGCTCGGCGATGTCGGCCGCCTCGTAACACTCAAGGGCTGGGTGAACCGGCGGCGTGACCACGGCGGCTTGATCTTCCTCGACATGCGTGACCGCTACGGCATCACCCAGGTCATCGCCAACCCAGAGCACTCGCCAGAAGCGCACGCCGTCGCTGAGCGTGTCCGCGGCGAGTATGTGCTGGCGGTGACCGGGCGAGTGGTCGCTCGCCCCGAAGGAACTGTTAACCCTGCTTTGCCCACCGGCGAGATCGAGGTACTGGCCGAGCGGATCGAGATCCTTAACCCCTCCAAGCCGCTGCCCTTCCCGATCCACGAGGAGACGGAGGTCGACGAGTCGCTGCGGCTCGAGTTCCGCTACCTCGACCTGCGGCGCGAGCGCATGCAGCGCAACCTGATGCTGCGCCACCAGGTGACGCGCTTCATCCGCCAGTACCTCGACGAGCGCGACTTCGTCGAGGTCGAGACGCCGATGCTGATCAAGAGCACGCCGGAAGGCGCGCGTGACTACGTCGTGCCCAGCCGGCTCTTCCCTGGGCACTTCTACGCGCTGCCCCAGTCACCGCAGCAGCTCAAGCAGCTCCTGATGGTCGCCGGCTTCGACCGCTACTACCAGATCGCGCGCTGCATGCGTGACGAGGACCTGCGTGCCGATCGCCAACCGGAGTTCACCCAGCTCGACCTCGAGATGTCGTTCGTCGATGTCGAGGACATCCTGGTTCTGATCGAGGGACTCTACACCGAGCTCTTCGAGCGGTTCTCGAGCAAGCCGATCCTCCAGAAGCCATTCCCGCGGCTGACCTTCGCCGAGTCGATGTTCCGCTACGGCAGCGACAAGCCGGACCTGCGGTTCGGCATGGAGATCGGTGACGTGACTGACCTCGTCGCCGGCAGCCAGTTCGCCGTCTTCGCCCGCGCCGTCGAGGACGGCGGTGTCGTCCGCGGCCTGGTAGCGCCGGGCATGGCCAGCGCGCCGCGCCGCCAGACCGATGAGCTTACCGAACTCGCGCGCAGCTTCGGCGCCCGGGGGCTGGTCTGGCTGGCGCTGCAGCAGGATGAGGGTGAGCTGACCGCCCGGTCTCCAGTTGCGAAGTTCCTGAGTAGCGAGGAGATCAGCGGCATCGCCGCTCGGCTGGGTGGCAAGCCAGGAGACCTAGTTCTCCTGGTGGCTGATCGGGCTGATGTGGCGGCCAACGTGCTGGGCCGGCTGAGAAGCCACCTCGGCCACGAGCTGGGGCTTGTCGACACCGGCGTTCATGCCTTCTGCTGGGTCGTCGACCCTCCGCTCTTCGAGTGGAACGCCGAGGAAGGACGCTGGGAGGCGATGCACCACCCGTTCACCGCGCCGGTCGATGAGGACGTGCCGTTCCTGGAGACGGATCCCGGCCGGGTGCGAGCGAAGGCGTACGATCTCGTGGCCGACGGACTGGAGCTGGGCACGGGCAGTATCCGGATTCACCGTCGAGAGGTGCAGAACGCCATCTTCCGGATCATGGGTTACGACGACGCGGAAATCGATCGCCGTTTCGGCCATCTGCTGCGCGCCTTCGAGTATGGTGCACCGCCTCACGGCGGCATGGCGCCGGGCCTCGACCGCACGGTCATGATCCTGGCCGGAGAAGAGACGATTCGCGAGGTCATCGCCTTCCCCAAGAACCAGCGGGCCCAGGATCTGATGTTCGGCGCACCGGCACCGATCGACGAGCAGCAACTCCGCGAGCTGCACATCCGCGTGGTGCTGCCCGAGGAAGAGGAGCAAGGCTGAGCAACAGCCTTGCTCCGGGCCCGTGTCCGCTGCTTCTGTCAGCGTGCGACGCCACGAGGCCGGCGCTCGCTCACTCCTCGTACAGCCGTTCCCCGCGGTGCAGTCGCTGGGCAATTCGGAACGTTTGGGCCTGCGCCCGCATCGTCGGCGTATGCGCTGCGAGATACCGTGCCGCAGCGATCAGGATATGGGCCGCCTCTTCGGTCGCCCCACGAGTTGTCACCTGGCGGACGGCGGCCTCGACCATCTGAATCGTGTGGAAGTTGCGATCCTCTCGCAGCAGCAACCGTCCCAGCGTCGCGATCAATCGTGGCAGCTGGCCTCGGCCGGCGATGTAGCGTGCGACGAGCCGGCCGGCCTCGTCGACCTGCTGCTGCCGGTCGAGCAGCGTGGCCAGCTCGTCCAGCAGCTCCTGCGGGTCAGGTGGGGCTTCATCGACCGCCGGGAGCCGCACAGCCGGCACGTTGAGGAACCGGTCGAGGTAGACGCTCATCGCCGCGTCGAACACGCCGCGGAGCAACTCTAGCGACGGCGCTCGTCGCAGTCCCTGCTCGACCGCGTTCGCGAACGTGAACGTGTGTAGTGCCGTATCCCAGTCCCCGAACTCGTTGCTCGTGGGGAAGCGGGCGATCCGCAGGGCAGCGGCGTAGGAGACCGTGCTGGCCAGCTCGACCTCGGTCGCGCCCTGCCGGAGCGCCTCCAGGAGCCCCTCGGCGATCGCGCGCGGGTCGTCACCCAGCAGCACCGGCACGAGGCCACGCGCGCCCTGCCACGTGCCACGACGCGCATGCCCGGCGCTGAGCGCCGCCGGCAGGGCCGCGAACGCCTCGTCCAGGATAGCCACCAGATCCACCGGATGGCGCCACTGGTTCGACTCCTCCATCCGGTCACCGTCGGCATAGCCTGGCACCAAGCTGGCCAGCACCGGCTCCGCGAGATCCCAGCCCACGGCATCCAGCGCTTCGAGCGCTTTATTCGTGAAGTCGAGCGGGTGGCCTACGCTCACGTACCGGTGATCGGTGATGGCCGCGAACAGCATGTCGGCCACCTGCCGGCGCTCGGCGCCTGAGTGAACCGCCGAGACGACGCACCGTTCGGCCCCCTCGGCATCCCGCACCTCGATAAACCGCCGGAACCAGCGCTTGAGCGTGTCAATGTCATGCGGCCCTCCCGTCAGCGGCCGGAGAGGGAAGCGCGGCGACGAGTTGCGGGTATCGTTGGCTACCGCTGACAGCCCGTGATAGAGCGCCTGAGCCCGATCATCCGGCGCCAGGTGCGGGAGCAGGTTCACCATGCAGGTGAGGATCGTCAGCCCCTGGCCCCAACCTTCCCGGCGATACCGCACGCCGAATTCGAGCCCAACCCTGGCCGGTAAGGCCGTTTCCCCGGTACCGTCGAGCATGGCGATGGCAGCCTTGGCGATCACCAGCGAGAGGTTACGCTCCAGGCCCTCGCGCAGCCGCGTGCGCTGCCGCTCCAGAGCATCGACCGGCGGCGTCAGATCGACCCACACCTCGCCACCGCGGATCTCGACCGGGTAGATCCGGACATCGCCGGCCCAGGGATCGAACGTGCCCCCGGTCGCCAGATCGAAGCGGGCGTGGTGCCAGTGACAGGTCAGGATGCCGTCCTCGACGGTGCCGCGATGCAGCGGAAAACCCATGTGCGGGCAGCGGTTGTCCAGGGCATACACGCGCTCCCCCTGGGCAACCAGCAGGATGGCTTGCCCGTCGAGCGATACGGACAGTCTTCCCGCCTGCCGGAGCTGGTCTAGTCGCGCCGCGCGGACGTACCGGTTCGCCATCGTGTCCTCCCGCCCTATTCTCTCCCTGGCATACGCCTGTCTCGCGCGGGCACCTCCCCCTGAGCCTGTCATCCCTGCCGTCCAGAATCGTAAGCGACACCACGGCACTTCAGGCTCAAGATGCACCCTTCAGTTCGGATCTGGCATCGATACTACCGCCCGCTCGTGTCTTCTGTCCCTGTCCATCTGGCCAGGTTCTGGCAGAGAACTCTCATCTTCACCAGCCTCGATCTGGCAGTTGATGGTTCGGAATGAACCCACGCTTGGCGAGGATGAGCCCTCGGACACGGTACCCGAGCATCTCGGAGAAGTGGATCGCCGGAGTGTTGGCGGCATGGCAGTCGAGGAGAAGGTGGACGGCGCCCTGCGCCTTCACCCACCGCTCAGCGGCGCGGAGCAGGCGCTTGCCGATGCCGCGCTGGCGACACCCCGTATCGACAGCGATGGCAAAGCAGGCTGGCACCTTGAACCAAAGCATGCAGGGCACCAGTGACGGCTGCACGAGACGCACGGTACACGAACTACTGGTGGGAAGACCCGTGAGAACCTAGGTCAAGGCCAGCTCTGCTGCCGTCGGAGTACACCCAGACGGCTTCGCGGGCGATCTGCCGCCCGAACGGTTCCTGGCGGATCTTCTCCCACTCGGCGACGGTGTAGACCAGGAGGTCCTCTAGGACCGGCAGGCTGAGTGTGTCGTACCTCAGCGGGCGCAGCATCCAGGGTGTCGAGTCTTCCTCGACGATCACGATCAGGTCGACATCGCTCCCGAACCCCAGGTCGCCGCGGGCATAGGAACCGAAGCAACCGATGCAGCGGATCGGCGGCTGAGGATGTTCCCGCACCAGCGTCGAGCCCATGCGCGCACAGCGCGGTCAACTGTGGCTCGGTCGGGCCAGGTGCGGGCGGACGAAGTCCACGATGGCACGGGCGTACTCCTCTGCCTGGGCGCTCTGCAGCGGGCCATGGTTCTCGAACGGCGCTCCCTCCGGATGGCTCTCTGGATGGCGCGTGGGAATGTAGAGGCTATCGAGGTAGCGTGCTCGCTCAATCAGCTCGGCCGGCGGCCGAGCTCTTTCCGGTAACTGCGCCAGCAAGCGGGCCACCGCATGGCCCCAGATGTCTTGACCCAGCGCTCGGTGTAGTGTCTTTACCGCCTTCTCCGCTGCCTGATGGGCGGCGAAGCACGCCTACTCGTGGAAGCCCTCCTGGCGCGACTATTCGGCCAGGGTGAGGTCGCGCTCGGCCTGACGAAACCAATCCGCTGCGCGCTGCGCCATGGTTACTCCCTCTCCGCTCCGGCCAGTACCCGACGCCAAAGTCCTACCAGGTCAGGCAGGAGCCGTAGAGGTCTGCGCTCGCCGTTGTAGCGCACCGCATGCTTGCGCGATGCAAGCACCCAACCATCCGCTGAGCTTTCTGCCTCCGCGCTCTCGTGTTGACAGCCTGCCTCCATCCCCCGTACCATGGCCCCGGTTCCGCAGCCAGTGCCGCCTGGGAGCCCGCAATGGCGCGCCTTGCTTGGCAGCGAGCCGATCGTGCTCTCGTCTCGCCGGTCTTCCACGCCGTACATCGATCGAAAGGATCCCGAAGCGACGATGAAGATCTGCGTCTGCGTCAAGCACGTGCCCGATCCGAACCTGCCAGTGCAGGTAGATCCCGATACTCGCCGGCTGGTTCGCGACCCGGTGCATTGCATTCTCGACCCCGCTGACGAGTACGGCGTCGAGACAGCGCTCCGGCTCGTCATGGGGCATGGCGGTGAGGTGGTTGTTGTGTCGATGGGCCCTCCTGCAGCGGAAGACGCGCTCCGGCGAGCGATGGCGATGGGCGCTGACCGTGCCATCCTGGTCAGCGACGAGGCGCTCGCTGGCTCGGATGTCCTGGCCACGGCCCGCGCGCTGGCAGCCGTCATCCGCCCCGAGCAGCCTGACCTCGTGATCTGCGCCACTGAGAGCACTGACGCCTACACTGGGCTACTCCCCGGCGCGCTAGCCGCCCTGCTCGACCTGCCCCAGCTCACCTTCGCGCGCGCAGTCACTATCGAAGGGAATACCGTCACCGTCCAGCGAGCGACAGAGACGGGCTACCAGCTCATCCAGGCAGCCCTCCCCGCGCTCATCACCGTGACCGCCAGCGTGGGCGAGCCTCGCTATCCCTCGTTCAAGGGCCTGATGGCCGCCAAACGCAAACCGCTCGATACGCGAGGAGTCGCTGTGCTCGGCGTAGAGCCGCACGAGGTAGGCGAGCGGGGCGCACGCGAGCGGGTTATCGAGGTCAGGGAGGTTCGCCAGGTCAAGCAGGGCAAACGTATCGTCGACGATGGGAACGGCGACAGCGTCGAGGAGATCCTGGCCTTCCTGCGGTCGATCCAGGTGGTGTAGGAGGCGGGCATGGGAGAGCGACGAGTCTGGGTCTGGACGGAAATCGCTGGCGATGCTCCTCACCGTCTCTCGTTGGAGCTGTTCACTCCAGCCCGCGCACTCGGTCGGGCAGAGGCTGTCGTACTCGGCCCGGCGAGCGAGCGGGCTATCGAGCAATTGGGCGAGTTCGGCGCCCAACTTGTCCACTACGCCGCCGATCCCCGCTACGCTGAAGTCCTCGTCGAGCCGCACGTCGCCACGCTTACCGCCCTGATCGAGTCCGAACGCCCCGATCTCCTTCTCTTTCCCAGCACACCGACGGCTCGCGACGTGCTCGCGCGCCTGGTCGGGCAACTGGGCCGCGGCGCCATCGCCAACGCCGTCGCACTCGACTACGACGCACGTGGCCGGCTGCTGGCGACCGTGCCCTGCGGGGCTGACGCGCTGGCCACGGTCACGTTGGAGGGCCCGCTCCCCCACCTCGTGCAGCTTCGCCCCAAGGCATACGCTGCTGAGACTGTGGGAGGCCAGGCAGAAATTCATCTCGTCGATCTCCCTATCGCTGAGGCGAGTTGCCGTGTCCGGGTAATCGAGACCGTCGAGCAGCCTGCACCTGGGCCGAACCTCGAAGAGGCCACCGTGATCGTCGCCGGGGGGCGTGGCCTCGGCCGACCGCAAAACTTTCGGCTGCTGGAGGATCTGGCGAGTGCGCTGGGAGGCGCCGTCGGCGCCAGCCGCGCTGTCGTAGACGCCGGTTGGGTGCCGTACAGCTACCAGGTAGGGCAGACAGGGAGGACGGTGAAACCGACGCTCTACATCGCTTGCGGAATCTCGGGCGCGATCCAGCACGTGGCCGGGATGCGGGGCAGCCGGTACGTGATCGCGATCAACACCGATCCCGACGCCCCGATCTTCGAACTGGCCGACCTCGGTGTGGTCGGAGACGCACTCACCATCGTCCCCAAGCTCACCGAGCGGATCAGGGCTCGATGACGACGCTGACCACGCTCTGGCGGCACATCACTGAGTTTGGATGGCTAGCGATCGTCCTGGGCATCGCCACGATCGTTGCCGGTGAGCTAGTCGGCTGGGGTGGGGCACGCCTCGTAGCCGCAGCGCTCGTGAGCGCGGGTGGCCTCGCACTGGGCATCAGCTACGGCATTCGCGAGCCCGGCCGAAGACGCGTGCGCGGCTGGCTCGCGCGGTACGGACGGGCGCTCGTGTGGCTTCTTGCCGCGCTCATTACGCTCCCGGCCGCGCTGGCGCTAGGAGCCGCAGCTATAGGGTCAGTGGTTCTGGTCTCTCACGGCTCAATCGACGCGATGCCTCTCGCCGGCCTCGCGGTCGCGGCGGGAATGCTCACGGCGATGACCGCTGTGGCCTTCGTCGCGCTCCGCGCCACGCGCGCGGCTCTGTCGAAAGACGGCGCCCGGCAGGTGGGGGTTGACACCTGGGAGCGGCGCTCGTGATCCCGACACGAGAGATCACCTGGAACGTCGACCTAATCGGCCGTGTCGCGCTCTACGCGCTGCTAGCGCTCCCTGCTGGCTTCCTCGCCTTCGGGCTGGCCCGGCGTGCCAGGATGTGGCGGCTCGGCCAGCCAGACGACCGCTTCGATCGGTTGCCCTCGCGCCTGTGGGGTGCGCTGGTACAGGGCATTCTGCACGCGCGGATCGTCCGGAGACGGAACCTCTACGGCGGGGTAATGCATGCGCTCGTCTTCTGGGGATTCGTCATCCTCTTCATCGGAACCGTCATCGTGATGGTCGAGCACGACGTCGCGGTGCCGCTCTTCGGACTTAGCTTCTACCGGGGCAACTTCTACCTCGGCTTCAAGCTGGCCATGAACCTCGCCGGGCTGATGCTGATCGCTGGCGTGCTGATGGCCTTCGCTCGACGACTCATGCTCCAACCGGCCACGTTCGAGAGCAGCGCCGACGACCTGGTCGTGCTCGCCTTCCTGCTCGTGCTCAGCGTCCAGGGATTCATCCTGCAGGCGCTGCGCCTGGCGGTCGAGCGCGACCCCTGGGCCCCCTGGTCGTTCGTCTCATACCCTATGTCGCTCGCGCTCCAGAGCTTGCCTGAAAGGTGGCTGCGCGGCCTCCACCTCGTCAATTGGTGGAGCCACACGCTCACGACCACCGTCTTCCTGGCGTACGTTGCCTACAGCAAGATGATCCATCCGTTCACCGGCCTGGCCAGCGTCGTCTTCCGCCGGCTACGACCACCGGGCCGTCTCGACCCGATCGAGAACCTGGAGGAAGCCAATCGTCTCGGAATCGCCGGGCTCGAGGACTTCACGTGGGCGCAGCTCCTGCAGGTCGACGCCTGCATGCACTGCGGGCGCTGCCTCGAGTACTGCCCCACCTTCCGAACCGGCAAGCCGTTGCGCCCGCGTGATCTGATCCTCGAGGTGGCCGGCTACGTCGCCGACCGCGGCGGGATCTTCTCCGGCGAGCTCGGCCAGGGGATGAACGCGGCCCGCTTCCGCTGGGGCGCCGGTGCCGAGCGCGAGCTGATCGGCGGGGTCGTCTCGACCGAGGAGATCTGGGATTGCACCACTTGCGGCGCCTGTATGGAGCAGTGTCCGGTCTACATCGAGCATGTGCCGCTCATCGTCGGCATGCGGCGAAACCTGGTGCTGGAGCGGAGCGAGTTTCCCGGCGAGCTGACCGCTGTGTTCACCAACCTCGAGCGACTCGGTAGCCCTTATCAGTTCCGTCCCGCCCAGCGGGCGGACTGGACGCGGAAGCTCGAGCATCCGGTGCCGGAGATGGCCGAGGTGGTCGCGTCGGGCGAAGATGTTGATTACCTGTTGTGGGTTGGCTGCCTCGGGTCGTTCGACGGGCGCAACCAGCGCACGACGATCGCGCTGGCCCGCATCCTGCAAGCGGCCGGCATCCGCTTCGCGATCCTGGGACGCGAGGAGACCTGCACCGGCGACCCGGCGCGCCGCGTCGGCAACGAGTACCTGGCACAGCTCCTGGCTCAGCAGGCCGTCGAGACGCTCAACGCCTGTCAGGTGCGGAAGATCGTCACCACCTGCCCGCACTGCTTCAACGCGATCAGGAACGAGTTTCCCCAACTCGGCGGCCACTACGAGGTCGTCCACCACAGCCAGCTCATCAGTACCCTGCTGGCCGAAGGGCGCATCCGGCTGCAATCAGGCTCGGCTGTTGCG
Source organism: Thermomicrobiaceae bacterium (assembly GCA_014874455.1). Taxonomy (GTDB): domain Bacteria; phylum Chloroflexota; class Chloroflexia; order Thermomicrobiales; family Thermomicrobiaceae; genus Thermalbibacter. The sequence goes on from JADBJL010000090.1 coordinate 133,985, forward strand.
CAGGGGAAAGTGACGTACCACGACCCCTGCTATCTCGGCCGCTACAACCGCGTCTTCGATGAGCCGCGGGCGGCGCTCTCGGCTTTGCCGGGCATCCAACTCGCCGAGATGCCGCGTAACCGGAGCCGCTCGTTCTGCTGCGGAGGCGGTGGCGGCCGCATGTTCATGGAGGAAACGCGAGGCCAGCGGATCAACCAGGCCCGCGTGCGGGAGGCCCTGGAGACCGGCGCCGAGGTCCTGGCGGCTGCCTGTCCCTTCTGCATGACGATGTTCGAAGACGGCATCCGAGGTGCAGGGGCTGAAGGCAGCCTCCAGGTGCTCGACATCGCCGAGCTGGTTGCGGGCGCGCTGGTCACGCCGCGTGACGACAGCCGCGCGGCTGCCGGTGCCGGTTTGGAGCCTCCAGCCTGAACGACAGGTCCCTGTCTTGTGCTGGTATCCCCTGCTGGCGCTCAGGGTCGAGCCGCTTCCCTACATTCTGGGCTGGCGCGCCGGTGGCGCCCGGCGCTGGAGCACTGAATCTGAGGTTAGGGCGACTGGCCGGTCGCCTTACTCCCTATGAGCGAGCCGGCTTTGGCAGGTGCGCGCGGCGCGTCCGGCCCGCGCTCGGCTATGCCGGGAGATCGAAACGGACACGCCGCGGAAAGTGATTAACCCTCAGATGTTGGCGCCCTTGAGACGAGCCAGATCCCCTGACCCCTCAGATCTCCACCACGACGAACGGCTGCTCCGGCTGAACACGCTGCAGCAGGGGCAAGGCAACGTTGTAGACCGGGATGCCGCGGACAGTTTCCCCGCGCGGCGACCCGTAGTGCGCGTGTCCGTGGAAGACCACGGCGGCGCTGAAGCGGTCGATCGGCTCAACCAGCCGCGATGTGCCGAGGAAGGGGATCAGTTCCGGCGGCTCTCCCTCCACCGTCTGACGCACCGGTGCATAGTGCAACGTCACCACCTTGTGCGTTGTGCGCAAGCGCGCGAGAGCCTCCTCGAGACGAAGCGCCTCCTCGATCGCCTCGTACACGAAGCGCTTGGTCACGTGCTCGCCCCAGGGCTGGAGCTGGTACTCACCGAACCCGCCAGCGAAACCCTTCGCCCCGGCAAAGCCAACTGGCCCGATCTCGTACGGCTGCTCGTCGAGCCAGTGCACGCCCGCATGAGCGAGGATCGCCCTCACTTCTGCCGCCTTCCCCGATTCGTGGTCATGGTTCCCCAATACAGCGAGAACCGGGATCGAGCAGGCTCCTAGCTCCTCCGCCAGCAGTTCGGCCTGTGATGGAAGCCCGCGTTCGGTCAGGTCACCGCAGAGAAGCAGCACATCGGCGCGCCCTGAGATCTCGCGGAGCAACGCTCGGCAGGTGCCCAGCGTCGACTCGTGGATGTGGAGATCACCTGTCGCCGCGATGCGCATGTCCACGCTCCTCCGTCACGCCAGCAGGAAATCTGCTCGTGCATCACGGTACCCCCACTCCCGCACATCGATCTCGTACTCGCTCCGGGAGAACAGGGTACCCCGGCAAACACGGTCGGCCACCGGAGGACACTCGATCTGCTCCTGCGCTCGACGCAGCAGATCTCGCCACAGCCACGCCGGTACAGCTTCCTGCTCCGAGGGATAGACAAAGCGAAAGTTCACCAGATGCGCCAAGAGCACTTCCCAGTGCATCCCCAGCAGGTCGAGCAGGCGGTTCCAGTCCATGTGCTGTCCGTGTTTGAGGATCAGGTGGTGGATGTCCGCTCCATCGTAGCGATCTCGTGTCTGGACGTACGCCTTCACGAGGATCATCTCCTCCACAGGTACCAGTCGCACCGGGGCACCGAAGAGAACAGCCTGGGGAGCACGCTGGAACCAGCTTTCGTCCACCGGGTGTAGCCCATTTCCTGAGTTGAAGAGTATGTCGATCAACAAGCCGTCCAGACGAGCCTTCGCTAGCCAGACAGGATCGGTTAGCTCAACCTCCCACCCATCTTCCTCCAGCACCGCAAGCACACGCGCGACCTCGTTCCGTGGGCTGAACAGATCGAGATCTTTCGTCCAGCGGGAGATGCCGACATACACCCTCATGGCGTATGCCCCACCCACCAGAACTGGTGCGCCGCTCTCGATCAGCCGATTGAGTGCTCTACCGTACCGTGATGCTGCCCACGTTTCGGGCTCGACGGACTCGGACACGCGGGCCTCCGTTCGTGCTGGTCGATACGATAGGACATCGGTACTCAGTATGCCGCATGCTCTACCTGCGGATGCTCGAGCACGGTCGGGACAGCGTGACGTTCAGTACCGGCATAGGTGTCGTGGTGGATAGGCGGTCGCGTGCGGCGACCTCGCTGGCGGCGAACTCCGTGCTCCGGTAAGCTCGTATAGACGCGAGTGCCGAGAGAGTTCACCCCAGCCACAGACTCGGGGCATTCTTCGAAGCGGAGGTCACCTCGTGGTTTACGACTTCCATACCCACACGTTCTACAGCGACGGCAAGCTCTCGCCGATGGAACTCGCTCGCCGGGCAAGCGAGCGAGGTTACCGGGCTCTGGGCCTCACCGATCACGTCGGGGTGGGCGCTCTCCACGAGTTGATGACGAGACTCAAAGCCGATCGCGACGTGATCGAGCGACACTGGCCGCTCCATGTCGTGGTGGGCGTCGAGCTGACACACCTCCCTCCTGAGGCGCTCTTCGAGGCTGCGAACCTCGCGCGTGAGGCTGGAGCGGAGCTGATCGTCCTCCACGGCGAGACCCCGGAGGATCCGGTGTTGCCGGGAACAGTACGCGCGGGCATCACCACGGGCTTGATCGACGTCGTCGGCCACCCTGGCCTCCTTTCCGAGGAAGACGTGCAACTGGCCAAAGAGTACGACGTGTACCTCGAACTCACAGCGCGCGGTGGCCATGCGCTGACGAACGGCCACGTCGCCAAGCTGGCGCTCCGGATCGGCGCGAAGCTCCTGGTCAACAGCGACGCTCACGATGCTTGCGACCTGCTGACCCCAGAGCGGCAACGAATTGCCGCGCTCGGCGCTGGTGTGGACGAGGCATCACTTCCCGACGTGCTCCAGAACTGGCCGGCGGAACTCCTCCGCCGGACGATCGAGCGCCGCGAGACGCACCAGAGATGAACGGGGGATCACGGTGATCTCCGCCAAGACTCGCTCCGCTGGCGACCGGCTAGGCTGAGAGCGCCACTGCCGTCGCGTGGTCGGCACCGCGAGGTTCGACGACCTCCTCTCGCCACACGCACTCGGGGCCGAGTGTCTGCTGGAGGGCCCGGACAAGGTCGGGGCACCAGTCCACGCGCAGGGACGATGCCAGGAGCACGTCGCCTGACGCGGTCGCGAGGTGAAGGATCAGCCGGTCATCGCCTGGGAATTCGTCGAGCAGCTCTCTCAGCCGGTGCATGGCCGCGATGTCCTGCTCAGTATCGCTCGTCACTGAGAGCCGAACGTGAACGACGCCCGGCTCCCGCTGGGGAGCGGACACGCCAACCTCGGCCAGCCGAATCTGCTGGCCGATGAGCTGCACGTCGTCGTTGCGCACGTCCACTCGTGCCGTCACGCGCAGCACCATGTCCTCGGCCAGGAGCTCTTTGCTCTCCTCGTAAAGGTCGGGGAAGACCACCAGTTCGATGCTGCCGGAGCGATCCTCGAGCTGGCAGACAGCCATCACGCGGTTCGAGCGCGTCGTCAGCTTGCGCATCCCGGCGACCATTGCTATCAACTCGACGGTCTCGCCTGCAGACTCCTCGTCGATCTCGGCAATCTGCACCAAGCCGTCTCTTCGTACGACGCCGACATAGTCGTCGAGCGGATGGGAGCTGAGGTAGACCCCGAGTAGCTCCTTCTCCCACGCGAGCAACGTCGCGTGAGGGATGTCCGGCGGCTCCTTCTCCGGCTTGGCGATGGCCAGCGCTGGCGACTGCCCGGCAGCCGAGAAGAGGTCGATCTGTCCCTTGCGATTGGCGCGTTGCCGTGCCTGCGCGGCGCTGATCGCTTGGTCGAGCACGGCTAGCAACATCTTGCGATCCCCGAGGCAGTCGAGCGCTCCGCACTTGATGAGGCTCTCAGCCACGCGGCGGTTCACCACCGACCAGTCGATGGCCTCGCAGAACTCTTCGAAGCTCGCGAAGCGCTTGTCCGGACGCTCGTCGCGCGCCTTCAAGATCGCTTCGACTGCCCCCTCGCCGACGTTCTTGACCATCGCCAGGCCGAAGCGGATCCCGAGCCCGCCATCGGGCAAATGTTCCACCTCGAACGTCTTGCCGCTCCGGTTGATGTCGGGCGGCAACACCGGAATGCCCAGCTTCTGGCACTCGGCCAGGGCGGCCGCCACGCGCTTGGCCGTGCCTGCCGGGTGGCTGGGCGCCAGCCGGAGCACGGCGGTCATGTACTCCGCGGGATAATTCGCTTTCAGATAGGCGGTCTGATATGAGATGGTCGCATAACAGACCGCGTGTGCTTTGTTGAACGCATATCCTGCAAACGGCTCGATCAGGTTGAAGATACGCTCAGCGTCCTCGGCGCTGTACCCCTTCGCCACCGCGCCAGCGATGAACCGCTCGCGCTCCGCCTTCATCTTCTCGGGGATCTTCTTGCCCATCGCCTTGCGCATGATGTCGGCTTCGCCCAGTGTGTAGCCAGCGAACTTGCGGGCGATGAGCAACACCTGGTCTTGATAGACGATCACGCCGTACGTCTCGTCGAGGATCTCGGCGAGGTCTGGATGCGGGTAGGAAATCGGCTCCAGCCCGTGCTTGGCACGGCAGTAGGTCGGGATATGCTGCATCGGGCCGGGCCGGTAAAGCGCGACCATCGCGGCCAGCTCGGCGACCGAGGTCGGCTGCAGCTCGCGGATGTAGCGCCGCATCCCGGCACTCTCGAGCTGGAAGACCCCGAACGTCTCACCTTGACCCAGCATCCGATAAGTCTTCTCGTCGCCGTCGGGGAACTGCTTCGGATCCAGCTCGATGCCGTGCAGCTCCTTGATAATCTCGACCGCCTCGCCGAGAATGGTCAGGTTCGCCAGGCCGAGGAAGTCCATCTTGAGCAGGCCGATTTCGGCCACCGTCTCCATCGGGAATTGAGTGGTGGGCAGTGCGCCTTCCTCAGCTCGCGCTGGGCGCTGGAGCGGCACGTGCTCGACCAGCGGCGACGCCGCGATCACCACGCCTGCCGCGTGGGTGCCGGCGTGGCGCGCGATTCCTTCGAGTCGACGCGCGTTGTCGATCAGCTCCCGCGATCGAGGATCGGTCTCATAGAGCTGGCGCAGCTCGGGACTCTCGGCCAGCGCGCGATCGAGCGTCATATTGAGCGTCGAGGGGATCAGCCGGGCGATGCGGTCGACGTCGGAGTAGGCCCACCCCATGGCGCGGCCGACGTCACGGATGGCGGCCTTGGCACCCATCGTTCCGAAGGTAATGATCTGCGCTACCCGTTCAGGCCCGTACTTGCGCGCCACATAGTCGATCACCTCAGCTCGCCGGTTGTCCGCGAAGTCCATGTCGATATCCGGCATCTCCCGGCGCTCGAGGTTGAGGAAGCGCTCGAAGACGAGCCGGTTCGCGAGGGGGTCGATGTCGGTAATCCCCAAGGTATAGAGCACGATGCTAGCGGCAGCGCTGCCACGCACGCCGAACGGGATCCGTTGCCGCCGCGCGAAGTCGGCGAAATCACGCACAATCAGCATGTAACTCGAAAACCCGGTCTGCTTGATGACGTCCAGTTCGTACTCCAACCGGCGTCGCACCTCTTCGGTCAGCTCCGGGTAGCGCTGGCGAATCCCTTCCCAGCAGAGCTGCGCAAGGTACTCGTCTGCGGTCATTCCGTCCGGCACGCCCGGGTCAGGCAAGTGGAGACGACCGAACTCGAGCTCGACCTGGCAGCGCTCCGCGATTCTCACCGTATTCTCGAGCGCCTCCGGCACTGAGTCGAACAGGCGCCACATCTCCTCCGCGCTCTTGAAGTAGAGCTGATCGGACTGCATGCGCATCCGCTTGGGATCGTGAATGGTGCTATTGGTCTGAATACAGACCAGGAGGTCTTGGACAGCGGCATCCGCCTGGTCGAGATAGTGAACATCGTTCGTTACGACCAACGGTAGGCTGAGTTCGCGTGCCAGGCTGATCAGTTTCCGGTTCGCCTGGTGCTGTTCGGGTAGGCCGTGATCCTGCAGCTCGAGAAAGAAACGATCCGGGCCGAAGATGTCGCGGAGCGCCACCGCGTAGCGACGAGCCTCGTCGTCGTTACCGTTCAGAAGATGCGTTGCGACCGGGCCCTTGAGACAGGCCGAGGTGGCAATGATTCCCTCCGCGTGCTGAGCGAGCAGTTCCAGATCGATACGCGGTTTGTAATAGAACCCCTCGAGGCTCGCTTTGCTCGCGAGCTTGAGCAGGTTGCGGTAGCCCCGTTCGTCCTCGGCGAGAAGGAGCAGGTGATAGGAAGACTTGTCACGGTCCGCGATGCTCCGGGGAGCGAGATAGGCTTCGACGCCCAGGATCGGGTGGAGGCCGGCCGCCTTCGCAGCCTTGTACCAGTCGATGACGCCATACATCACGCCGTGGTCGGTGATGGCGACATGTTCCATCCCGAGCTGCTGGGCGCGTGCGATGTACTCCGAAACCCTGCCGAGACCGTCCAGCAGTGAGAACTCGGTATGCAGGTGCAGGTGAACGAAGGGGCGGGCACGACTCATGTCAGCACCAATCTCTCGCCTCTCGTCGCGAGCCTGCGCGCCCCGGCACGAGTACCGGGGCAGCTAACCCACCGGAGCCTCGCGATGGTAATGGTACCAATCAGACCATCCCAGCGAACTCGCTGGTGAGCGTTCTCCGCCCGCTCGAGGCCGTGCGGCGCACCTGTCGCACCAAGAGCTCGAGCATCTGCTGGAAGTCTTGCCGGACGGGCTCGGGCACGTCATCGCTCTGCAGGAGCTGCACGACGTCGGTCAACACCGGCACGTCCCCGAAGAGGTGCTCAGCCCGCTGGGGCAGGAAACCTGCAGCGGCCAGCAGGCTATCTCGTTGCGCCGCCGACAACCCCAGGGCCGCCGCCAGACGCAGCACAGCTTCCCTCGTCGGCGCCCGTCGGCCGCTCTCGAGTCGACTGACATAGCTGTGATCGAAGCCTGAGAGCTGCGCCAACCGGCTCTGAGAGACGCGTGCGCTCTCGCGGTAGCGCCGCAACAGCTCCGCAAATCCGCCAGCTTGTAGCAGCTCCTGGTTCCCCAGTTCGGCCACGCTCGCGCTCCTTTCGCTTCTGGCGAATACCCTGCCTCCGTGTCACCCCCATGCTAGCAGGATCGTGCCGCCCTGTCAACCCTTTTCCGGTTTGTCCCCATCCTCGTGACAGATTGACACAGAAGTGGCGAGCCCGGTGCTTCACGTCAGTTTGGCGACATCTTCGAGTCAACTACCGGACAGCAACCACGTTCCAGGCCGCGGTTGGTATACTGCCGCGGGGCGTCGCCCCGCAGCGTGCTCTCGCCCACAAGTTCCCGGGGTGCGAGGACATGGCATCAGACACGACCGACTCGGTTGCACAGTGGCCCCTCCAGACGCTCGTCAAGCGACTCGCCGACCCACGCGATCCCTCAGGTGGAGGCGTTCTCGCCGCGGTCAGCCTGGCCGGCGCAGCCGCCGTGGCACAGATGGTCGCAACGATCGAACGCAAGCGTGCGAGTCAGGATCAGATGCGCGCGCACGCCTTCGCTGAGGCCGAGGAGTGCTTCGGTCGACTGGCCGAACGGTTGCTGCAGCAGGCCGATTTCGATCGAGCGATCCTGGCTCGCCTGCTGGCGAGCCTCCGTGCCTCGCGAAAGGGTGGCGTCCGCATGACCGCTGAGAACCTACACGAGGCGGCTGCGGCAGCCGCCGACGGCCCGCTCACCACGGCCGAGGCCGGGCTCGAGGTGCTCCGCCGGGCGCTCGCTGTCGCGCCGCTATGCTCACGCTTCGTTGCCAGCGACCTCGCCGCTGCCGGGCACGTGGCCCGTGCGGCGATCGATGCCGCCTTATGCATGGCCGAGGCGAACCTGCCGCTTCTCGCTGACGCAGCGCAGGCCTCGACCCGCGCTCGCGCCCGAGCGATCGCTGATGAGGCCAGCAGCCTCGCTCGCCGGCTCGCCAGCGCGATTCCGTCTATCCCACCGGATGAGGGAGAGGCCGATGCCCGCCCGCTTGCTTGACGGCAGACCCGTGGCTGAGGAGATATTGCGTGCTGTACGTGAACAAATACGCCAAATCAGCACGCAGCACCTGCTGACCCTGGCGCTCCTGCTTCCCGATGATGTGGGAGCGAAGGCGTACGCCCGCGCTATCCATAAGACGCTCGCTCCGCTCGGTGTCCAGGTGCGGCATGTTCCGCTGGACGAGTCCATCGACGAAGCCGGCTTCCGGGAAATCGTCACGCGACTCAACCAGCAGCCGGAGGTCGCGGGCATCTTGGCGTTGCAGCCGCTGCCGAGGTCACTCCCCCGCTGGCTCCCGGCGCTGACGATCGCTCCCGAGAAGGATGTCGACGGCATGACCCCCATCAATGCCGGCCGGCTCTTCCTCGGTCTCCCAGCCGTCGCGCCGAGTACCCCCGCTGGCGGGATGGAGCTTCTCCGTTACTACGGCATCGCGGTGGCAGGCCGCCGGGCCGTGGTGGTCGGCCGCAGTCCAGTGGTCGGCCGCCCGCTCGTCTCCCTCCTCCTCTCCGCGGACGCCACTGTGACGGTTTGCCACCGCAAGACCACTGATCTCGCGGAAGTCACACGAACCGCTGAGCTGCTGTTCGTGGCTGCGGGTTCACCGGGCCTGATCGGGCCGGAAATGGTTCGGCCCGGCGCGGTGGTCGTCGACTTCGGGATAAACGTCGTCGGGGAGCGCCTCGTCGGCGACGTCGACCCGGCCGTAGCTGAGGTCGCCAGCGCGATCACTCCGGTACCGGGAGGAACTGGCCCGGTTACGAATGCCGTCCTGGCGCGCAACCTGGTGACCTTGGCAAGGCTACAGCGGAGCTGAAGGCCCGACGCTCAGCGGTCCCTTCGGCTGCCGAGCCCCGCGTAAAGAACGCTCGGCCGTTACCGGCCTTCGTCCGCCTTCCGGTCGAGATCGTCAGAAAAGCATCTATCTACGACCCGGCACGCGGCATCCTTGACAGTACGGTTTAAGCGAGGCCCGGCGAGGCGATGAGGAGAAGCGAGGGAGAATCCGGATGTCAGGCGAAGTGCTGCGCGCGTTCCTGCTCTGGCTACCGGCCGGCACCCTTATCCCCTTCCTGGTGAGCTGGCGTACCGGGGCCTCACCGCGCCTGGCCGCGATCGAGGCGAGCATCTTCGCGCTCGGTGGACTCCTCATCTACCCGACGCTGCTGGGGATGGTCAGCGCACGCTTCGTCGACCGCCCAAACCCCGAGTTGCTCTTTCTCTTCGGCTTCGTGCTCGCCACGCTGACGCTCGTCGCCTTTCGCTGGCGGATGCGCCGGCTCCAGCGGGGACGCTTCTCCTAACGACATCTTGCTCCGCCAGGCGGGCCAAGAGCCGGTCGGCCCACCACGCCTGAAAATGAGGAAAGACCAGCCCGACCGGATGCCGCACTGGCCTGGAGCCAGGCAACGGGAGCGCGATCATCCCTACCGGCCAGTTGACGTCCGTGTCTCCACACGCGGTCAGCCACACCGACAGCGCGTCCCGTGCTTCGGTAGCCGGGGCGCGGTCTGACTGTCCGCCAGCGAATACGGCCTCGCCTTTACCAAAGCCCAAGCGATACTGGCCCGCTGAGATCGAGCGGGCCAGCTTGGCGTGACCAGCGAGATGAAGCCCGCGGACTGTCTACAGGCATCCTCTCGCTCGCTAGATCACCGCACCCAGTGCACCGTAGACTGGGGGCCGATGACTCGCTGGCCCAATGGCGTGACCGGTTCCGCGAACGTGTGGGTTACCATCGCGCCAGCGAAGATCCCCACGGCGCGCAAGGTCTCGGTCCCCGTATTGCGGAACCCGTGAGGATGGACCTCGATGCGGATCGCAAAGCGGATCTGTGAGTCTGACCCTCAGCCTCGGTCGGCAGAGCAGGTCTGATGATGACTCCGCCGGGAGACAGCTCGGACCGAACCGAGCGGGCCTCATCGCCATCCGCACCTGGTTCCTGGATCCCTTCGGCCGGATCAAGGTTTGGCTGAAGGTCTGAGCTGGACTTGTGCCGATCCTGCCAGCCGAATGCGGGCACGGAGCGCGTGACGAATCACGGCACAGCCTCGCCGGGCACGGCATCGAGGGATCAGCCTGAATTGTCTGCCACCGCCGTCGAGTGCGCGCTCTGCTGTAGCCTCAGCAGTTTGCTCAGCGATCCCAGGGCAAGCGCCCCGATGATCCTCTGTCCCTCGGTGACGAGAATGGCCGGCGCGCCTGAATCCAGAAGCAGCTCGAATGCGCAGACCACCGGCTCCTGGCCGCTGACCTGTGGCAATCGCTCGACAGGCACCATCACCCGGCGTGCCGGCTCGGCTGAACGGCGCCGAAGCGCGGGCCCGAGCTGGTCGGCCGCCAGCACTCCGACCACGGCGTCGCCGTCGAGCACGAGCGCGAGCGGCGAGCGATCCGCGACCAGCAGCGACTCAGCGACCTCGCCGATCGGTTGACTCGCCTGTACCCTGGCTTGCACGCCGATCAGCGAGCCCGCCGGTTTCGTCCTGCCCACCGTGGCCGTCATCAACCGAAGGTGCTCCCAGCGGAGCGCTCTACCGAGCGACCAGCCAAGCCAGCCGAGCCACAGCCCCAGAATCGTAGCCCGCGTCTCGACCTGGAGGACCATGATAGCGAGTCCGAGAAGGAACAGCGCCATCAGCCTCCCGAGCGCGAGTATGAGCCGAGGAACCCCGCTCGAGGCGTCATGCAAGTACAGGAGCAGCGCGGTGAGAATTCTCCCGCCGTCGAGCGGTTGCCCCGGCAACAAGTTGACCAGCCCCAGAGTGAACGAGGCCGCGGACAGGCTGAGCCAGGCGGTACCCGTCGGCCCCCAGGCCCCATGGCCGCTCCACCACAGAACCGCTGCAGTCGCGCCGAGGACGATGTTCGCCAACGGCCCTCCGAGCGCGACGACACTCTCCGGCCCTGGAGCTCGGGGCAGCCGGTAGCCATCGGGTGTGTCCCCGAATACCCAGAGCATGCACCGGTACGGCTCGTCACCGATTACCCTGGCGGCGACGATATGCCCCAGCAGATGGGCCACGAGCGCCATTGCCCAGGAGAGGACGAGCCCCACCGCGACGAGCCACCATGTAGCAGGGAACGAGTGGGGCCCGTATGCCTGGCCGAGCGACCCGATCAGGCCGGCAGCCCCGAGGCTGAGGAGCAGGTGCACCACCGGAAAACGGAGCTGGATCCACTTGAGCCGCACCTGAAAGGTCAATGGCAGGCTCATGGCGGCTATCTCCAGCCGAGCAGGTGCGACCCGTCGGACGGGAGGGGAGCGAGGCGAACGCCTACAAACGCTGGTAGTCTTCCAGGTTCAGAACGAAAACGGTCGCTGCCGCCGGTTGCACTTCGCCGGCCGGGCCTTGGTGTCGTGTCCGCGTCACCGCATGCTCGCGAATCAGCTCGAGCACGGTATCGACTTGCTCGTCTTCCACCCCGATCAGGAGAGTGGTATTGCCACGGCGCAAGAACCCTCCGGTACTCGCCAACCGCGTGGCCCGGAAGTTGTTTTCCAGCAGCGCGTCGATCACCGCGTCTGCATCGTCGTTCTGGACTACCGCTACGATCAGCTTCATCCTCTGCTCCCGGTGTTGCCGGCAGTATAGCCGCGGAAAGCGAGGCCGTCAAGCGTCGTTCGTTCGCGGGTCGTCCCCCGGCTCCTGAGCGTCGTTTCCCCTTCGCCGCGAGTCGAGATAGCTCTGCAGAATCAAGGCAGCGGCGACAGCATCGACGATCCCTCTTCGCCTGGCACGCCGGGTGCCTGCCTCGATCAGCGCCCGCTCAGCGATGGCGGTCGTGAGCCGCTCGTCCCAGTACACGATCGGCCGTTGCAGCAGCGCTCGGAGCTGTTCTCCGAACTCTCGCACCTCGGCAGCCTGCTGCCCCTCCCGACCCGACATGCCGGTCGGGAGCCCGATTACGATCACCTGGGGGTCGAACTGCTCAACAAGCGCCCGCAGCCGCTCGATTCCGCGCTCGGAGCGCTCCAGCGATTCCAGCGGGCTTGCGATCATCCCCAACTCGTCGCTGACCGCCACACCGATTCTTCGGCCGCCGACGTCGAGTCCCAGATAGCGACGACGCCCATGTTCATTCACTCTCGACGACCACCTCGATCTGCGAGGCGAACTCCGGCATGCGGCGCGGGGCCCAGTCGGGCTCCAGAGTGATCCTCGCCTCGGCTATCCCATCGATCTGGCGCAATGCCGCTTCCGCTTCGTCTAGCGGCCGGCCGAGCACCGCCTGGCGTACGGCCGCGAGTTGGGCCTCTGTCAACACGGCTCGCGCTTGGCCACGGGCCCTGATTCGCCAGGCCAGGCCGGCCGAATCGATAGCCTCAGGTTGTGAGAAGTCGAGCGTGTTTCCCAGCACAACATCGTTCGGCCCCGCCAACCGCGCTAGCCGACGCCCGGCCTCATCCTGGGCCTGCTGGTGCATCGCTTCCGGGTTGTACGCGCGGGCACGCACCGTCAGCGCCGCATGCACCGTGAGCTGATCCGTTGCATCCCCTGCCCGGTGGCTGAACTCGAAACTCGGTTCGCCGATTTCGGTGCTGCCGTCGACCAGCAGTTCCCCCGGCGCGAGCGTCTCATTCAGCGCCTGCTCGACTCGCGCCTGGAGTTCAGCCCGGGCCCGTTCCCTAAGGCCCTCGATGTCAGCCTCCGTAACCAGCGGTATGCGCTTCAGCGTGCCACCGGTGACAGCTTCCTGGTTTCGATAGAACACGCCGTTGTCGAGTTGCCCCGTCACCACACCGGGGTCAGCATTTCCGTCAGGCCCAGCCACCTCCGCCTGGATCGCTACGCGCGTTGAGCCGAACGACAGGGAACCGAACGGGTCGGCAGCCGGTACCGTCACGTCTTCGACCGTGAGGTAACGACTACCATTCCTCCCGATGAGCGATGTGCCGGCTGGAACCGTCACCGCCTGTGGAAACGGGTTAATGAGATCGACTGTGCCGCTTGCCGTACCGTCGGGCTCGAAGCGCTCACCGGTGACCGGCGCTGACAGGTCGACAGCGATCCTGCGCTCGATCGCACGCGGCGCAAGCGCGAGGTCGAGTCGGCGTTCGCCCGTCGCCAGCCCATAGGTGAACTCGAGTTCGAGCGTTCGCGTCTCCGGCACGAGCGTGATGGTAGCGCGCGGCACCAGAACCACGATCAGCGTGCCAGCCGTTGCGGCAGCGATCAACAGCAGGCACGCCACGAGCAAGACGCGCGCCACCCGTGTCTGAAGGCGAGTCACCTCTGGCCCGCGCGACGGCCGTCTGGCCCGGCCGTCAGCGATGGCGCTGGTGAACCGTTCGGCCACACGCCCCTGCCGGTGGTCGAGCGAAGCTGAGCCAGTGGCGGCACTACGCTCGATCTCCTTCGTCGCGACGACGATGGTGCCGGTGACGGAGCGGTGACGCGTCGCTCCGGAGCGCAGGCGACCCGACAAGCTGGGCGTATATGTACCGAGATCCGCCGTCGGTTGGTCACCAGAGGACAACACCGGCGGGCCGGAGGCCTCGCGCAGCTCACGGGCGTCCGTATCTCGAAGCGTTTCGCCTGCTTCGCTGTCCTCGGCCAGCGGCAGGCCGAGCATCCACGCCATGCTCCGGCGGCGGCGGTCGTCAGGATCGAGCTGGAGACTCAGGGATACGGCCGACTCGTTCAACGCGGCGAGGATGCGACGGAATTCGCTCGCCGCCAGAAGAGCACTGCTGCCTTTCGGAACCTCGACGGTCAGCGTCTCGGATCGACCGGAGGTGAGACGCTCGAGCAAGCGGTCAAGATCACGGTCATCCCGTAAGACGAATCGCGTAGCGCTGCTCGTCGTCATGCTCCACCCCCGGGTAGACCGGCTCGCTCAGCCGCCGGCGTGCGCTGTCCGAACCTGCTGCTCGATGACCGTCCGGGCCGCAGCGAGTGCCTCCTCTAACCGCGACGGGTCACTTCCACCGCCCTGGGCTAGCTCGGCTCGGCCTCCGCCGCGCCCACCGACGATCGGTGCGATCGCTCTGATTACCTTCCCGGCATCGACACCACGCTGCACTGCGTCGCGTGTCGCCATCGCGATCAGTGTCGGTCGGTCGTCGATCGATGTACCCAGGATGACGACGCCGGATCCGAGCCGCTCGCGCAGCCGGTCACCGATGGCTCGCAACACGTCGACGCTCGGGGCATCGACCCGCGCGCTCAAGACCTTGATTCCATCGACCGCAATCGCCTGGTGTACCAGGTGAGCAGCACGCTCGGACGCGAGCTCAGCGCGCAAGCGCTCGCTGTCACGCCGCGCCTGACGCAGCTCTTCACGGAGCTGCTCGACTTCCGCAGGTAGTTGCGCGATCGGCGCGTGAAGCTGCTGGGAGAGCGTCCGAGCGACGCCGAGCAACTCCCACGCGAACTCCGCGCTGCGCTTCCCCGTGATCGCCTCGATGCGGCGCACACCGCTGGCCACGCTGGACTCTTCGGTGATGAGGAAGAGGCCGATCTCACCCGTGCGTGAGACGTGAGTACCGCCACACAGCTCCATACTCACGCCGGGAATCGACACGACGCGAACTAGCTCCCCGTACTTCTCTCCGAAGAGGGCGATAGCCCCCTCAGCGATCGCCTCCCGGTACGGCTTGTACTCAGCCAGTACCGGCTCGTCGCGGAGCACATGCTCGTTGACGAAGCTCTGGACGGCCCGAAGTTGCTCCTGGCTCAGCGCCTCGAGGTGCGTGAAGTCGAAGCGCAGCCGATCCGGCGCGACCAGCGAGCCCGCTTGCTGCGCGTGCTCGCCCAGTATCCGGCGAAGCGCTGCGTGGAGCAGGTGCGTGGCGGTGTGGTTGCGTTTGATCGCCGCCCGGCGCTCGCCGTCAACGGCCGCTTCGGCGCGCTGCCCCGCCTGCAGGAAGCCTTCACGCACCAGGCAGCGGTGCACGATCAACTCTGGTGTCGGCCGCTGGGTATCGAGGACATCCGCCACACCTGTCTCTGTGCGGATGATTCCGGTATCGCCGACCTGCCCACCAGCTTCGCCATAGAAGGGCGTGCGATCCAAGATCACCTCGATCTCCTGGCCAGCCTCAGCGCTCTCGATCGCGCGCGTCAGGTCGAGGATGCCGACGATCGTCGCCTCGGCCTCGAGTTGCGAGTAGCCGAGGAACTCGGTCGGCTGCACGCTGTAGCGGGCGTAGAGTTCGGCTCGCTGGCGGACGGTGTCCGCGAAGCGGGTAGCGGCGCCCGCTCGGCTCACCACGCGCTGCTGCTCCAACGCCGACTCGAACCCGGCACGATCGACCCCGAGACCTTCCTCCCTCGCGAGCTCCTCTGTCAGCTCCAGCGGGAAGCCATAGGTATCGTAGAGGCGGAACGCCTCTACCCCAGGAATCGTGGTCTCGCCAGCCCGCTTGAGCTGGTCGACGAGCGCATCGAAGCGCGCCATACCGGCAGCCAGCGTCCGGCTGAAATGCTCCTCTTCGTGTGCGATCACGCGCTTGATCCGGTCGCGCTTTTCGACCAGTTCCGGATACTGCTGGCCGAAGAGCTCGATGACCACGTCGGCCAGCGCACCGAGGAACGGCTGTTGCAGACCGAGCAACCGGCCGTGGCGGATAGCCCGGCGAAGCACCCGTCGCAGGACGTAGCCACGCCCTTCGTTGCCTGGGAAGACCCCGTCACCGATCAGGAACGTGACACCACGCGCATGGTCGGCGATGACGCGGAGCGAGCGGTCGACACGGGGATCCCGCTTGTAGCGCACGCCGGCCAGCCCGGCCGCCTCTTCCAGGATTGGGTAGAACAGGTCAGTCTCGAAGACTGAGCCGGTACCCTGGAGGATCATGGAGATCCGTTCCAGCCCCATGCCGGTGTCGATGTTCTTCTTGGGCAAGGGGCGCTGGCTGCCGTCGGCCTCCTTGAAGAACTCCATGAAGACCAGGTTCCAGGTCTCGAGAAAGCGCCCGCAGTCGCACCCAGGGCCACACTCGGGCCGCCCGCACCCGAACTCCTCACCGCGGTCGTAATGGATCTCCGAGTCAGGCCCGTTCGGCCCCGTCGCGCCGACCGGCCCCCACCAGTTGTCCGCCAGCTTGTAAATGCGCGACTCCGGCACGCCGATTACGTCCCGCCAGTACGCGTAGGAGAAATCGTCGTCAGGATGGACGGTGGGATACCACCGCTCGGCGGGGATGCCGAACCGCTCGGTCAGCAGCTCCCAGGCCCAGGAGATCGCCTCCGCCTTGAAGTAGTCACCCACCGAAAAGTTGCCAAGCATCTCGAAGAAGGTCAGGTGACTCTCGTCGCCCACCTCATCGATATCGACCGTGCGGAAGCATTTCTGGATAGACACGAGCCGGTTGGCCGGTGGTCGCTCGAGGCCCAGGAAGAAAGGCACCATTTGCTGCATCCCGGCCGTCGTCAGCAAGACGGTCGGATCGCTGGGGATCAGGGACGAACTGGGCACCTGCACGTGCCCGCGCTCGGCGAAGAAGTCGATAAACGCACGACGGATGTCGCTGCTCTTCATGCCTGCTGGCGCTCCCTGCTCTGGCTGGCCGGTGGTGAACCGTCCGCCCCGGTGGCCGCACACATCGCCTGCGCGATGCGGGGCGGCAATCTCCATTCTACTGGCCACTCTGCTCCGCACCAAGGTTGCCAGAGCATGTACGTACACCAGTATGACAGAGCCGCCAGGCTGTGTCAACGCGACACAGCTCCACGAGCGGCTCGGCCTTTTGACCCGCACTTGGCCGACGCCGTGACGCTGGGGGGTTCGCATTTAGTATCTTGAGCACACAGGCGTGCGGCGCAACCGTCCCCTCACTCGGTGTGTTGCGGCCGCTGAGAGTGCGTGAGCTCGCGTCTTCCCCGAGGGATCCCGGGCGCGACGCAGGCTTGCCCCGTGCCAGTAGGAGCACGGCGTACACGAAGGTCATGCTGGTATTGGAGGAATGTGGAAAACACGAGGGTCTTCATCGAATTCCTCATGCTGCTGAGCCTCGCGCTGCTCTGCGGCGCGATCGCCCGGCGGCTGCGCCAGCCGGTTGTCCTCGGCTACCTCGCGGCCGGACTGTTCCTCGGCCAGGCAAACCCCTTCGTCTCCATCGGAGGAGAGGCAATCCAGTCCTTCGCTGACCTCGGTGTCACGTTCTTGATGTTTTCCCTGGGAGTGCATTTCTCCTTTCGCGAGTTGCTCGAGCTTCGCCGGATCGCCCTCTGGGGCGGCGGACTGCAGATCCTGCTCACCGCCTCAATCGCCGGCGCGCTCTTCGCTGGCATCGGACTCCCGTTCGGCCAGGCGGTGCTGCTCGCCGAAATCGTGCCCATGTCGAGCTCCGTCGTGGCCCTGACGCTCATGCAGTCGCGCGGCACGTTGAACCAGCCGTACGCGCGGCTGATCGTCGGTATTGCTCTCGCACAAGACGTTGCAGTCGTCCCGTTCCTCGCCATCATGCCGGCATGGACTGCGCAGCGCGCAGTGGACGTGGTCAGCAATCTCCTCGCCTCGCTCCTGGTCGCCGGCACGGTACTGCTCCTGCTCGCTGTGCTCGGCACACGCCTCGTCCCCTGGGCGCTCTACCAGGTCGCGCGACTGGAGTCACGCGAACTCTTCCTGTTGAGCATCATCGCCATCGCTTTCAGCGTCGCGCTGGCCAGCGAGGCTGCGGGTCTTTCGTTCGCGCTCGGCGCGTTCCTCGCGGGCGTTGTCGTCTCCGAATCCGAGTTCGCCTCGCAAGTGCTCGGCGAAGTCATCCCGCTCCGCGACGTGTTCAGCGTCATGTTCTTCGCCGGGCTCGGCCTCCTGCTCAATCCCGGCGTGCTCGTCCAGGATTGGCCGGTCGTGCTCGTCATCCTTACAGCCGTCATCGTCGTCAAAGGGATCGTCACGGCGCTCGTCCTTACTCGCCTCGGCTATCCAGCCGAGAGCGCGACGCAAGCCGGAATCTATCTGGCCCAAATCGGTGAGTTCTCCTTTGTCCTGGCGCTCCAGGGACTGGCGTTGAATATCATCGAGCCACAGCTCTACAACGCGATCATCGCGACCGCGCTCATCTCGATCGTCGGCAATTCCGTGCTAGTCAGCTCAGCCCATCGCCTCGCACCGGTACTCGCGCTGCCGCTGCGGATCATCGCTGCCAGCGAGCCGGCTCTCTTGCCCGACCCTGCTCCCGACAGCATTCCGCTGCGTGGTCACGTCGTGGTAGCTGGCTACGGACGAACAGGCCGCGAGGTCGTACGGGCGCTCGAACGTCGCCGCTTTCGTTACGTCGTGATCGACCGTGACCCGGAGACGATTCGCCTGCTCAGACGACGCGGCGTAGTGGCTATCTACGGTGACGTGAGCAACGAGCAGGTTCTCTTAGCTGCTGGCATCCCGCAGGCGCGGATGTTCGCTGTCGCCGTGCCCGACCCATTCGCCGCCGAGGTGGCTGTACGCCTGGCCCGTCGTCTCAACCCATCCCTCGACATCATCGCTCGTGCTGAGCACCGTGTGCATGTCCAACGGCTCGTGGAGGCCGGCGCGAGCGAGGTCGTCCAACCGAGCTTTGAGGCAGGCCTGGAGATGGTTCGACACACACTACACCGGTTTGGTATCGGAATCCAGGAGATTCAAGCGTTGATTTCCGCGCGCCGCCTCGACTATTACGAGGAGGCGGAGCACGTCGAAGAATGACCCCTTGACAGCAGCCAGGAGAACTGCTAAACGCATGCTCAAGCATTCTCTTGGCCAGAGGTCGTCAGGTTTTCAATACCGTCTCGAATCGCGCCGGTTCTCCCTACCGAGCGGTGCGGAGACAGGCAAAGGCGGAAGCGATGAGCCGCCCAGCTACTGCAATCATGTTGACGCTCGCTCTGGTGCTCACTTCTCTCGGACTAGTCGCTCGGCCCCTCTCGACCGACTCCGTCGTGGCGGCTGCGCCCTCAGGCAGGGTACGCGTGATCGTGGTGCTGCACGAGAGTGCAGGTGACCCGCTCGCCGTGGCGAGAAGCCTCACCCAGCGACACGGCGGCGCGCTCGGCCTCGTCTACGAGCACGCGCTCAAAGGGTTCGCGGCGGAGTTTCCCGCTCAGGCAGTCGCGGCGGTCGCGAGCGATCCTCGCGTGGCCTACGTCGAGCCAGATCAGGTGGTCTACGCGTTCGCAGAGCTGCCGACCGGCGTCGACCGCATCGAGGCCGACAAGAACCCGACGGCCAGGATCGACGGCTCAGACCAGCGCGTTGACGTGGACATTGCGATCCTCGATACCGGCATCGCCACGCACCCCGACCTGAACATCGCTGGCGGCGTGAACTGTACAACCAGCGGTATCGTCCGGCCGAAGTGCAAGTCCGGTGGATTCGGGGACAAGAACGGGCACGGTACCCACGTGGCGGGCATCGCCGCTGCGCTGGACAACGGCACCGGCGTGGTGGGCGTCGCTCCGGGCGCTCGGCTCTGGGCTGTCAAGGTACTCAGCGATAACGGCAGCGGGTATATGTCGTGGATTATCGCTGGCATCGACTGGGTGACGGCGAACGCCAGCAGAATCGAGGTGGCGAACATGAGTCTCGGCTGCGAGTGCAGCAGCCAGAGCTTGAACACGGCGCTGAACCGCTCGACCGACGCGGGTGTCGTCTACGTGGTCGCGGCTGGCAACAGCGGGAAAGACGCCAGCACCTTCAGCCCCGCGAACCACCCGCGGGTGATCGCGGTGTCGGCCATGGCTGATTTCGACGGCAAGGCCGGCGGCCAAGCATCACCAACGTGCCGTAGCGACGTCGGCGCCGACGACACGTTCGCCACCTTCAGCAACTACGGCTCGGTCGTCGACCTGGCGGCCTCCGGCGTCTGCATCCGCTCCACTGTTCCAGACGGTTATGGGACCTACAGCGGCACCTCGATGGCCAGTCCGCACGCCGCCGGAGCCGCCGCGCTCTACATCGTCGAGCACCGGATCGCCAGGAGCAGCAGTCGCTGGTCGACTGTCTTGAGCGGTCTCCAGGGGAGCTGGTCAGTACCCCAGAGCGACCCGTGCGGTTTCAGCGGTGGGAAGTCAGAGGAGCCGTTCCTGCTTCTCGCACCGTGCGACACCGCGAGCTCGTAGGCCGAGCCCGTTCGCGTGCGCCGGGGGCAGCAGCCCAGTACCCGGTGGGCCGACGGCACGGCACCGGTGTCCAGATACAGGCAGAGGCTGCGACATTACGGGTCATCGCCGAGCTAAGACCTCACCCGAGGGGGTAACGGGCAGCGAGCAAGCCCGATGAGGCGCCGGAAACGCGATCCCAGGCGCGCGTCTTTCGCGCCAGAAGAGCAGTTGCGTTCCGCTGCCTGAACATGGTATACTCGTGCGCTGGGACGAGCGCTATTGGCGCGACAACTCAAGACGGGCGCCCGTAGCTCAGAGGATAGAGCGTTTGGTTGCGGACCAAAAGGTCGGGGGTTCGAGTCCCTCCGGGCGTACCAGGACGATGCAGGGCTCTTGCCCTGCATTGCTATAATAGGCGCGGAGGGGTGTCCGAGTGGTTTATGGTGCCGCTCTCGAAAAGCGGTAGGGCGATGAGCCCTCGTGGGTTCGAATCCCACCCCCTCCGCTACATTTACGGAAGGGTCGCATAGCTGGCCGAGTGCGCGCGACTGGAAATCGCGTGGGCGTGATGAGCGCCTCGTGGGTTCGAATCCCACCCCTTCCGCCACTGACTGACGACCACGACCGGTGCTAGCCAGGGGCCGTCCCTCCCGATGGCGCCGACTTCCTCAGGCGAAGCGACTGCACCTGGGCATGCGCATCCCCTTCTGGCAAGCAACCAGGCGGAGGGACTCTCGGCCTGGTCTATACAATCCGCACGTGGCCTCGGTTGTCGGCCCTACTGTGCTATGCCCTCGTGCCACCGGCTACTGCGCGGTCGATGCCTAGCAGGGCGATCGCGCCGATGATCCACCCGACGATGCTCACCGCTCTGTTCCCTTCACGCGACAGCCCACCCCCACTCGGTGCAGGCAACGCGTCAAGGGGTTGACAGAAGCAGAGCAGCCCGACAGCACCTCGGCGGCCAGGCACATCCAAGGGCTGGCCGTCGGGCTAGCGCTCGCTTCGCTCGAGCAGAGCGCGAGCATTCACGATCGGATTCTCGTCGCTGCGGTCTCCGGACTACGAATCGCGATGCTGGCTGCCCTCTGGCGTCATCCGCTCCGCGATCCTTGCCAGCAGCACGTATCGGAAGGGCCGGCCGCGAAAGCACTGAATCGCCGCATAGACCCCGTAGGCGATGGCACCCAGGGAAAGAAAGACCGAAGCCACGACCGTGATCGACGCGACGCCCACGATGCTGACCAACCAGATAGTCCCGGCCGCGCCGAACGATTCGCCCTCCTGGCCGGCCCTCAGCACGAGCGGCCAGACTGCCACGAACGGTATCCAGAGCAGGCCAACCAGCATGAACGCAAACACGATACTCAAAATATAGACCCCAATCTGGTAGAGTGCCGCCTGCGCTGCGTGAAACCCCACGTAGCCCGATCGTTCGCGCTCTCGCCACCAGATGACCAGGGAGATGACGGCACCCCACAGCGAAGCCAGGATCAAGAGGTGCGCAACACCAGCCAGCGTTCGTTCGGCATCTCTCGGTGACTCGCCCGCAACGCCCACTAGTACGCCCGTGCCCAAATCACTTGGAACCGTCCAGCCTCACCGCAGACGAGACACGGGCCGACCTGTTCCGGCTGCTCGAACGGGATACAGCGAATGGTCGCACGGGTCTCAGCCTTCACCCGCGCCTCGCACTCGGCACTCCCACACCAGAACGCGCGTGAGAACCCGGCGTTGGCGGCCACGCGCTCCTTGAGGCGCTCATAATCGCTGACATCCTCGGTGTGCGTGTCCAGCATTCGCTTCGCTGCAGCGAAGAGGCTGTGTTGGACGTCGTCCAGAGTCTCAGTCACGGCCTTCGTGAGCCCGCTGATCGGGATGGCCTGGCGCTTGCCGAGCACGTCGCGCCGAACCAACGTCACCTGTTCCTGAGCCACGTCGCGCGGCCCGATCTCCAACCGCACCGGCACGCCTTTGAGATCCCAGTCGTTGAACTTCCAGCCGGGCGTCTTGTCCTCCCGCAGGTCAGCGTGCACACGCACGACGTCGCGCAACAGGCCACGTACCCGGTCGACCGCTCCCTCGACCTTGACGCGCTCGTCGTCGCTGCGCCAAATCGGCACGATCACGACCTGGATGGGCGCCACCCGCGGCGGGAGCTTCAGTCCCCGGTCGTCACCGTGCACCATGACCATCGCGCCGATGGTACGGTGCGAGAGCCCCCAGCTTGTGTTGAAGGCGTAGCGCCGCTTACCCTCGGCATCGAGGAACTGGATATCGAAGACGCGCCCGAAGTGATCTCCCAGATTATGGGAAGTCGCGGATTGGAGCGCCCAGTGCTTGCCACCCATCATCGCCTCGATCGTATAGGTGCGCAGCGCCCCAGCGAACTTTTCCGATTCGGTCTTCTGTCCCGGTATCACGGGCAGGGCGAGTTCGGTCTCCACGAAGTCACGATAGACCTCGAGCATCAACCGGGCACGCTCCTCAGCTTCGTCCAGCGTCGCATGCACGGTGTGCCCTTCCTGCCACAGGAACTCCAGCGTGCGCAGGAACGCCCGTGGCCGCTCCTCCCAGCGCACCACGCTACACCACTGGTTGATCAAGATCGGCAAGTCGCGGTACGACTGTACCCAACGAGCGAACATCGGGCAGATAATGGCCTCGGAGGTCGGTCGCACCGCCCAGGGCTCCTCGAGTTCCCTGTCGCCACCGCGCGTGACCCAGGCCACCTCGGGCGCAAAGCCAGCGATATGTTCCGCTTCCCGCTCGATCATGCTCTTGGGGATGAAGAGCGGGAAGTAGGCGTTCTGCACCCCTGTCTCCTTGATCCGCCGATCGAGTTCCGCTTGCATGTGCTCCCAAAGCGCGAAGCCGTAGGGCCGGATGACCTTCGTCCCTCGCACCGGGGAGTCGTCGGCCAGCTCTGCCTTCCGGACGACCTCGACGTACCACCGGTCGAAGTCGTCCTCCTGCTCGATCAGCTCCTCGACGAACTTGCGCTCCGTCGTCATGATCGCCGTCCTCCCACCGGAAACCGGGCTACCGGCCCGGCGCTCTGCGCCACCGCACCAGGCCCTTCGCGCTTAGCCTACTCGAGCGAGGCGAGTCCTGCGAGCGGACGTGTGTACAATGCAGTGGAACCGAAGCCATCGCACGATGCGCTTCGGTCGGATTATACCGTGCCGGCCGCATGCGACAGGCTGACTGTGGGAGCCTGGTGTTGAAATGGTATCCACGATCCGGCGAATAGGAGTCCTGACTGCGGGCGGGGATGCACCCGGGCTGAACGCAGCCGTCCGCGCGGTGACCAAGAGCGCGATCCTTACCCACGGGTGGTCGGTCATCGGCTTCGAGGACGGCTTCGAAGGAGTGCTGACCGGCCGAGCCCGCCCGCTGACGATCGACTCGGTAAGGGGGCTCCTCCCGCTCGGTGGGACGATGCTCGGCACGACCAACCGCACGAATCCTTTCTGGTGTGCGCTCCCTGAACTGGGTGACCGCGAACCGCGTGACCACAGCCAGACGTTCGTCCAGTCGCTCGAACGCTTCGGGGTCGACGCGCTGATCGTGATCGGCGGTGACGGCAGCCTGACTGTGGCCTTCCGTTTGATGCAGCTCGGTGTACCGGTCGTCGGTATTCCGAAGACCATTGATAACGATGTTCGCGGCACAGAGGCAACGATCGGCTTCGACACGGCAGTCAGTGTCGCGACAGAAGCAATTGATCGGCTCCACAGTACCGCTGAGAGCCACCACCGAGTCATGCTGCTCGAGCTTATGGGCCGTACCGCAGGCTGGATCGCGCTCTACGCCGGACTGGCTGGCGGCGCCGATGCGATCCTGATACCGGAAATCCCGTTCGTGCTCGAGGAAGTGGTCGAGGTCATCACCAGGCGCGAGCGCTCGGGACGTCGCTTCACGATCGTCGCTGTGGCTGAGGGCGCCCAGCCGCGCGGCGGCGAGGCCGTGTACGAAGTCACCGGCCCCCAGCCCTACCAGCGCAAGTATGGCGGGGTCTGCAAAGTCCTCGAGGCGGAACTGGCGCAGCGGGTATCACTGGAAGTTCGCTCCCTCGCGCTTGCCCACCTCCAGCGCGGCGGGCCGCCCACCGCTCGTGACCGAGCCCTGGCAACAGCACTCGGCTGTGCTGCCACCGACGCCATCGCTTCAGGGGCTTTCGGACACATGGTCGCCGTCCGCAACGATCCACGGGGCCAGCCGATCCCCTCCGTTGTCACCGTGCCACTCGCCGAGCCGGCCCGCGGTCCACGTCAGGTACCGCTGACCCACCCGCTTCTCGATGCGTCCAGACGACTGGGGATCAGCCTGGGCGAGCCTCGCGGTGAATCAGGCGCGAGTGGTGGAGATTCTTAACGTGACACACTTCCTACCGGTCGGCAAGGTGCCGCTGGAACTCCTTGCGCAGTTCCTCAGCGACCTCCCTCTGGACGAGTCGGTCGTGCTCGGGCCCGGAATCGGTCGGGATGCCGCCGCTGTCCGATTCGGCGATCAGCTCCTTGTCCTCAAGACCGACCCCATCACGTTCGTCACAGAGGAGATCGGCTGGTACGCCGTCAATGTGAACGCCAACGACGTCGCCTGCCTCGGGGCGACTCCGCGCTGGTTCTTGGCCAGTGTGCTTCTGCCCGAAGGTAGAACCACGCCGGAGCTCGTCCAGCGGATAGGCGAAGGACTACGTTCGGCGTGCGCCGGGCTCGGCGTGACCTTGATCGGGGGCCACACCGAGATCACACCCGGGCTCGATCATCCGATCGTCGTCGGAATGATGGTCGGCACCGTCGAGCCCGACCGCCTGATCCGGCCCGATCGAGCACGGCCCGGAGACGCTCTCCTGCTCGCTCGCGGCATCGCGATCGAAGGCACCGCGATCCTCGCCCGCGAGTGCGCGAGCAGGCTTGCCGAGCACTTCGACGCCTCGTTCCTGGCCCGATGTCGCGCCTTCCTCTACGACCCCGGCATCAGCGTCGTGCGGGCCGCTCGACTCCTGCAGGAGCGACTGGACGACCGACTCCATGCGCTCCACGACCCGACCGAGGGCGGTCTCGCCACTGGCCTGCGTGAACTCGCTCTCGCTGGCGGTCTCGGCTTGACCATCGACGCGCGTTCGATTCCGATCTACCCGGAGACGCGCGCGCTGTGCGACGTGCTCGCGATCGATCCTTTAGGGTTGATCGCCTCAGGAGCCCTCGTCGCTGTCATCGCGCCCGAGGCGACAGACGAGGCGCTGAGCCTGCTCCGAGACGCAGGTACGCCAGCGGCGATCATCGGCGAGCTCGAAGCTGACCCGACACGCATGGAGATGCGCATCGCTTCTGGGGTAGTGCCATTGCCAGAATTCCGGGTCGACGAGCTAGCCCGGCTGTTCGCCGAGGGACGCTGCTGAGCCGGCATCGGCGCTGAGGTAGGCGCTGGGCACTGACGCCTCGCCAGAACGGATGAGCGCCCTACGATTTCGGCATGCGCTGCAGCGCCTCGTAGGCGGGCCTCGGGCTCCAGTCCGGGTTGAGTACCGACCACGGGCCTTTCTCGTCCTCCGGCCCGACGATCGTCGAGAAGTTCAGGTTCCAGACGAACATCCCGGTCACCCAGGGCCACTGCGTGCGGGCGATCTCAAAGGCTCGCACCAGGTACTGCGCCTGCTCCTGTTCGCTCACATGGGCCCCGTACTCGTAGCCCGGGGCCGGGTTCGCTGTCGTCCATCCGAACTCGGTAATCCAGACCGGCCGGGTATCGCCATGCTTCTCCATCACCGCCCGGAGTTGCTCGGCACGCCGGAAATAGAAGCTGGGGTGATCCCGCCATCCGGGGCCGGGGCCAGGATTGTCGGGCCACATGGTGTCAGGTGGGTTATGCGTCGCGTTCGCGTGGACGCCGAGCACATCGAAGTACTTCGTGCACCTCCCCCCGTCTAGCTGATAGAACTGCTCGAGGTAGTACACGTCGTCGATCGCGATGGTGGGGTCATTGACCCCGGTGGGCGTCAGCCCGCCGAACACGACCAGGATCCCCGGATCAGCCTGCTTGATCCCCTCGTAGCCCGCCTGAAGCAGCCGGCAATATGGCTCTATCTTGACATGGCCGCCAAAGGCATAGGACAGGTTCTGCTCGTTCCAGATCTCCCACGCCTGGATCTGACCACGGTAGCGCCGCGCCAGCCGACGCATCGCCTCTTCGAAGGGCTGATAGTCTGCAAGAAGCTCTTCGCCTGAGGGGTCGCGCGCCCATTCGGGCGGCTCGACGATGGATACGAGGATGTTGATCCCGTGCGGGGCGTAGGCCGAGACCAGGCGGTCGAGAGGTCTGAAATCCCACTGGCCTGGCTCTCTCTCGAGCGCCTTCCACTCGACCTGAACGCGAACCCAGCGGAAGCCTGCCGCTTTGACCATCTCGGCCGTGCGCTGGTTGAACTGATCACCCTCATCGTCTCCGCGCCACGCCACATTGAACCCGTAGGCGAACTCCTGTCGCGTGGCCTGCCCGGCGGGCGTCCCGGCCTCGTCTGGGGTCGACGTGCCGACCGCTGTGGGGGCTGCGGAGGTGGGGCTGACCGGAGAAGAGGACGGTGTTGGCGGTGCGCTTCGACAGGCCACGAGGATCAGCAGCAGCAGGCAAGCGAACCAGGCTCGTGTTCCTCGACGCTTCACGACTCGGCGCCCCCTTCCCTCCCCCATTGAACGTACCAGAGCGGTTGTGGTCGTTGTTCATGTCGATCCGATGCCGCATCGAGGCAGGGACGGCAGACAGAGCCGGCCGGAAAACCGGCGACGCAAAGGAGCTCGTCGCGCCTGGGAGATGACGTGTAGGCACGATTGCCCCGCAGCGACAGCGTCGACGGATAGGCGCGCGGCTAGGCGCAGTAAGCGGCGGTAGGGCGCACTGCGCACGACAGGCCCAGGCTCGATCCGACCAGGTTCGACCGAGCGCACAGAGAGCGGCCCCCTGTCGTCTCTCCCGTCTCCGTAACGGAGCAACCTGCCGAGGTAGCAGGACACCGTCCGACGGGGATAGTTACGCCAGGCACCGTACCTGGCGCGGCGGGCAAACCCGTCGTCGCTAGCGCAGGCACGGTGCCTGATGAATGTTCCTCAGGCCGGTCAGTGACGCCTGAGCCGTTCAGTCGGCCTGCTCGTACTCCTCGTACTGACGCTTGATCTCCTCGAGCACCGCGGGGTCGGTCAGGGTCGTGGTGTCCCCGAGCACGCGCCCCTCCGCGATGTCGCGCAACAGCCGACGCATGATCTTCGCGGAGCGTGTCTTCGGCAGGTCGGCCGTGAAGAAGACGTCGGACGGCCGCGCGATCGGGCTGATCTTCTCAGCCACCCACTCGCGCAATTCATCGCGGAGGTTCTCGCTCGGAGCAAAGCCGGCCTTGAGCACCACGAACGCTGCGATCGCCTGTCCCTTGATCGGGTCACTCCGGCCGATCACGGCCGCCTCGGCCACCGCCGGGTGGGCCACCAGCGTGCTCTCGATCTCGATGTTCGAGAGCCGGTGCCCCGCGACATTGACCACGTCGTCCACGCGACCGGTGATCCAGAAGTAGCCATCCTCGTCTTTGCGTGCGCCGTCACCCGTGAAGTAGCGGCCCGGGAAGCGCGACCAGTACGTCTGCACGTACCGCTCCGGGTCGCCCCAGAACGTCCGCAGCATCGCCGGCCACGGCCGCGTCAGCAGCAGGTAGCCACCGGCGTTCGGCGGGCAGGGGTTACCTGCCTCGTCGACGATCTCCGCCCCCACGCCGGGGAAGGGGATGGTGGCCGAGCCGGGCTTCGTCGTCACCACCCCCGGTAGTGGCGTGATCAGGATCATGCCCGTCTCGGTCTGCCACCAGGTATCGACGATCGGGCAGCGCCCATGCCCGATGTGCTCGTGGTACCACATCCAGGCCTCGGGGTTGATCGGCTCCCCCACCGTCCCGAGCAGCCGCAGGCTGGAGAGATCCCGCTTGGCCGGCCACTCCGTGCCCCACTTCATCGCTGTGCGGATGAACGTCGGCGAGGTGTAGAGCACGTTGATGCGGTACTTCTCGACGATCTGCCAGTAGCGGTCCTTCTCCGGCCAGTCCGGAGCCCCTTCGTACATCACTGAAGTCGCGCCGTTGGAGAGCGGCCCGTAGACGATGTAGCTGTGGCCCGTGACCCAGCCGATGTCGGCCGTGCACCAGTAGTAGTCTTCGTCCTTGAGGTCGAAGACCCACTTGGTGGTCAGGTGCACACCGATCAGGTAGCCCCCGGTGGTATGTAGCACGCCCTTCGGCTTCCCCGTCGTCCCGGAGGTGTACAGGATATAGAGCGGGTGCTCGCTGTCGAGCGGCTCGGCCGGACACTCAGGCGGGGCGTCCTCCATCAACTCGTCCCACCAGAAATCCCGCCCCTCGACCATGTGCGCACCGGCTGGCTGGCCAATCCGGCGCACGACGACGACCTTCTCGACCGTCGGACACTCGGCAAGCGCCCGATCCGCAAGGTGCTTCAGCGGTACAACGGAGCCGCGCCGCCACGCCCCGTCCTGGGTGATCAGCACCTTGGCACCGGCGTCCTGGATGCGGTCACGCAACGCGTCAGAGCTGAAGCCGCCGAACACCACGCTGTGCGGCGCGCCGATACGAGCGCAGGCCAGCATCGCGATGGGCAGCTCCG
Source organism: Thermomicrobiaceae bacterium (assembly GCA_014874455.1). Classification (GTDB taxonomy): domain Bacteria; phylum Chloroflexota; class Chloroflexia; order Thermomicrobiales; family Thermomicrobiaceae; genus Thermalbibacter. Next base: position 162,849 of record JADBJL010000090.1, read on the forward strand.
GCACCATGCCCAGGTAGATGGAGACCCGATCGCCACGCCCGACGCCCAGGCTCTTGAGCACGTTCGCGAACTTCTGTACCTCGCGGTGCAGATCCTGGTAGGTCAGGACGCGCGAGTCGCCCGGCTCTCCCTCCCAGACGATCGCCGCCTTCGTCCGCCGCCAGCTCTGGGCGTGTCGATCGACACAGTTGTAGGCCACGTTGAGCTGCCCGCCGACGAACCACTTGGCCCAGGGTGCGGTCCACTCCAGCGCCTGCGCCCACGGGCGGAACCAGTGCAGCTC